>NZ_VOZY01000002.1:0-307926 GCF_013419525.1 Acinetobacter sp. YH12076 | reverse complement strand
AGGCAAATCAAAGTCGCTTGCACGCCTTGGTTTAAGACATGCTCCCCATCAATACGTTGAATAAAAAGCTCTTCATTCAACGCAGGGTTGGAAAATTGCACATGAATGGCACGTTTTTGGGCGGATAAGCCTAATTTTTCAAGTATAAGAGCAATCGAATTTAACATTTTAAAAGTCTGTTTTTTAAACTTTGTATAATTATGCTGCGAATGATATAGGCTAGCCATCAGACTTGACCAGCCTATTTTATTAATAAAAATGTAACATCTTAATAATTATTATTTTTTACAATCTCTTAAATTAACCTTTCTGAACCAAATAATGAAATTCTTTATTTCCATTTTCATCAAGACGTTCTTCTTGAAGCAATAGCTCATGACCTAAATGCATACAAAATTTCGGAATATCCCAAGAGGTCGAATTATCTGTTGCAAAAACCTCAACAATATCGCCCGATTTTGATTTACGAATGGCTTGATGCAACATCATCACAGGCTCAGGGCAACGTAAGCCACGGGTGTTTAATTGAATTGATGGGGGCACAGAAGGCTCAGACATTAGAAAACTCAGTATTAAAATCTAAGGCTATTTTAGCATAATCCTGACGACCGAATGTTAGCTTGAAAAATGCAGATGATAACGTCTTAAAATGACTTGATCGCTCATCATCTAGATCAACATTAACAATAGACAACTGTATTTTCTACGGTATGATAAAATCATCATTTATTAGATATTAAGAGTCTTTAGGAAAGATCATGCAAGAGGAATCCGGCCCGTCGTGGGGCATGCGCGGCTTACGTAAATGGCTGGGCACTGCACCAGAAACCCGTGACGAACTGTTGAAATTGGTACAAGATTCACGTCGCTTCTTAGAACCCGATACAGTTGCCATGCTCGAAGGGGTACTCGACTTACCTGCAACTAAAATCCGCGAGGTTATGACCCCCCGTACTGCGATGATCAGCTTACAAGAAGATGATGAGCTATTAGATATTTTGCATGTACTTGTTGAATCTGCACACTCACGTTTCCCAGTCTTTTCCTCAGACCAGCCAGACAATGTTGTCGGTATTTTGTTGGCCAAAGATTTGTTGCCATTTTTGACAGAGCCGACCACCAAAGTCGATATTCGTGCATTAATGCGTCAACCCTTATTTGTACCCGAGAGCGCGCGTTCTGACCAAGTTTTACGTATGTTGAAAAATACCCAAACCCATATCGCTGTAGTGATTGATGAATATGGCACAACTTCAGGTTTAGTGACTTTAGAAGATATTCTTGAAGAAATTGTGGGTGAAATTGAAGATGAACACGACAAAGTTGATGAAGAAGCTCAATTTATCATTCCAGATGAAGACCCGCTGAGCGCAAATACATGGTTGGTTCAAGCACTTACACCAATTGAACACTTTAACAATCTTTTAGATGCTGATTTTTCAGATGATGAAGTAGAAACTGTGGGCGGCTTACTGCTACAAGAAATGGGCTTAGTCAGTGATTTACAAGGTCAAGTGATTGAACTTGAAAACTGGGAGTTTACCATTTTGGAGGCAGATGCACGTACCATTCATCTGATCCGAGCTGTCCGTAAATGAGAACCTACTTTGATAAGCTGCTAAACCATTCACAACAAAAAAAACAGCTACCTTTCATCTATCCTTTGCTGATCGCATTATTTTCAGGTGCCATATTCAGCTTGTCGCTGGCACCTTATCATTATTGGTGGTTGGCGATTTTATCTCCAGCCCTGCTGTATGCCTGCTTAAGTCAGCGTACCCCTAAACAATCGTTTTTCATTGGTCTAGCTTATGGCTTTGGCTTATGGTTTGTCGGGGCTTTTTGGCTGTATACCTCGATCCATGTCTATGGTGATACCAATTCAGCACTCAGTGTTTTGATGATTGCCATTATGGCAATTGTGATGGGGCTGTTTACCGCAGTTCAGAGTTGGCTCTACCGCCGCTTCTTTCCAGAAACACCACTGACCTTTGCGCCACTTTGGGTGTTTTTCGAGTGGAGTAAAACTTGGGTCTTTACTGGTTTTCCATGGTTGTTTGCAGGTTATGCCTTTACTGAACGATTCCTCGATGGCTATGCGCCATTATTCGGGATCTTTGGGGTATCTTTCGCGGTCATTGTATTGGCCTGCGCCTTGGTTGAAATCCTGCGTAAACGCATCTTTTGGATTGTTCCCTCTGCCCTTGTTTTGCTCGGTGCATGGGGTGCAGCGCAACTGCAATTTGTTCAGCCTAAAAATGAAAAACCGCTGAGTGTTTCCTTAATTCAAGGCAATATTCCACAAGATTTAAAATGGTTAACAGAATACCAAGCTCAAACCTTAATGAAATATGCGTCATTAAGTCGGACCGAATGGGGGCGTGATGTCATTGTTTGGCCGGAATCCTCCATTCCAATGTTCCAAACCGATATTGAGCCGTTTTTGGATGCGATGAAAATCCAAGCCAATAAAACAGGTACGGCTTGGGTGACAGGTATTCCCTATTGGGATTTGGCAGAATCACAGCAAAACCAACACCCTATGTATTACAACACCATCATGGCAACTGGTGATGAATCTTCTGGTCTATACAAGAAGCAACGTCTAGTCCCCTTTGGTGAATACATTCCGCTTTCAGGGATGTTAAGTTGGGTACTACCTGCCCTACAAAATGACCCGTCGATGAGTGGCTTTTCACGTGGCGCAAACAACCAAAATCCTTTGAATGTTAAAGGTCATGATTTAGGCGCAGCGATTTGCTATGAAGTGGCTTATCCTAACTTAACGCGCCGTAATGCCAGTCAAAGTGACTACCTAGTGACTATTTCCAATGACGCTTGGTTTACTGGAACAGCGAGCCCACATCAGCACCTACAAATGGTTCAAATGCGTGCCAAAGAAAATGGCCGTTGGTTTATCCGTGCAACCAATACCGGCATTACCGCCTTTATTGATCATAAT
The DNA here is from genome assembly GCF_013419525.1 of Acinetobacter sp. YH12076. NCBI lineage: Bacteria > Pseudomonadati > Pseudomonadota > Gammaproteobacteria > Moraxellales > Moraxellaceae > Acinetobacter > Acinetobacter sp. YH12076. The sequence continues at coordinate 304,964 of NZ_VOZY01000002.1, read as the reverse complement.
GGCCACATTGTGAAACAAGCACCGATGGATAAAGATGCGGTACTTCGTGGTGATTTACCTGCCATGCAAGGCGAGACACTTTACACACGCTTAAGTGATTGGCCTGTGTTGATTTTCTCATTCTTGTTATTGGTTCTCGGTTGGATTTATCGCCCGCGTAAAGTTGATATTTCTTTTAAATCACGCCGTTAATTCCGCTACAAAAGATCAAAAAACCGAGCCAAAGCTCGGTTTTTTATTGATAAACTTTCAGGGTGCCAGCTCACCTTACTTTTTCAAAGTAACTTAGTGCCTAGGGGAATCTCTGCATCAGGCACACAAAGAGCAACATGCCCCTCTGCATTATGAAAACCTGTGACCAAACACTCTGACTGGATCGGCCCAATTTGTTTTTTTGGAAAATTCACGACGGCAACGACCAATTTTCCCAATAGATTTTCCGGCTGATATAGCTGTGTAATTTGCGCACTGGATTTTTTAATGCCCAGTTCCTCTCCAAAATCCACATAAAGAATGTACGCAGGTTTACGTGCTTACTCAAAGACTTCCGCCTGTACAATTTTCCCCACACGTAATTCAACTTTCAAAAAATCTTGCCAATCGATCTGTTGCATTTTTCCCTCTTTCTTTTCTTTGTTGTACTTCATCTAACTATCTAAGATCTGATATTTAAAGATTATAAAAATTTCATTCAGGCTGACCATATGTGAAACAGACATTCGATGCGTCAAAACGGACAAAGCAAGGTTATGTTAGAGCGCGTACCATGTAGAAGTATGCACTGATGTACGCTACGAACTGTTCATTAACACGAGACATAAAAAAACTGGAACAAGCTCCAGTTTTGAAGGTTAATTTTGGGGTTATAACTGCGTAACTAAATAGGAAAGCATGGCAGCTAAAGATACCATTGGAATATATCGATAAAGACGAACAACCAGTTGTTCGATGGCAGATGCATGTTCTTGTTTTAAATTTGCCACAGTCGCTTTTAATGCAGACCAAAAACTTAAAGCCAGTAATGAACTCATTAAGCTCATGGCAAAGAAGCCCACCATAATTTGGCTACTGCCCTCAGTGCTTTGCCATAAATACACAATGCCTTGACTGATCGGCAGAATACTTAAAATCAAAAGAACAGATTTCAGCATAGACCAATGAAATTGGTTAATTTCATCCGTTAATAATAATGCTTTCATACTATCCTCCATGGCTAAAAAAGTACCATAAAAGATATTATGCGCGGTTTTATTTAAATGAAAAGCCTATATTTATTCATATTTTTCGATTATTGTAATCAATAAAATTGGGAATAATTCTTATTATAAATATCACATATTTTATATTATATAATTTAAATTAAATTCAACAACTTAATATTAATTTTATAATTAAGATTTATTATCACTTTACTCAATATTGAAACATCCTATTAAGTAAAGTGATTAATTCCATTAAAACTGAATATATAATTATTCTCAGTTAGTGTTTATAGTAAATATCAGCATCATTTTCTTCACCGCCAGACTGACCATCCGCACCAAATGAATAAAGATCATAAGGACGGCCTTCAGAACCTGGAATCACATATTGAATGTCATTGTCCCAACTGTCTTTTGGATAGCCACCTTTGATATAGCCACCCGGCAACCAGTTTTTAGCAGACTCAGGTTTAGTGATCAAAGCATTTAATCCACCGTCTTGCATTGAAGGGAATTTACCATTATCCATTTTGTATTGATCTAATGAGCCAGCGACACTTTTTAAAGTAATGGCCGTAGTATCGACTTTAGCTTTTTCACCACGGCCCATCACGTTCGGTACAATCAGCGCAGCCAAAACACCTAAAATGACAATGACCACCATCACTTCAATTAAAGTAAAACCTTGTTGCTTCATATTTTTTGTCTTCACTTGCATGTTACAAATCTCTGTTCACATCATTGTTAGAATGTCTTAAATCATATTATTCATATTCACGATTGGCAGCATCACAGCAATCACGATCACCAGTACAATGCTCGCCATAAATACCAACATCAGCGGTTCAAGTAACGCCAATAAAGTTGAAATTAAGGTCGTCACTTCACGGTCTTGCATCGTCGACGCACGTTCTAGCATCCGGTCTAATTCGCCTGAACTTTCACCACTTTTGATCATTTGTACCATCATCGGTGGGAAATAACCACTTCGCTCAAGCTGTGTTGCTAAATTACCACCTTCTGTTACTTTCTCTGCCGCAAGGTTGACCGAATCTCGAATCACCCAATTATTACTGACCGCTGCGCCAATTTTTAAAGCATCGACCAATGGCACGCCAGACTTGGTTAAAATCGATAAGGTACTAGCAAAACGAGCGGCATTAATGCCTTTAGACAGTTTGGAAAATAACGGTAATTTCAAGGTCAATCGATCAAAGGCATAATGTCCCGCCGCTGTTCTGAGGAATCGAACCAAGAGAAAAATCGAGACTACGCTACCGACCAATAAAAATGGCCAGGCCATTCGAATAAAATCACTGGCTTTCATTAAAGCGACCGTTATCCACGGCAAGGCATCTTTGCTTTGGTCAAAGGTTTTGACAATATCTGGGACCACATAGGTCATGAGTCCCATCACAATACCGAAAGACATTAACATCAGGATGATGGGATAAATCATCGCACCCTGCACTTTTTTTTGCATGGCAAAGCGGTTTTCGGTGTAATCGGCAAGTTGGTCGAGAATGAGATCGAGATGACCTGAACGCTCACCTGCTGCAATTGTGGCAATATACAGTTCAGGAAAGCGTCCCGCTTGTTGTAGTGCGTTGGCTAAAGAATGCCCTTCCAAAACTTTAGAACGCACCGACATCAACAGGTTTTGCACATGGGCTTTTTCATTTTGTTTTCCCACAGCACGAATCGCTTCTTCTAATGGAATTGCAGCGGCAACCAAAACTGAAAGTTGGCGAGTCAATAAAGCCAAGTCATAGGCATTCAGCCCTTTTTGAAACAAGCGCTGCTGCGTGTGTTTGTCTTTTTGCTCTATCGGATCGACAGCAACTGGAATAAGTGACTGATCTCTGAGCTGTTGACGAATTTGACGCGCAGAATCACCCTCAAGTACACCCTTCTGCTGCTTCCCTGAAGCGTCTATGGCAGTAAACTGATATGCAGGCATTGTAATGCTCTAATTTTCCAAAATTTCTATCAGCGCAGTTGCGTCTGACCATCAAAATCATTCATATTCTTAGATATAAAATATGAGCTCACTCTAACACAACTCCTTTACGATCACGACGAAATTTAATCAGGAACTTATCCACGTTTTATGGCAAATTCAGCGAGCATTGCAACACCTATTTACCGCGTTCGAGTCGCCGTTCCGGTATATTTATACGACTGCTTCGATTACAGCTTAAGCCAAGAGCAATACCAACAAGCTGAAGTAGGTGCACGCGTTGCTGTATCTTTTGGTCGGCAAAATTTGACCGGCATCATCGTGGAAAAAATTGCACCCGATGCACCACTCGATTCAAGCTTTAAACTCAAGGCCATTACTGAACTACTTGATGATCACGCCATTTTAGATGAGAAAGTTTTAAATTTATTGACATGGTCTGCACAGTATTACCAATTTCCGATTGGTGAAGTGATGCAAAGTGCCCTTCCGACGCTGTTACGCCAGGGAAACCCCTATAATTTATTGGCACGGACATGGAATCTGATTGACCATAATGCTGAAGCCAAAATTAAACGTTCAGAGCGTCAACAAGAAGCGTATAAAATACTAAAATTACATCCCACAGGCACAGGTGAAAATCTTTTAAATTTGTCAGGTGTGGAAACAGCAACACTCAAAGCCTTAGAGAAAAAAGGCATCTGCGAATGTGTGTTAGCAGAACAAGACTTTAGCCCGATGCCGATGAGCATGGCGCAAATGCCACTTACGGCAAACCCTGACCAAAAAAAAGCGATCGATAGCGTATTAAAAGCACGTAAAAAATATCAGGCCTTCCTGCTCGATGGCTTAACTGGCAGTGGTAAAACTGAAGTCTATTTACAAATCATGCAAGAGGTTCTCAAGCAAGGCAAACAGGTCTTGGTTTTAGTGCCTGAAATTGGACTCACCCCACAGACCATTAGCCGCTTCCAATCACGTTTTCATTGCAATATTGCCCTATTACATTCGGGGTTAAACGATTCAAAACGTATGCAAGCTTGGCAAGCTGCGCAAACGGGCAAGGCTTCAATTATCTTAGGCACACGTTCTGCGATTTATACGCCACTGCCTAATCTAGGTTTAATTGTGATTGATGAAGAGCATGATCTGTCCTTTAAACAACAAGAAGGCTTTCGCTATCACGCTCGGGATGTCGCACTTTACCGTGGGCATCTGGAACAATGCCCCGTAATTTTAGGTTCTGCCACGCCTAGCATTGAATGCTATGCCCTTGCCAAACAAGGCAAGATGACAATTTTGGAACTAAACCAACGCGCAGGCACCGCGGTCATGCCGAAAATGCACATCCTTGATCTTAAAGTGGCACAGAAGCAGCATGGAATCAGCCAACTTTTGATTGGTGAAATCCGTAAACGGCTTGAAAAAAAAGAGCAAGTATTGGTGTTTTTAAACCGCCGCGGTTATGCACCTGTACTGATTTGTGAAAGTTGTGCATGGCAAGCCAAATGTCCACACTGTGATGCCAATTTCACGGTTCATCGTACACCTTATCAACATTTACATTGTCATCACTGCGGCACCATTCACCGTATGCCAGATCACTGTCCACAGTGTAATCATCAGGAGCTCAAATCTATTGGGATGGGCACAGCCAAAGTTGAAGAAAGTTTAAATGAGTTGTTTCCTGAACATGACATCATTCGAGTGGATCGTGACTCAACCAGCCGCGTTGGTAGTTGGCAAAAGATTTATGACAAAATTCAAAAAAGTGAGCCTGCTATTTTGCTTGGTACGCAAATGCTGGCCAAAGGTCATCATTTTCCTTACGTCACCTTGGTGGCGATTTTAGATATCGATTCAGGTCTGCTGAGTGTGGACTTCCGTGCCATCGAACGTACCGCTCAACTCATTGTGCAAGTCACAGGGCGTGCCGGCCGTGGCGAACGTAAAGGCGATGTATTCCTACAAACATTAAGACCCGACCATCCGCTTTTGAATATTTTGGTCAATGAGAACTACCGAAAATTTGCCAAAGAAACCATGAAAGAACGGGAAATGGCACAAATGCCACCGTTTCGCTATGCCGCATTGGTACGCTGTGAGTCAAAAAACCAAGAACTCAATACTGAATTTTTACAGCAACATGCCCAATTGCTGCGTCAGGACTCTGCTGGAATTATTGATATTTGGGGGCCGATTCCTGCCCCGATGGAGCGCAAAGCAGGGCGTTACCAATCCCACATGGTTTTGCTGTCAACAGATCGTGCACGCTTACATTATTATCTGCGTTATTGGTGGCAAAACATCTTACATAACAAGCCATCAAATATGAAATTGAGCCTCGATATAGACCCACAGGAACTCAGTTAAACGCGTACAATTCAGTCTGAAAATATCAGTCATACTGAATTGCAACTTTCGACCAAAAACACAACTCTAGGACGAGTAAATGTCACTACTGTTACAGATCACAATTTTCCTTGGCGCATCCTTATTGCTTGTCCCTTTGCTCAAGCGCTTTGGTATTGCAACGGTATTGGGATATCTGTTCACCGGTATTTTGCTCGGCCCCGATGTCTTTAACATTGCCAGTGATCCCCAAGCGATCCAAGAGCTTGCTGAGTTTGGCGTGATCTTACTGATGTTCCTGATCGGCCTCGAACTCCGTCCACAGCGTCTATGGAGTATGCGTAGTTCTATTTTCGGCATGGGGAGTTTACAAGTCGGTCTGACCGGTCTTGTTTTAGCGCTAGGCAGTTTTTTTGCATTACAACAAGGCATTGCAGCCAGTATCGTTATCGGTTCCGCTCTTGCTCTTTCTTCTACTGCCTTTGTCTTGCAGATGCTGAGTGAGAAGCAGCAATTGAACACCACCTATGGGCAACAATCTTTTTCGATTTTGCTGTTTCAAGATATGGCCGCGATTCCCCTGATTGCAGTCATTCCCCTGCTCGCAGGAACAGAATCATCACATCACGGAATCGCCTATTTCGCTGCAATCATTGCGACTTTTTCAGGCTTATTTTTATTTAGTCGATACTTAATGCGGCCTTTTTTCCGCTTCGTCGCGAAAAGTGGTGCGCATGAACTGATCACCGCTGTCGGTTTATTTATAGTGCTGGGTGTCGTGGTGTTGATGGATGTACTTGGCATCAGTACCACACTGGGTGCTTTCCTCACAGGTGTGTTACTTGCGGACTCAGAATTCCGCCATGAACTCGAGGCCAGTATTGCTCCGTTTAAAGGGCTTTTACTTGGTCTGTTCTTTATGACCGTGGGCATGACCACGGAACTGTCGTTGTTTGTTGAAATGCCATGGTTCATTATCGGTGGTGCGTTGGCACTGATGCTCATCAAAATGGCGTCAGTTACCGCGATTGCACGTTATCTCAAAAATTCATGGCGCAACAGTATTTTACTGGCGACCTGTTTGGCTCAAGGCGGTGAATTTGCCTTTGTGGTCTTTAGTGTGGCGAAAAGTGAAAATGTCGTACAGCAAGCCATTTTGGAGCCATTAACCCTCATCGTCACTTTGTCGATGGTGTTGACCCCAATGTTGTACTGGTTAATACAATCACAAATTTTGCCGCGTTTTAATCCAAAAACCATCCCCGAATATGACGACATTCCGGATGAACATAATCCTGTGATTATTGCGGGCTTTGGACGTTTTGGACAAATCATTGCTCGTGTGGCGCATTTACAGCATTTGTCTTTTACCGCCATTGATAGCAACTTAGACAAAGTCGATTTCGTACGTAATTATGGTGGTCATCTGTATTATGGCGATGCCACACAACCAGATATTTTACGCGCTGCGGGCATTGAACATGCCAAAGTGTTTGTCCTTGCCATTGATGATATTGAAGACTCAATGAACGTGGCACGTCATATTCGTCTGAATTACCCTCAGTTAAAATTGTTGGTCCGCGCGCGTGACCGACATCAAGTGCATTTGCTGCGTGATTTGGGGATTGAGCATATTTGGCGTGAAACCTATTTATCCTCTTTAGGAATGGCCTATCACATGCTGTGCGACTTAGGCATCAGCGATGAAGATGCCTATAAGAGTATCGAATTGTTCCGTGATTATGATGAGAAACTGCTGACTCAACAGCAGCAAATCTATACCGATGAACAAAAGATTTATGAAACGCATCGTAACGCTTTAGCTGAACTGGAACATTTGTTTGAAAGCGATGCGCAAGCCCGTGAAAAACCTACAGGTGTTGATTTACAACGCAGCTTACAACGTCATCGTATTGATGTCACAAGAGATGATAATGAATGACTTGTGTTTTACAATATCGTCACCATTAAAGCAGGGTTATGGAGAATTTTATGTCAGATTTACGCCAACGCTTTTTTATTGAAGATAGCCCTGTTCGTGGAGAAGTGGTTCATCTTGAAGAAGCCCTACAAACGATTCTTGCACAGCGTGACTATGCACCTGCTGTACAAATTCTCTTGGGTGAAATGCTCAGCGCGACTGCCTTGTTGGCCAGTACCTTAAAAATTAAAGGTCGTATTAGCTTACAAATTCAGGCTGCAGGCACATTTAAATGGGCAATGGCGGAATGTAATCATCTCGGTGAAGTTCGCGCACTTGCAGATTATGAAGAAGACCCGCACTTTCAAGCCGCTGAAGACAGCAGCACAGTACTAAAAGCCTTGGTAAACCCAGTACTTTTCATTAATATCGAGCCTGAATTTGGTGAGCGTTATCAAGGGATTGTACCTTTAGATAAACCGACATTAGCGGGTTGCTTGATGCAATATTATGATCTATCTGCACAGATCCCAACACGTATCGTCTTAGCAAGCAGCAACAGCCGTTCAGGTGGTTTGCTGATCCAGTTATTACCACGTAACAACGAAGAAGAACAACGCCGTGTCGATGAAGATCTATGGCCACGTTTAACCATGCTCACTGAGACATTAAAAGCAGAAGAGTTAACGTCTTTATCCGCAAATGAAATCTTATATCGTTTATACAACGAAGAAGAAGTTCGTCTTCCTGAAACTGAGGCCTTAAAATTTGGCTGTACATGTTCAAAAGAACGCTGTGCGACAGCACTTGAACAAATCGGTGTTGCTGCAGTTCGTGAAACCCTAGAGTTTCAAAACCCAATTGAAATGGATTGCCAATTCTGTAATACAAAATATACCTTTACTGCAGAAGAAGCTTTATCCCTTTTTGGTCAACACCTCAGCTAAATCATCGTGATGATTGAAAGCCTAAATCTAAGCATCCTTCGGGGTGCTTTTTTATTATTCCCATTAAATTTAGAACAGTTACTTTCTTGCGCTTAGTCGAATGGTTGCGAACTTTATAACCTCAAGATGATCAGCTGTATTTGCGATCAATTTTTTTTCGAGTAGAATCGCGCCAGAAATAAAGTCAAAAAACCAACAAGGCTTTATTTTTAATAGAAAAATAATGTAAAAAAACTGGATAAAATATGAAACTCAAAATACTCGCTATTCTTTTAGCCATGTTCTGCTTTGGCCCAATAACAGCACATGCAGCAGACCTCGTCGGGACATGGAAAACCATAGATGACAAAACAGGCTATGCCCGTGCAGAAGTCCAAATCACCAAATTAAAAGACGGTAGCTATAGCGGTAAAATCACCAAAGTACATGCCATCCCTAACCGCCCTGTCACCACCATTTGTGAAAAATGCGAAGGTAAACTCAAAAATGCACCTTTAATTGGTTTACCGATCTTTTCTGGCTTTAAACATAATGCAAAAGAGAATGCCTATACCGATGGCAAGGTGATCGACCCACTTTCAGGCAATACCTATCAAGGTAAAGGCCAATTGAATGCGCGCGGCAATGTGCTGACACTTCGAGGTTATGTTGGAACCACGCTTCTCGGCCGGACGGTATCTTGGATCCGCGTCAACTAAAGCAGCATTTCGGCTTTCATTGGCATGATGAATTCAACTCCAGACGAGTTCATCATGCCGATAACAATCTACTTTGAGATGAATTCCGACTATTTTACTAGTGCGTAGACGTTCAGCATAAACCTCATTTAGCGCCAACACGTTCATGTTTTGGCTCAAAATATAAATATCAATCCTTAAAAAATCACTAGAATATTCATATTATTTCAGGCTACATTAAACCCATAATATTTTTATGCCTTTAAGTTTTAGGCATCCGCTTTTTGTGTAATGTGGGTAATTGTATGGCTGTTAAATTCCTCCCTTCTTTCCTGTTCGGCATGTTCTCCATCTGCAGTTTATCCTCTGCTTTTGCAGCGATTGACCCCTTAGTGGGGACATGGAAAACCATTGATGATAGAACAGGTTATTCACTTGCCGATGTGGTGATTCGCAAAGATAAGCATGACCTGTATTCGGCCACTATTATCCAAAGCCGAAGCGTACCGGGAACGACAAATGTTTCGACATGCACGCAATGCACCGGTGCTCAGAAAAATAAACCCATGGTCGGTTTAACCACCTTAAGCGGCCTAAGCGCTGATCCGGAAAAGCCCAATGAATTTGTGGGTGGAGTGATGCTCGATCCCAAATCAGGCAAGCACTACAATGCACGCGCTCGTTTAATGAATAATGGCAAGCATTTGATCATCAATGGTCGTACTGAAGGCTCTGCAATTGGACGCAATGTCACTTGGGTCAAAAATTAAGCGCAAGGCCTTTAAATCATTAAAGGCCTGTTTTAACTTAAAATTTAGAGTAAAAACTCCATATTAAAGCAGCGTTTTAAAAAAATATGCCAAATATATCACAAACTATCACATTGATTTTGTAGGACTTTATATATAAATTAGGCAACTTACTCTAAAAACACAATTCTGAATTTTCAGGGGATGAAATGAAAAAAATATATCAACAATTATTTGCCGGAATACTACTTAGCACTTTGTCAGGATTGTCAATCGCTGCGGAAACCGATCCGCTAGTGGGGAAGTGGAAAACCGTCGATGACCGTACAGGATATTCGCGTGCAGACGTTGAAATTCGCAAAAAAGCCGATGGAAGCTATGAAGGCATCATTGTCACCACACGCAATGTCCCTGGCACTGAAAAAATGGGCGTCTGCTCGAACTGCCCAGGTGAATTGAAAAATAAACCTTTTATCGGCTTGCCATTTATTTGGGACTTTAAACAAGATCCAAAAAATCCACGTGAATTCCAAAACGGTAAAGTTCTGGACCCGATTGGTGGAAAAATCTATAAAGGCAAAGCAAGACTTAGTGCTTCAGGAAAACATTTAACTATACGTGGGTATGTTGGTGTATCTGTGATTGGTCGTAGTGTCACTTGGATAAAATATTAATTTTAAATGTGTTTTCAAAAGCCTCCTCGTGAGGCTTTTTTATTGTCATGTTTTGAAACAATAAGATGCTGTTTGCCCCTATGACAGTTTGATGAACCCTTCTATATTGATTAAAACATGATCAATATCTATACAGAGAGTATGCCAGACAATCACTATCAAACTTTAGGGATCGCCCGAGATGCTTCGGCAGATCAAATTAAAAAAGCCTATCGAAAATTGGCGCGTAAATATCACCCTGACGTCAGCAAAGAAGCTGATGCTGAAGCGCGCATGCAAGCGATTAATGTTGCATACGACACCTTGAGTGATGCCGAAAAGAAAAAACAATACGATTATGAACTCGATCATCCACAAGGATTTGCTGGGTTTAATGCTGGCAACCAAGGTGGTTTTGACCAATCTCAGTTTTATCGCCAATCGACGAGTGATGGTCAGCATGCGGACTTTAGTGGATTTGAAGACTTGTTTGGTCGTTTTGGGCAAGGCTTTGGTGGCGGTGACTATCAGTATCAACGTGCAAACCGCCAAACCAAGAGCTTCCGTGGTGAAGACCAACACGCCAGTTTAGAAGTGGATTTAGAAATCGCATTTCATGGTGCAACGCAGAATATCACCTTACAGATTCCAAGCCTCAACGCCCATGGTGAGCCTGAAGTCCAACGTAAAACACTGCAAGTCAAAATTCCTGCAGGTATGAAATCAGGTCAACAAATTCGACTCTCCGGCCAAGGGCAAGCTGGCTATAACGGTGGAGCCGCCGGCGATTTATACATTGAAATTTTGTATAAACAAACTGAGCAAACCCGTGTAGAAGGCGTTGATATTTTCCAACAACTGAATATCAGTCCATGGGAAGCCGCATTGGGTCAAAAAATTGCATTTATCAGTCCTGATGGCAAAACATTAGAACTACAAATTCCTAAAAATGCACGTACTGGTCAGCAGCTACGATTAAAGGACAAAGGGATACCAAATAAAACACCCGGACACCTTTACCTGATTTTAAATATACAGATACCAGCTGCACAAACCGAACAAGAGCAACAAGCATATGCGGCTTTTGCTCAAGCTTTTCCGTCATTTAATCCACGACAGTCTTAAGGAGAGCACCATGACAACAATTCATTATCGTGAAATTGTCTGTGACGGATGTAAACAGACTGAAATCGTAGACGAAAAAAGTAGTTTTGATCTACAACACTTTGCCTCTGCCTGTGGGCAAAGTCCAGAATGGGTTCTGCAACTACTCGAATACGATATTCTGCCTAGCCGTTCAGAAGACAGGATTCATCAATTTTTTGGCGATGATATATCTCGCGCACGGCGTGCGTATCGGCTTCAACGAGATTTCGATGCCAGTTTTACTGCGGTCGCTATGATGCTTGATTTAATTGACGAAGTTCAACAACTACGTCGCCAAGTCAAACACCAACAGTTTCATTCACATTAAATGTAATCATGAACGCTCTGCCTCGCAGGGCGTTTTTCTTTTCTTGTAGAGTTTGTCTTGTAGAGGAAGTGATCGACAACCATGAAAACACGAGATTGCAATAAAAAAGTCAAAAACATGTTTCCTGAGTACCGTGATTTGGTCTCTCAGTTACGTGATGAAAATCCATATTTTGCACGGATCTTTGAAGAACATGATGAGTTAGATCGTGAAATTATTCAATTGGAATTAAATCCTGTCAATCATCATAACACGGATATTGAGACCATTAAGCGTAAGAAATTAAAGCTAAAAGATGAAATTTATCGCTTGCTGAAAAGTAACGAAAATGATGATATCTCTTGAGATATCGATTCATGTATAGGGGATTTTTCATGATGCATGTCGTTCGCAGTACAACCCACGAGGCTACGCAATTAAATTACTAAGACCATAAGGATCGGTCAAATCGCGTTGTACTGCAGATTTTTAAAAAACAATAAAATCATGACAAAGGATTCATCATGCAAATACATCATGTGCTATTTGGAGCATTACTCAGTTTCAGCGGTCTGTTGCATGCCAATGATATGACCAGTGTTTGGAAAACAATTGATGACCAAACAGGATATTCACGCGGCGATGTCACCGTCGTTAAAAATGCCGACGGGACGTATAGTGGAACACTCACTGCAATATGCCCATTGCCGTACAAACCCTTGGTTGAAGTATGCTTAAAATGTAATGGCAAACTCAAAAATGGGTTTTGATAGGTTCCGAAATTATCAAAGAATTTAAACCAGACCCACAACATCCAAATGAATATAGCAATGGAACCGTGCTGGATCCCCTCTCGGGCAATATCTATAAAGGCAAAGGCAAGCTGAGTGCAAATGGCAAACGTTTAACCATGCGCGGCTATATTGGCGTGTCTGCACTCGGACGTAGTACCACATGGATTCGTAATGATTAACAACTAAACCCGCCCATCAGAGAAACTGACGCGAACTATTTGAGTTTCGTCAGCTTCTCAATTTCTTTCATGGTTTTAACCGTACCTTTGACTGTGCCCTTCACCGTCTGTTTGATTGGTTTATAATCCATAAACCAAAACAGATTCATATGTTGATCGCCGTGCTGCTGTGCCAACATATCAATCACGCTTTTTTCACCGCGCCCGACCAAATGCCGTCGATAAAAATAATACAGTAGTAAAATCGTGGTGATCAGCATGATGCCGAGCATGATCCAAAAACCGGTTGGCGATTTGAGTCCCGGAATAAACTCAAAGTTCATGCCGTATATACCGGTTAATAAGGTTAATGGTGCGAAAATCGCCGTAATAATCGCCAGAATCCGCATATTTTCATTGGTTTGGTTGGCGACAGCTGAAAAATGCAGATCAATCGCGGCCTGCACAGCACTGCGTAATCGTGTGGTGTGTTTTTGAATGCGTTCGATATGACTGCTTAAATCATCTACGCGAACCAGCATGATATCCTGCTTTTCACTGCGCTTTTTGCCTTTCAAATGTGGGTAATTATCTACAACTTCATCACGCAGTTCTTGTAAAGCTTCAATTTGCTCTTCACACAAATTTTCCACTTGCTGAAAGGCCATATTTTCCTGCAACAACTGATGCCACTTGGTAAAACGTCGATGGCCTTGCAGCAATTCTTGCTGCCAGAACTCGACACGGCGGGTCAATGGAACACGTAAATCGAGGTATCCATCCACCATATTATTCAGTAAACGCAATGCCAAATCTAAGGGTGTAAGGGCTAATTTTCGTGGTTTATTTTGTTCATCAATCGGCCGAGAAATTAAGGTTTCAATTCGTTGGATATAACTTTCAATGGCTTTGTTGCCTTTTTCGCGCACCGTGATCAGCACTTGGGGCGTGAGCAAAAAACTGATCGGGGTGGTCGCCAAACCAAAGACCCGCTCATGCTTTTCAAGAGCTTCTGCACCTGCAACAATTTGGTCATCGGGTGTGACCATTTTTCTAAAAATTAATAAATCATAATCATCGAGTGTGTCAAAGGCACACGGATGCTCTAAATTTAAAATATCCCGCAGATGGTATTCATTGACCCGCAAGTCTGATGCCTGAAAAATATCACTCTGCCACTGCTCTGGACGGTTGACGACATCTTCACGGGTACAATCAATCCAAATAAACTCAGGTTCAAGTTCAGGATGATGCTCACATTGCGCTTGGTCTTGCACATAGATATGCGCGGCTGTTGGATGCTGAAAAAAATAATAGGTTTGCATATCTCATTTATTATTGTGTTTACTTTTTGCATGATGCCATAAAAAAAGCCTTGAGCAAGTCAAAGTTCATACTCTGACTACACTCAAGGCTTTTTAGAATCCATTCACAGAGCCGTAACCATGTGAATCAACAAACCATTAAGCTTGTTCGATGTCTTTCATGGTTAATTTGATACGACCACGGTTGTCGACATCAGCAACTTGTACTTTGATCTCTTGACCTTCAGACAATACGTCTGAAACGTTCGCAATGCGTTCGTTAGAAATTTGAGAGATGTGAAGTAAACCATCAGTACCTGGAAGGATGTTTACAAACGCACCAAATTCAACGATACGAATCACTTTACCAGTGTAGATTGTACCTGGTTCGATTTCAGCAGTAAGCGCTTGGATTTTCGCAACAGCAGCAGATGCAGCCGCTTTAGTTTCACCAAATACGCGAACTGTACCGTTGTCTTCGATATCAATTGCCGCTTTAGTTTCTTCAGTGATTTGACGGATTGTTGCACCGCCTTTACCAATCACGTCACGGATCTTATCAGGGTTGATGTTGATCACTTGGAATGTAGGTGCATGCATTGAAATTTCAGGACGAGCACGTGAAATCACTTGGTTCATTGCATTTAAGATGTGCATACGACCTGCATACGCTTGGTTTAATGCAACTTCCATGATTTCTTCAGTGATACCTTCGATTTTGATATCCATTTGAAGTGCAGTAATACCGTTTGCAGAACCGGCTACTTTAAAGTCCATATCACCAAGGTGGTCTTCATCACCCAAGATGTCAGAAAGCACTGCGAAACGTTCGCCTTCTTTCACAAGACCCATCGCAATACCAGCAACTGGCGCTTTAATTGGCACACCAGCATCCATAAGTGATAAAGAAGCACCACATACAGACGCCATTGAAGATGAACCGTTTGATTCAGTAATATCAGATACGATACGAATCACGTACGGGAAGCGGTCAGCTGCAGGAAGAACAGCTTGTACACCACGACGCGCTAGACGACCATGACCGATTTCACGACGTTTAGGACCAGATTCACGACCAGTTTCACCTACAGAGTATGCAGGGAAGTTGTAGTGCAACATGAAGTTGTCAGTTTTCGTACCTGCTAATGTATCCACCATTAACGCATCACGTGTATTACCCAAAGTTGTTGTTACCAACGCCTGAGTTTCACCACGTGTAAATAATGCAGAACCGTGAGCACGGTCTAATACACCAACTTGTACGTCAAGCGCACGAACTGTTTTCGTATCACGGCCATCAATACGTGGCTTACCTGACAAGATGTTGTCACGTACTGTACGGTATTTAAGGTCTTCGAATAATTCAGCTAAGTCGTCAGCGATACCATCAACGTCTTCTTCTGGAACGAATTGAGCAACAGCTTCAGCTTGAAGCGCATCAAGTGCTGCATAACGATCGTGTTTAACCGCGATTGTGTATGCTTCAGAGATTTTCGCTTCAAACGCTTCTTTTAATTTCGCACGAAGGTCTTCGTTTTTCGCAGGTGCAGTCCAAGTAGACTCTGTTGCACCAGCAGCTGCAGCAAATTCTTTAATCGCTTGGATCGCGATTTGCATTTCGTCATGACCGAACAATACAGCGCCAAGCATTTGGTCTTCAGAAAGTTCTTTCGCTTCTGATTCAACCATCAATACCGCAGATTCTGTACCTGCAACCACAAGGTCAAGATCAGATTCTTTTAGCTGTTCGTGGTTCGGGTTTAGGATGTATTCACCGTTGATTAAACCAACGCGTGCACCACCGATTGGACCACGGAAAGGTGTACCTGCAATTGCAAGAGCAGCTGAAGTACCTAACATTGCAGCAATGTCAGCTTCCATTGTCTTATCAGAAGAAATAACAGTCGCAGTCACTTGAATTTCGTTGTAGTAACCTTCTGGGAACAATGGACGAATTGGACGGTCAATTAAGCGTGAAATAAGCGTTTCAGCTTCAGACGCACGGCCTTCACGTTTACCATAACCACCTGGAATACGACCTGCAGCATATTGTTTTTCTTGGTAGTTAACAGTCAATGGGAAGAAGTCTTGACCTGCTTTCGCTGTTGGCTGAGCAACAACAGCAACAAGAACTTGTACACCACCCATAGTGATGATCACAGTATTCGCTTGACGCGCAATACGACCTGTTTCTAGGACAACTTGATGCTGACCATATTGGAATTCTTTACGAATAATATTAAACATCGACATGTTTTATTTTTTCCTGATTTTATTCTAGTGGAGACCCCTAAGGTTTGGCATTCATTCAACGCCCCAAACGCTGTAACATAAATGACAAAGCTTAGAAGCCGACCTCACTAGAGATTAAAAACATTAATTTAAAATACTAATTTAAGACACAAAGAAGGAGCGAATCATCGCCCCTCCCCATTATCCAACCAAGGTTGGATAGACTTTAGTTTTCAGTAATACGGCACTTAGCATGCAATAGTCCGAAAATAAAAGTTTAAATCGAATTAACGACGTAAACCTAAAGCAGCAATCAATGCGCTGTAACGAGTAGCGTCTTTACCTTTAAGGTAGTCAAGAAGCTTACGACGTTGGTTAACCATACGAATAAGACCGCGACGGCTATGGTGGTCGTGTTTGTGCTCTTTGAAGTGACCTTGTAAATCATTGATTTGAGCAGTTAAAAGAGCTACTTGAACTTCTGGTGAACCAGTGTCGTTTTCAGCGCGAGCGAATTTTGCAATGATCTCTGCG
Organism: Acinetobacter sp. YH12076; assembly: GCF_013419525.1. NCBI lineage: Bacteria > Pseudomonadati > Pseudomonadota > Gammaproteobacteria > Moraxellales > Moraxellaceae > Acinetobacter > Acinetobacter sp. YH12076. The sequence continues at coordinate 288,028 of NZ_VOZY01000002.1, read as the reverse complement.
CGATCTGCGTTTGTTAAAGCCATTCGATTTCTCCGAGATGCTTATAAAGTTAACTTTTGATACGAATCAACTGATAAATCAGCTGACTGCCGTGCATCACTACAGCAAGTGCATTATATTAAGGGAAAATCGTCTTAATTGCAAAAAGAGATGGCCGACTTCGTCAGGTTTTCATGACGACAATAGCGCCTTATTTTTCATCTCAATTTCATTATAAATTTTTTATATGTTTCGATACTTTATGCGACACAAAACCGCATATTTCTAACATGTTGAATACGATGTCATTGAATGAATTTTAAACTGATTTTTTGATATATTTTGCCACTCGATGTTTAGCATGCAAAACTCAAAGTGGAATGATTAAAAAAAAGCCCGAGCTAGGCTCGGGCTTTTTTGCGCTGTAGTTTCTTCTTTTTTAGTTATTGTTTTATTATTTATTGTTTTATGTGGCGCTTTTCCGCGTCCTTATGTTAAACATTCCATGTTTTAACTTGCACTTCCTTATGTGGTAGATTTTGCCACAACGGCTGTTAGATAAAAGTCGTATTTTTCGTATCTATATGTAAGCTTTTTCGTACATCGGTTAAGCTCTATTTCTTTTCTGTTACAGCATATAGGCATTTCTTATTTTCTATACATAAAAAAGCCTTGTAGTCTCTCCCAAAACTACAAGGCTTAGCGGCTGTAAGTTTCCTATTTCCTTACTTCACTGTAAGTTCGCTGTCTTTTGACGTTATTCTTATACTTTTGCGATTTTACTCAACCATCCGTGTTGAGTTCTTTTTCTGTGAAGTCATCTTCTCAAAAAGCTCTAAGAAGCTCTATGCGCAAATCTCCTGAATCAATGTAAGCTATTTCTTACAAAATACGGTACATTTTTCCCAGGCTTTACAAAGATAGGTGATTGTTAATTTTTTCTAACAAACCACTAACTCGTGCTGTTCTTTTTATAAGCGCTTTTGCCAATGCATCTTTTGCAACAAGTAAACTCACCACTTTTTTTGCACGAGTGATAGCAGTATAAATCAGCTCTTTACTCATCATTTCAGTTGCATGATTTTCCAAAACTACCGCCGTATGGGTAAATTCAGAACCTTGAGACTTATGTATGGTCAAGGCATAGGCGGTTTCTATACTTTTAGGTAGCCGTGTTGCCACAACCCATTTATCCAAACTTGGAAAATAAACCTCAAACTGCGACTTTTCCGTCATCGGTCGTTTTAAGCAAATCCCAATATCACCATTTGATAGTCCAAGTTGATAATCGTTATAGGTCATCATCACTGGACGACCAACATACCAATCCCCTTGTTTCAACACACCCAAGGCATTTAAGACCCGAAGTTCAATCTGCTGATTGAGTTCATGTAAGCCTAATTTTCCATGTCGAATGGCCGATAGAATTCGATAATCATCAAAATAACGAATTAATTGGGCTAACCAATCTGCATATTCAGCGGGTTGCTCTGGCCATTGTTTTAACCATGCCACATAAGGCTGAAAACCATACATTAGTTGATCATAATATTTTGCCCAATGTGCCGCACTGTTCGTGGCTTCGGGGAGATATTGCAACTGAATCACATCGCTCATATTCGGTGTTAGATGAATCGGCTGAAGTTCGGATGCAGATACCACCTGATGTTCGAATTTCGCCAGAACTTCTGTGGTTGTTTGCTGTTGTTCTTGTTGTTGAATAAAACGGGCAAACTCACCAATGGCTGCACCCTGTACAAAGCGACGGCTGGTCTGTAAATGGGTGCGGTTGGCTTGTAAGGCATCGACATCCTGAAGATTAGCCAAAACAGCGCCAACATCGACCGAAGCCAACTGTTCTGCATCCCCCAATAGAATCAGCTTACTGTTCTGAGGGATTGCCGCGAATAGCATCTGCGCCAAACTTAAGTCCAACATAGAGGCTTCATCGACCACAATGACGTCATAGGGTAAGCGTTGACGTTCATTAAACCGCGGGATAGCGCGCGTCCCTAATCCCAATAGACGATGCAAAGTTATAGGTTTCAGTTGTTTATGAATAATCGAATAATGCTGCAATGCAGGATCTTTAAACGCTGCTTGTAAGGCTTCTTCCATTCGCTGCGCCGCTTTTCCTGTCGGCGCTCCCATCGCAATTCTTAAATTTGGATTTTGCTCATTCAACACGGCAATAATCCGTGCCAAGGTATAGGTTTTACCTGTCCCAGGCCCACCGGTAATGATATTAAAATTGTGCTGACACACCATGTGCAGTGCTTGAATCTGATGGGGATCGGTCAGTAAATCCTTTTCAATATTAAGCGTCTGCGTTTGATTAAGATTTTGCTCTGTTTGCTGCTTTAAACGTGCGACTTGCTTGGCCAAAGCATTTTCTAATGCCCAATAGCGATAAAGATACAGTCGCTGTGAATCAAAAATAAAAGGTGCAACAGGTGTATTTTCAGCTTGCTCATGCTGAACCATCTGAGCCAAACATTGAATCTGTGCATCTTCGGCCAAGATACAACTATCGCCTTTTTCCACGGCTTGCATCAATTGTTGAATTAACTGATTTGCAGCAGGATGACTGGCCTGATTGGGTAAATAATGTTGGATTAAATAGTCAATCCAATCCGGCAAAACCGCATCTAAATCAGCTTTTTCTTGGGTATTTTGGGGAACTAAAACCTGCGTTTCTACAGTATTTTCTTGTCCCGCGTGCAAAGGCTGTGCTGATAAGGCTTTTTGATCATTTTCCACACAGTTATCCTCAAACTTATCCACAATGCAACTTATTGTTTCAGCGTGAATATTTTTATCTTTTTCGTGCTTATTCACGTTTTAGCCACAACCTTTTCGCTCAATATTGCATCGAGGTTTTGAATGAATGTATCCGCCGGCTTCCAGTGATATACCCCACGATCGGACTGTCCATCCATACCGCGAAGATATAAATAACTCGCCCCACCCAAATGCTGCGTCATGTCATAGTCTTTCATCACGGCTTTCAAATAACGATGTAGGGCCACCAAATATAAAGCCGCCTGCAACCAGTAACTAGAATGACTCATACTTTCTCGAATATAGGCATGATTATAATGTGCGGTCTGATCGCCTAAGAAATTACTTTTATAATCGGCAATGTGATAACGCTGACCATCATAATATACCAAGTCAATCGACCCCGTCAGATAGCGTGCCGTAAACACATCATTCAAATCTTGTATCTGTAAATCTGGCTCATTTAGGCTTTCAAATAGCATGCGTATTTTACGTATTGCCAATGCACGATCCGCCATACTTAAATGAAAGTCCATTTCTGAACGGTATTCGCCATCGTTTAACTGATGCAGGCTAAAACCATCATGCAACGGTGTATGAATGATTTGACTGTACCATTCCTGCATTTCTTCAATCAGTTCAGCTTCGTCTTGTTCAGGGTTCGCCGTTTGCCCAAACTGTTTAATCAAATTTTGCAATATTTGCGGCGAATCAAACTCAACATCACTGTGAAAGCGCGATGCGATGGCTTTGGCCAACTTATCTTCTGGAGTGCTAAATCGAACTTTTTCCATCAACTTGTGCAAGAAACTTCCGGGCTTGGTTCCCTTTGGAAAATGCCGTTTAATCCAGCTAATTTTCTCTGCAGTTTCTGCTTCAATGATTTCAATTTGTTCAACTTCATCGGCAGCACTGTCTTCTGGCTCGGTCATGACCGCTGCCAGTTGGTCACGTTGTATATGTGCCTTATGTGTCGTGCGCGTGAGCGCGGTAAAGCTGGTGGTTTCCCGTGGATAAAAATGGCTGTTAGGAATTTCTGCCGCGTCTAATACAACAGCTTCAACCTGAGTCTGAGTCAAAATCGGTGGTGCTGCACGCAAAACATCAGCATCCACACTTTCTGCATGTTGGAACAGATCAGGTTCGCTTCCACGCCAAAAAGTCAGTCCTGAACGCGCTTCTGCCATTCGTTTCTTTTCGACTTCATGATGACGTAGCACAGCATAGACACGATAACTGGCACGGGTCAACGCCACGTACCACAAGCGATGATGCTCTGCTTCATTGCGCGCATCATTTTGTTGAATATCATCTTCGGGTAAGTCCGAAGACTTCACGGCAATCACACGTTCTAACCCAAGGCTTTTTTGCTGATTGTCTTTAAGTGAAAAATTCAAATTGCCTTTTTCACTTAAGCCTGCATTTGCTCCCAATAAAAATACACAACCAAACTCTAAGCCTTTGGATGCATGGATCGTCATCAATTGCACCCCCAATTGCCCAGTCAATTTTCGCTCTTGGGTGCTTTCATTATTGATGCCTAAATTGATTTGGCGAATAAACCATTGATAAAGCTTATGTGCACCTGTGTAATGTTCACTTTGCTGACTTAATAATTCTGCGATATGGCGTAAATTCACCACTGTGCGTTCATTATCTCGACTTTGCCCAGCCACCAAACGCGTCCACACCTGAAAGACCGTCATGCAGCTATTCCACGCGCTGCGGAATCCTTGCTCATTCCAAATTTGTCGGATCTGTTCGAGTTTTTCGATAATTTCGCTCAGTCCATCTGCCTGCTGTTCGAGTGCGACCAGTTGTTTCAGATCAAAACCCAATAAACGGCTCAGCAGCGCACGTTTCACCTTGGCTTCTTGATAAGGATTTAAAATTGCGGTCAGCAAAGCGGCAACATCTTGTGCGACGGAACTTTTATAGACACTGTCCCGAGAGGCTTTATAACAAGGAACGCCCAGCTGCAATAAACATTGTTGCACTTGCTCTAAGTCGAAATGGTTTTGCCCCAAGACCGCAATATCGTTTGCTGTCAGTGCTCGCTGGGTATTGTTGTCTTGAAAATATAAATGTCCTTGCTGAGCTTGGTTGAGCAAGGACTGAATCTGCCAAGCCACTTGCTCTGCTTCATTCAGCGTTTCATCCAAAGCCAACCAACGCAGCGGTTGTGGATTGACTTGATCATGATCAATCAACGGAGGATGCTCGCGCTCCCCTGCTTGAATTGGGGTGTATTCAACATGCTCACCAAAGTCCATTTGCCGATGAAACAAGGCATCCACCACTTCAACCAAATTTTTGACTGAACGATGGTTTTTGTTCAAGGTATAACAACGTCCACCCTTAGTTTGAATATCATGACGCGCTTTACGATAGGTCAGCATGTCACCGCCACGGAACCCATAAATCGCCTGTTTGGGGTCGCCGACCATAATCATACAGCCCTGATGTAAGCGCTCCTTGACCCGCCAAATGCTAGAAAGCATGTCATCTTGATCTTGGTTGGTGTCTTGAAATTCATCGACTAAAATCAGCGGATATCGTGCTAAAACATGAGCGGCAAAACTATCTTTCCCTGCTGATGAACTTTGCTGCAAGGCTTCCGATAAAGTCCTAATTTGCTGTGAAAAGGTAGTTTCCCCAGCGTGGGACAACACTTGAGGCAAACGCTTTTTAACTTCCTGTGCCAAATAAAAGTTTAGAAATTGCTCTGCTTGATTGATATGTTCATAAGCGCTGAGTACTGCTCGGAGTTGTTGAACAAAAGTATGTTGATAAAATTCTTTTGAGACATCTGGCTGCTCTTCAACGACTTTGTCTTTAAAGACACGTGGCTTGAATTCAGTTTTATTCGGATCATAAAACAATGAACGAATGGCTTTCATCGTGGGTTGTAACACGTCGGACTGAGTCAATACCCCTTGGCTACCCGAATCTTCAAAGTGCTGTAAAAACTCGGGAATGCGTGTATTAAAAGTGACAAAGAATGCCCCTTTATTAAAACGTCGAGCGTCGACAAGGTTCTTATAATGACTTTCGGCATCAAAACACGCTGCAAGCTCTACACGAGCGGCAGGCAGCATCTGCGCAAGCTGATGACACATCGCCTCAAAATGTGCCAAAGCATTTTCGGGTAATTCAGGGACACGTAAATCCACCGATGGGAAGTTTAGACTTTCCTTTACCACGCCCAGATAGTATTCAGGGCCTTTCAACTGATGATTCAACAGCAAATATTCAATCAAATGCGCAGGCTGCTGCTGAATCCAATCTCTTAATAAATCATGAATAATACGTTCAATATGTAGATCTTCATCTTCACTGATTTGCACCTGTTCAATACGACCACTTTCAAAGGCAAATTCACGTAATAACTTTTGACTAAAGCTGTCTAAAGTTCCGACAAAGAGTTCTTCATATTGTTGTAAGACCACGTTCAGCCGATTGTAGGCATAATCTAAATGATGCCCATGATCTTTCAACACCTGCTGATACAAAGGGTCACTCAAACTCTGCTGAAGTTCGGCCAACTCATCTTGAGGTGCCGCTAACAGGCTATAAATAAAGTCACGGGTTTCTTCAATCCGCAGTCGAACCCGCGCTTTGAGTTCCGCTGTAGCCTTACGTGTAAAGGTAGTGGCAATGACCTGATTCGGCATATAACGATCGAGAAAAATCCGCACCATCAGACTGGAAAGCGTATAGGTTTTCCCTGTACCCGCAGAAGCCTCTATCCAATGCAGTCCCGTAAAGCTCATGTCTGCAATCGGGTTGGTGGACATATTCATCGTTTGCTGTGGCATATTCATTTTTTCACCTCAGGCTTGATGATATTGAGTTTTTTTAGGCCGTCATCCGCCTCGGTATCCATCACATGATATAAACGTTCTGCATAATAACGACAGGACAATGCCAAAAGCTCATCTGCCGCTTGTTGCTGTAAAATAAAGCTCCAATCACGATGGTGGCTATTGGCTTCATTCGACTCCAACTCCACACCACCAAAACTATGATTTTTCAACCATTCCTCTTGAAGTTTTGCAAAATTATCTGGCATGAGTTGGCCTGTTTCATTTTCCACCCAAGTGCATTTTTCTTGGCGAATTAAAGCAGCAGGCAGCACCACAGGACGTTTTTGCGCATGTTTCCACATCGCCAGCCATTCACTGAGTTGTAGCTTGGCTTGTGCGGAGCTTAAACCACAACAAACTATACTTTTATCATTACAAATTACTTCACGACGATACGTCGCCCCCTCATCACCTAAGTCTAAATAGCTCAACCACAGTAGATATTCGAGCCACGTTTGCGTCTGACGTTTAGGCTTTGCCCCTGACGCCATACAGCTTAACCAATGCATACTCTGACGGTCTTCAGGCACGGTGATGCTCAGTATCAAATGCGGTTCAAGCTGTAAGTTTTGTAAAGTGGTCGCAGTTACACGGCGTCCATCCAAACGCTCTAATAATTGTGTCTGCTCTTGCAAACTGAGCTTCCACGTTGCTATTTGGCTATGTCCTACAGGCAGTACATCTTGGAATAATGCTATATCTGGTTCAGTTGGAGTCGTAGAGTTCTGATCCTCAGCTTGATTGACACGAGATGCAGGCTGCACATAATGCTTTTGCAATAATTCACGGACATGGTATTGCTGTAAACGGTCAAGTAATAAAGGCTCTTTCTGTGGTAACTGATCACCGGTATACACACTGGCCACACCAAGCGTTTTCAAATATGCCCGAGCTGGGAATACCACATCTTTAATCCATTCCTGACCATCTAACACCCTTACTTCTTGTGTATCATGCACTGGATAATCAAGGTTAATCCAGGGTTGGCGTTGTCCAGACTGATTTAAAATATGTTCCGCCACAGCAAACCATTGATCTTTATATCGTACGTTTTTCGACTGCTGAAATCCTGTCGGGTCAAATGGCTGCAAAGGATAAATATGATAGAGCGGTTCGAGTTGCTCTGGAATTCGTAATCCATCCAAATCCAACATGGCATCATGTGGCTGATCTAACTGCTGGGGTTGAATCATTCGAGCGAGGAATTGGCTAAACTCATAAATGACAGATGATGGTTCACGACTTTCACCTCCATTGACATCAAAGCCATTATAGAAAATCCATAAGGACTTTCGGGCAAATAACAAGGCATCTAAAAATGCACCTTTATCATCTTCCAAACGTGAGCGATCACCCAATACTGGCTTAAACACATCCATTAAATCAAAAGGTACTTTCTGATCACGACGTGGGAATTTTCCACTATCCATGTTCAACAACACCACCAGTGAAAATGGGACTTGACGGATTTTACCCATGTCTGCAAAGGTCACTGAACCAGTTGGTTCGATCTGATCGACAGAACCATCGATGCCTTGTTGTATCTCCTTGAGCAATAAAGATAGCGGTAAATTAAAGCTATTTGGTAGCGACTCAACTTTTTCACTTTGGGCATTTTTCAGTCGTTGTGTCATTGCACGCATCACACCGCGTATGGTTTCAAATGCTCGACCACTGGCTTCAACAAAAGGTTTTAAATCTGCATCTAGCTGTTGCAACCACGCTTTGACAGTCTGTGCACTGAGGTTCGGATTAAGCCAATCTCGACGCGCACTGATATCTTGATAGATCTGAATTAAGGTTTGCACCAACTCAAAATCACTACTCTGCACCCCTGCGAAACTTAAGGTATTCTCAAATACGGCATGCTGTGGAATCGCAATCCCTAACGCCAAACGGTCTAAAGCAAATTTAAAGGTATAACGATAATCTCGGTCTTGCTCAGACAAATAAGCCAACATGTGCTGTTCATCTAAACCACGACGGAAACCGGCTTGAATTAGCAGTTCCATCATACGTTCCATTTGTACATGGTCGAGCTGATACAGTTCTTGCACCGCATTCAAATTCAACCAATCGTGAAAATCTTCTGCGGTAAAACGACCTTGGCTAATTTCAATGCGTCCAACAAAGGCTTTCCATGCATTTTGAATATCTTGACTAACCACTCCTGCAATTTTTACTGGGATATAAGGTAAATCCACAGCACTGCGACCCATGCCTCGAGTCGTCGAAAAGACCGTCCGAATATGCGGTTCCAGTTCTTTTAAATTTGGCACCAATACCAAGATATCACTTGGATGGCGTGGCTCTTGTTCCGAGCCTTCGGCCAACCAATATACTAACTGCTCACGTAAAACTTCTAACTGACGCAGGTTAGAATGACAGACATGAAATTGAATCGATTCATCTGAACCCGCGAGTGCATATTGATGCTGTTCGGGCTCTTCTAAAGTCATGATGTCATATTGAATTTGAGCGAGCAGCGTTGTCGGCTCAGTATCTGGAAAAATATCTTCCCAGCCTTCGCCACCAGACATATTCACCAATAATGCAAAGTTATCCCGCGCACGTTTGCCTAAACGAGTCAGTAATGAATGCTGAGATTCACGAAATTCGGCATTGGTCGTACTCAGATAGGCCTGAATTTGTGCCGTGCTGACATTGGGATTTCGCTCAATATAACGCTGTTGTAATTTCAGGTTATAACGATCTTTCCAAACAGGATCGACCATGTCTGCCCAGTACTCACGCGATGGGTTGAAATACAACAAATGTACTTCGGTATACGCCGCCAAACGATATAAAAATTTGAGTTGTGCAGGTGGTAGTTCTAAGGTAGTAAAGACGAAAATCTGTTCAGGTAAACCGTTATAGGTTTGATGACGCTCATCATCATCGCGTTCATCATCCTCAGCATCCAAATCAAACTGCTGCTGCCGATTTTGCTCAGCATGCGCCAAGGCAAACCAAAATTTATTGTCTATTTCCTGACGGTCATTAAAATCTTTTTTGAATACTTGATGCCACAGCCAACGCTGCCACTGCTCTAGTTGTCGAGCCTGCGTCGGTAAATATTCATCAGCTTGTTCAGGTTTCAGACCTGTGAGTTGCATAATATTTAATGGCTGGTTATGACTCCACGCTTTTAGCCAGTCGGTATCGCAATGTGGACAAATCCATTGCTCAACACCTTCATCAGGGGTATGAATACAACTGCCACGAAAGGCCATGTAGTTGGTAAAAAGCCGGGTGACTTGAGCAGCGATCCAGTACAACATTTCTTGGCGCTTTTGCTCACGTTTTTTTCGATCTGAGAGTTGTGCTGTGCTGTCAAAAATACGCTGAACTAAGGGCTGCACGTCTGTCGGAATCTGAGCAGCATCAAACTTATCAGCCGCAATAAACCCAGCTAGAGCATTATAAATACGCCATTGCATAATCAATGGCGGCATGTTGATACCTTTAATTCGCTCACGGTCTTGTTTGTTCGGCAAGGCCCAATCGTAGGCTTTCCACTGCAACCCTAAAATTTTACGATGATGCTTAATATTGGCACTAATACTGATTTTTTCAGCAACTTGTTTTTCTAACCATGCTGCAATGGCTTGATCGGGTACCACGATATGCCGTTCTTGCAAGACAGATAATGCATTAGTCGACTGATTTGATTTTAATTTTTTGATTAGACAATCCACCAAAACTTCGATTCTTTGACTCTGAATTACATGTATTGCCATGGATTACCTTTACAGCCTGAGTGACCAACTACTACAAAACAACAATGATTATTTACTATACATCTTGGGCTGTCTATGCGACTTTGACAAGAGAATAGATTGCAAAAAATGCTTTTAAACAAGTATCTTAATGATACTTTATGAGAAAAAAACCAATCCAGTATCAAGGGTATCTGCTTATGAAAATTGATAACATTCCTGATTCCATCGACCCTAACTTAAATCTGGACATTATTCGCGCTGAATGCTTAGAGCTCGTTAAAAAACGTGCTTATTTTTCAGCAGGTGCAGCCATTATTCCTGTGCCATTTTTGGATGTGGTGATTGATGTCGGAATTTTGTCACAGCTCATTCCAGAAATTAATGCGCGTTTTGGTTTAGCGCCAGATCAAATTAGTGTGTATGATCCAAAAACCAAACAAATTCATTGGACTGAACTGCGTAAACGTGGTGTCGAATTTTCTGGTTTAGTGGTTGCACGAACCGCGATGAAAAAATCGCTAAATAACATTGCAGCAAAATATATTACCAAACAAGTCACTAAATTTATTCCATTAGGTGGACAATTGGTGGCAGCCAGTTTGGGTTATATTGTGATGAAAAAAGTCGCTGAAACCCATGTAGAAGAAAGCTACCAATTGGCGAAGCGTATTCAACAGAAATTTCCGAACCAACCTGTCCCAACGCCTAACAATGGTTAACGAAACGATGTATAGCGCATCAACAAGATTTAAGAATCAAAGTGATTTAAACCATAGATCTAAAGATGAAGTAAATCTGAAAATGAGCGAGTTTTGAAAATGAAGAAAAAAGCCACGAATTGCGTGGCTTTTTTCATAAAATTAATCTGCTTTCAACTGCGCTAAAATCGTTTTTAGCACTTGTAAACGAGCACTATGCTTATCATTGGTCGCAATCACATGCCACGGCGCATATTCTGTATTAGTGCGTTGCAACATATCTGCAGCAGCTTTGAGATAGTCATCCCAACGGTCACGATTCCGCCAGTCATCTGGAGTAATTTTAAAACGTTTATGCGCGGTTTCTTCGCGGGCTTTAAACCGCGCAGCTTGCTCATCCTTATCTATGGCTAACCAGAACTTGATGACAACCGTTTGACTGTTATATAGGTCCTTTTCAAAGCGATTAATTTCATCATATGCCCTCTGCCATTCAACGGTATTAGCAAATCCTTCAATCCGCTCAACCAAAACACGACCATACCAACTGCGATCAAAAATCGTGATTTTCTCTTCAGGGACAATTTTATTCCAAAAGCGCCATAAGTAAGGACGGCGTAGTTCATATTTTTCAGGTGCTGCTATGGTATGAATTTCATATTCGCGTGGGTCTAACTTTTTAACAATACGTTTAATTGCTCCGCCTTTCCCTGCGGCATCCATCCCTTCAAACACGATCACCACGTTGCGTGAATCAAAACGTAAAGCTTCAGCCACCTTACGGCTTAATTTTTTTAATTCTTTTTTATAATCGGCTTCATCAGCGATGGCTGTACTTGGCTCCAATAAAGCCTGTGGTGTTTTGGCTTGTTTCCAACGCCCTACCGCTTTAGTTTCATGTGTTGGACAATGTTTTAAAGTGCGTAAAATATACTGTGCAAATTGCTGATCACGGACTTGCTCATCTTCACAGTCGATAATGATCCAGTCATGACTAAAACGCTGACGTAAACGTTGCAAGTTGTCATATTGTTTTTTATTGCGCCAATCTAAACCATGCAATTTATGCCAACGCGCTTCACTTGGGTCCATTTCATCCAAACGTTTTTGTAAAGATTTCCAAGATAAATCGAACCAGACCTTAATCACATCGACATGATTATTTTTTAGGTCTCGTTCATAAGCCCGCATGTTCTCGACATATTCATCAAATAAGGTTTCATCCAAAGGCTTCGACACATGCATGGCGGTACTGAGCAAATCACTATACCAGTTTCCAAACATCACCATGATTTGCCCTTCGGCAGGAATAAACCGTGCATAAGACTGCCAAAAGGTTTGTTTTGGATTAAATATGATCGGGGCATCCGCTTTCACCCTTAAGTAACGTGGATCGACCCATTCACGGAGCTGTTTGACGGCCTCCCCCTTACCCGCAAGCTCTATTCCGCTGACTAAAATCAACACGCTTTTGGCATTAGGCTGACGGCTGGTATTTTTCAGTTGATATTGCGCTTCAATTAGCTCAACCGAGAGTTGTTCTTCATCCATCAATTGAAATTCTGTTTCTTTTAAGCTCATGGCGGACCCTTGGTTTTATTCTGTTTTGAGTATAACCATGCCGTTCATCACACAACAATGCTTTCATGTATATGCTGAAATGCAAAATATGACCATTTCTGCAACAAACTGACTCAGATTAACCTGTAATTTCGTCACTTTGTCATAGCCCTAAGCTCCAACACCCACTAAGATTCAAACATCTAAAAAATAATTGAGACACTCAATGTCCAAACTTGCAGTATTAGATGATTTACTTGAACTGTATTACCAGTTGAACTACCACAAAAAGCCAGAAATTTTACAGCGTTTACAAGATGTCCAGCAGTGGCAAAAACAGCGTATGCAACGCACTCATGCCGTACAATTTGCTGAAAAACAGAATGTGCTGATGTCTCAATATTTTATTAATCGTTTATATGGCGGTCCTGATTTTGATGCATTAGCAGCACAAATTGCTCGTCTCACGCGCTATGCACACAAAGCTGAAAAATTGATTCCAGACAATGCTATAAAGACTGGTACTTCGGGCGTACAACTTGCCATTTTAGCCGTACAGCTTGATGAACAAGTGGCCATGCAATTATTAGAAGATTATCCATCCAATCTGCCCTTAACCGATGAAATGATGCGCCAGACTTATCTTAAGCTCGATCAGGGCAAGGACCGTATGTTACAGCTGCAACTATTGGACGATTTAGGTCGTAATTTAGATAAATATATGCGCTCATTTATGGTCTATACCGCCTTTAAGATGTGCAAAGGTGCAGCAATAAAATATAACTTCGAAGTGATGTATGACTTTATGCAAGATGGCTTTCTCGCAATGAAACCACTTAAGTCAGCAGAAAAATTTGTGCGTGAATTTACCACTGTAGAACGTCAAATCATTGACCGTGTACATGCTGGAGACCCGAACCCGTTTCAGCCTGCGGCCTAACAAAATTATCATCCCCATTCAGCCCACATTTGATATAAAACAAACAGGGCGTTCAAGGCTGAATTCAGATTTTTTATAGGGGTTTTGCAAAGCAATTACAGCAGCCCCTTATTTTTTCTGTATATTATTCACAACAAATGCAAATGACTGCTGTATAACAACAGAGAATCTGTCATCATGCTTACAAAGTAACATTAACCCTATTTATAAGTTAGGAGTGACTCTAATGTCTAACGAGAATCAAACGCCTGTCCCTACACCTGAGTCGGCACAAAATACAGACAAAGCGAGTCCATTCTTAACTGAACCTTTACCACAAGGGACAGCGCAAGGTCAGCAACAATCTTTAGAACAACGTCTGACCGACACACCTGTGACAGGTTCAGTACCCAAATATAATCTGCCACGTGGCGCGAACACAGGTAATGTTGGGCCAACTACACACTTTGGTTATCAGACCGTGAGCAGCGAAGACAAAGCGCAAAAAGTCGCGGAAGTTTTCCACTCAGTGGCTGCGAAATACGACATCATGAATGATTTAATGTCATTTGGTATTCACCGTCTATGGAAACGTTTTGCCATTAACATGTCAGGTGTTCGTCGCGGTCAGCACGTACTGGATATTGCAGGCGGTACAGGTGACCTTGCTAAAGTGTTCAGTCGTGAAGTTGGTCCGACAGGTCATGTGGTGCTTTCAGACATTAACGAATCGATGCTCAATGTCGGTCGTGACCGCCTAATTGATGCTGGTTGTACCAATGTCGATTTCGTTTTGGCCAATGCTGAAACTTTAGAACCTTTTGCAGACAACAGTTTTGACCTATTAACCATTTCATTTGGTCTACGTAACGTGACTGACAAAGATGCTGCTCTTGCTGCAATGTACCGCGTTCTTAAGCCAGGTGGTCGTTTACTGATTTTAGAATTCTCTAAACCGGTATTTGAACCATTCTCAAAACTGTATGACTTATACTCATTCACTGCATTACCAATTATGGGAAAAATCGTAGCAAATGACTCTGAAAGTTATAAATACCTTGCAGAATCAATTCGTATGCACCCAGACCAACGTACTCTTAAAGGTATGATGGAAAATGCAGGCTTCCAAAACTGTGATTATCACAACTTAACGGGTGGTATCGTAGCCGTACATCGTGGTTTCAAACTTTAATACTGCAGGCTGAACTATGTGGTCGATTCTCGCACTTGGTGCAGTTGAACGCTTAATTCATCATTTCATTGATCTGGATGCTATTACTCGCATCCAACTGAATGAATTGCAAGGCAAAATGCTTCGTGTGGTGATCGATTCACCACAGTTGTCGGTGGATGTGTTTTTTGACAATCAGAAAGTTCGCTTAGAACCGACGCCAACAGGACACTCTGAAACCGCATCTATCTTTGAGCAACGCCCTTACGAGCAGCAGTCAAGTACGACCGAAGCAACAGCGACCTTGCATGTCAAAACGGTCGTCGAGCTCCTTAAACTGCTGTTGGCTGAAGATGTCGGCAATATCCCATTGCAAGGTGATTATCATTTATTGCAGGATATCCAACGCATTATGCAGCAAGCTGAGCCCGATTTAGCTTCGCATTTAAGCCCTTGGATAGGTCCAAGCCTTGCGCATGAAATTGGTAAGTTGCAACTTGCACCCAAATATCTCAAACGTACTTTACAAAGCCATTTGTTCTTTGCTGAAGACGCGTTAAAAGAAGATTCTGGCTTGTTTGCCCCACGTTGGCAGATGGATGACCTGAATCAAGACACACGAATTTTGAATCAAAATCTGGACCGTGCAGAAGCAAAAATTCAGCAACTGCATAGCCAAATTGACTCATTACAAGACAACACTTAAGACTAGGTAATTGCACATATGATTCCGCACGTTTCACGTTTACTCGACCTTTGGCGCATCGCTGCGCACTATAGACTCGACACGTTGTTTCCTGCGGAAGAATTACCGGAAAAAGCCCGTCATATTCTTTCTCTCATTCGCATGCACCCTGCGGCTTGGTCAAGCCGCGAGCGTAAAAATCCGCTCAAGCTCAAAGAAGCCATGGAAGAGATGGGCCCGCTGGCCATTAAAATGGGGCAATTACTGTCTACCCGTCGTGACTTGATTCCACCTGAAGTTTTACAGCAATTGGTACTACTACAAGACCGTGTAAAACCTTTTTCGAATGACGTTGCCAAAATGCGTATTCAGGAATCACTAAAAGCGGATGTGAATACCTTATTTGCACGCTTTGACGAGCAACCTTTAGCAGCAGCATCTATTGCGCAAGTGCATACTGCAGCCCTGCATGATGGCCGTGAAGTCGTGGTAAAAGTGACTCGCCCAAATATTCGCAATCAAATTCTGGAAGATTTTGAAATATTAGAGTGGCTTGGTCAGTTCCTTGAAAAACGTCTAGAAGCCGCTCGTGCCCTGCATTTATCTGAAATTATTCAGGACTACCGTCAAATTATTCTCAATGAGTTGGATTTGACTTTAGAAGCGGATAACACCCGTCGTATGCGTCATTACTTCACCGGTTCAAGCATGATGTACGTGCCTGAAGTCTATATGGACAGCCGTGATGTCATGGTCGAAGAACGTATTACGGGTGTACCCATTTCAGATATTGCGACCTTTGATCGCTTGGGCATGGATCGTAAAGATTTAGCCGAAAAAGGGCTCACCATTTTCTTTACCCAAGTGTTCCGCGACAACTTCTTCCATGCCGATATGCATCCGGGGAATGTCTTCGTCGAAACCATCAATCCTAGCAATCCACGCTTTATTGCCTTGGACTGCGCGATTATGGGTGAGCTTTCAAAGCACGACCAAATGACCGTTGCACGCATGTTGCTTGCAGTGATGAATAGCGACTTTATGCAGCTGATTCAAATTGTGCATCAAGCGGGTTGGATTCCACCGGGTACAGATCAAGATGCCTTAGCACGTGAAATGCGTCGCACTGTTGGCCCAATGGTCTCTAAACCAATGCATGAATTGGACTTCGCCGGCATTCTGATTCAAGTGATGGATATTGCGCGTCGTTTCCATTTAGAGATTCCGCCACAACTGATGTTGCTGCTCAAAACCTTGGTCCATGTCGAAGGTTTAGGAACGGATCTCTATCCTGAATTGGATATTTGGAGTTTGGCAAAACCAATCCTCACCGATTGGATTAAAGCGCAAATGAATCCTCAGAAAAACTTAAAAGAACTCGGACAAAAAATTCCAGACTTACTTTTAGGTGCGCAAGATTTACCAACGCTGATGATCGACAGTCTGAATGGTTTAAAAAATCAGTCAGCTTGGCATGCAAAACAACTCAATGAACTGCAAAGCATGCGCTTGCAAATGGAACATCAGCAAAAGCGTAGTTGGGTCTTTGGTAGTGTTATGGCCATCTTCCTCTCCATTGCGATAATTGCGCCATGGTATGTTTCCATCGTATTAATTGCACTTTCAAGCTTACTTGCCATTTGGCGTGTGTTTAAATAATCTGTATTTAAATGATCTTGATGTATCCATAAATCCTTTAAGCCTTTTGACAATAAAGGGCTTAAAGCTATAAAAACAAAAAATTTAAATAAGGCTGAACGCCATGTCATACAGTTATTTAGGGGTACTGTATGGTCGAAATCCACTCCGAGCATGTGCAACGGCCTTGCTGTATAGTTTTTCGACCCTGCTTGATGTGTTGGTTAAATTATTGGTTATTAGCTGGGGCCGTGGTTTTTATCATTAATCTATTTGCTTGGGCGGTCTTCCCAATGGCGACATGGGCAATCGTCTACCTCAGTTTGTTTCAATTGCATCGGCATAATGAACAATTATTACAGCATTCGTGAGCGGTGCCCTGATATGACTGAGAAGTCATTTGTCGTAAGTTTCAGCCATTGGGTCTGTGCAAAAACGCACTAGAATAATTCTACGACTGTATTTTAAGCGACTGCCATGACTCAAATTTTGCAAAAAAAACCGCCTGCGCTCAATATCCGTGCTGGCCATTTAGCACGCCAACTGATTGAACAAGAAGGTTTAAACGCTGCTCAAGTGGATATCCTGCCCGGTGCTGCTGGTGGCCCGAAAGGCATTGGTATTCAAGGTTTAGATCAGGCGATTTTTGCTGACTTTTTGCCACGTGCGCAACAAAAGCGTACTTTAATTGGTTCATCGATTGGCAGTTGGCGCTTTGCCAGTATTGCTGCTTGGGGAGCTATCGAAGGCACGGAACGCCTCTCTGAGCTGTATACCAATCTGAGCTTTCATAAAAAGATGAGTCGTCAAGAAGTCAGCGATGTGTGTCGTGGCATGCTGATCGATTTGATTCAAGGTCAAGAAGCTGCACTGGTTAATCATCCTGATTATCACCTCACTGTGCTTTCAGTCAAAGCTCAGCATATTTTCCAAAGTGATAAAGCCCTGCCGCTGTTAGCCTCTGTCGCAGGGATCGTGGGCACGACAGCGCTTGCACGTAAACACAGTCGTTATTTCATGCAGCGTGTGATTAGTCAGCCTGTGTCAGGTCATCAATTTACTGTGGCGGATGATGGCTTTACCACGCATTACCATGCATTGACTCAAGACAGTGTCATGCCGTGGCTTATGGCATCTGCATCTATTCCTGGTGTTATGGCCGCGATCCGTGATATCCCTGATGCGCCACAAGGCAGTTACCGCGATGGCGGCCTGATTGACTATCATATTGACCTACCCTTCCAAAGTCAGGGCATCGTGCTGTATCCGCATTTCACGGATAGCATCACCCCAGGTTGGTTTGATAAATTATTTAAACGCCAAGCCAATCCTGAAAATCAGGCGCGTACCCTGTTGCTGTCACCTTCACAAGAATACCTTGCAAGCTTGCCGCTTGGCCGACTGCCTGACCGTAAAGACTTTACCCTCAAAGGCTTAGACAACCAACAACGGATTAAAATGTGGAACCAATGTGTGGCTGAAAGTCAGCGTATGGGCGATGAGTTTTTGGAAATGGTTGAGAAGCAACACTTTCCAGCAGTCATGCAAGCACTCTAAGCGTTACAGTAATCTCTTGCGAGGGACGCTATAATCCTGTTTCAGAATTTTGAGCTTATTTAGTATAGATTTATGCGGATATTTTTAACTGTTTTGCAGTATGCCTGCATCGCTTTTGCACTTTTCCTTGTTTATCAAGTGTCAACCGCCTTGATCAGCGGCCAATACGATTTAATGGAAGTGGTAGCAGATGTCGGTACCATTTTAATTTGTATCGATTTGGCGGTGTTTTTATTTACCAGTAATGCAAAACAAGGCATTAGCATCGAAGACTATGCGAAACAATTGGAACAAAAGCCGTCAAAATTGGTATATGTCACCCGTAAATTGGGACATTTCGGTATTTTGCTGATCATTACCAGTTGGATTGTACCGATGATTCGCTAATGTATTTTAGTTCAATAAAAAGGATCATCATGTGTTCATGATGATCCTTTTTTATGTCATCGGATTTTATTTATCCGAAGAAATTAACCCGTCCAGTTTTTACATCATACACTGCACCAACAATCGCCACTTTACCTTCTTGCACCAACTGCTGTAGCACTTCACTATTTTGCAAAATATAGCGGATGTTGTAATGTACATTCATTTGCGTCACTTGCTCTAAAAATGCCGGACTCAGCGTTTGTGGTTGCATCAATTCGGCAACACGCGATACAGACTCATTGAGTGGCCCCAGCACATATTGAATATGTGGCATACGCGTCAGGCTCTGAATCGATTGACCAGCTAAATGCAACTGACAAGCACTGCTAACCGCACCACAGTCCGTATGACCAAGCACTACGATCACTTTGGCGCCTTTGGCTTCGCAGGCAAATTCTAATGAACCCAAAACTTTTTGCCCCGCGACATTCCCCGCTATGCGTAAACTAAATAAATCGCCAATTCCAACATCAAAGATCATTTCAGTCGGCGCACGAGAATCCATACAACCTAACACTGCCGCAATCGGATGCTGCCCTTCTTGTGCGGTCACCCGCAGTTGACGATAGATATCTCGTTGCAAACGCTCATTTTGTACAAAACGTTCATTGCCTGCTTTAAGCAAAGCGAGCACAGCCTCTGGCGTCAAACGTTGCTGTAAAGCTGCAGTACTAATATCTATATCTAATGCCGCCTCCTGCGCATCGGCATAGTGTGCCTTGAAACCAATCAACTGCACTTGCACTTTACGTTGCGCCGCCTTTTCCTGTTGGTACTCTTGAATGAGTTGGAAAATATCAGCATCCATATCACTCACATGTGTGGCATCAATCACCACTTGTTCGCCGCGATGGATATGTTCCAATGCCGAGATTAATGCCGAACGGTTGAGAAAACTGACTTGTGAAGGCAATTCAATCCGTGTAATCACCCCATGTAAATGATGCTCTTTATACACCTTCAGTCCCTTATTAAAATTGGCGTATAAAATAAAGGCCGCACTACTGGCTAAACCAATCAAGATCCCGACCAATAAGTCTGTGAATAAAATCGCCAGTAAGGTAATGATAAAAGGAATAAATTGTTTCCAACCTTTTAAATACAGCTGTTTAAACAATTTGGGATGTGTCAGTTTAAAACCTGTGAGGATTAAAATTGCAGCTAATGCTGAAAGCGGAATCATATTCATCAAGGGCACTAAACACAGCACGGCAAACAGGAGCAACACGCCATGAAAGATGGCAGAACATTTACTTTTAGCTCCAGCACTGGCATTGACCGAACTACGAACAATCACTGACGTCAGCGGCATCCCGCCTATAGCGCCCGAAACAACATTACCGATACCTTGCGCCCATAACTCTCGGTTGGGGGGTGACGAACGCTTATGCGGATCTAATTTATCTGCTGCTTCCAAATTCAATAAAGTTTCTAATGACGCCACAACCGCCAAAGTAATTGCACCCGTATAAATCAGAGGATTATTTAAAGCGGTCCAATCCGGAAAGATCATCACATTTTGTGGCTGATCCCAAAGGTTAGGAAGTTGGATGAGATTTGATGGATGAACTGCAAAAGACGAGCCACTAAGCACCAACATGGCATTACATAGTGCAGCGAGGACTACAGCAACCAAGGCTGAAGGCAGAACCCAGTTTTTGCATGGACTCCTCTCCCAAAGCAACATCAAGACAATGCTACCTATACCGATCAGAACGGCACCGATATCCCATTGCAAATCGAGCGGCTGTGACTGCCACAGCACAGACCATGAAAATTGGTTCAATCCAAACAGATAAGGAATTTGACTCCCAATCAAGATCAGCCCAATGGCTGCCAATAAACCCAATATGACATTGTTTGGAATAAAGTTGGCAAAGAAACCGAGCCGAAATAAGCCAAATCCAATCTGTAAAATACCGGCAAAAACAATACACAATAAAAAGGCGGCATAGTTGCCGCCGAGTAGTTCAAGCTGTACCAAAATGACTGCTGTTAAACCTGCTGCTGGACCTGCAACACTGATATGTGAGCCACTCAGTGCCCCAACTAAAATACCACCGACAATGCCTGCAATAATACCAGAGAGAATCGGTGCGCCAGAAGCCAATGCAATGCCTAGACATAGCGGTAAAGCCACGAGAAATACCACTGTTCCAGATAAAAAGTCGTGAATATGAAATCGATGTCGTTCAATTTTAGATATCATCATTTTACCGTTTATAATAAATATCAAATAATTAGATGTAAGTGTGTAAAGCCTAAAGTTTGTGACCACTTTATGGCGTGACTTATATTGTCTGGCAATCGAACGATTCTATAGTGTGTTTTGATACATGATTTGTGTGATTTTTACACTTAATTGCGAAGTTTAAGATTCAGCTCATTTATCTTTGATAGGCCTTAAAAGAAATAAAAAAACCTCCCAAATGGGAGGTTTTTTTAACAGATCAAGATTACTTCGAACCTTTAATCCCTGCTTGTAATAACAATGCACCCAAACCACCAATTTTGTTTTCTTGTGGTTTAGCCGCTTGAGGTTTCTTGCCTTGTGGGCGGTCGCCTTGAGGACGAGACTGCTGTGGACGTTTCGCATGTGGCTTACGCTCACCGCGTTGCTCTTGCTGTGCATTATCACGACGTGGTTGACGTTGTGGTTTTGCCGCAACAGCGCCTTCAGCACGCATCGACAAGTTCACTCGGTTACGTTCAACATCAACGTTTAACACTCGAACTTGTACAATTTGACCTGGTTTCACCACTTTATGTGGATCTGCCACAAATTCATTTGCAAGCTCTGAAATATGCACTAAACCGTCTTGGTGAACACCTACATCAACAAATGCACCGAAGTTGGTTACATTAGTAACCACACCTTCAAGCTGTAAACCTTCAGTCAACTGCGCCACTTCTGTAATGTCTTCACGGAATTTAGCCGTGCGGAACTCTGGACGTGGGTCACGGCCTGGTTTTTCAAGTTCAGATAAAACGTCTTGAATTGTCGGTAGACCAAATTGGTCATTCACAAATTCTTCGGCGTTTACTTGGCGAATAATTTCAGTATTACCAATAATATCTTTGACTGTGGTTGCTTTCGCTGCCACAATTTTTTCTACTAAACCATAAGATTCAGGGTGAACAGCAGAAGCATCAAGTGGCTCAGAACCATCTTGAATACGTAAGAAACCTGCTGCTTGTTCAAAGGTACGTTCGCCTAAACGAGGAACTTTTTTCAAACTTTGGCGGTTGTCAAAACGACCATTTTCTTTACGGAAATCCACAATTTGCTGTGCAATTGATTTATTCAAACCCGCGATATAACCCAAAATTGCAGATGATGCTGTGTTGACATCGACACCTACTGAGTTCACGCAGTCTTCAACTACTGCTTCTAGTGTTTTTGCTAAACCGGTTTGGTTCACGTCATGTTGGTATTGACCTACACCAATCGATTTCGGATCAATTTTCACAAGCTCCGCCAATGGATCTTGTAAACGACGAGCAATCGACACTGCACCGCGAATAGATACATCTAGCTCTGGCAATTCTTGAGATGCCAATTCAGATGCTGAATAAACAGATGCACCCGCTTCAGAGACAGACACACGAATCAAATTCAAATCCGTATTCGCAGCCATCATTTCAGCCACAACCGCTTCAGTTTCACGGCTTGCAGTACCATTACCAATCGCAATTAATTCAACATTGAATTCGCGGCAAAGGCGCGCAAGTTCAGCAACTGAACCTGCTTTATCTTCTTTCGGGGCAAACGGGTAAATAGTGCTGTGTGCAACAACATCACCTGATGCATTGACAACAGCCAATTTCACACCCGTACGGATGCCAGGGTCTACACCCAAGGTGCAGTGTGCGCCTGCAGGAGCAGAAAGTAATAAATGACGTAGATTTTCAGCAAAGACATCCATCGCTTCAGCTTCAGCAGCCAAACGTTTTTCAGTCAATAATGAATGTTCAATCGCAGGACGAACTTTACCGAGCCAGAACAATTTTGCAGTTTGTTTTAAAAAATCTGCACGCGCTTGTGGCTGAGCTGTTTCTATATTGTATTCAGTTTCAATACGAACCAATGGTGCTTCATCTTCACCATCGACTTTTAAGCCCAAGACATTTTCTTGACGGCCACGGAGCATCGCCAGTAAACGGTGTGAAGGGACTTTGTTTAAGCTTTCAGAGAAATCAAAGTAATCACGGAATTTTTTACCGACTTCCTTTTTCTCATCACTTGCAACTAAACTTTTCAACACTGCAGTTTTCGCAAATGTCGCTTTTAGCTCAGTGGTTAATGCAATATTTTGTGCCCAGTCATCAATTAAAATGTGTTGAATCGCGTCTAATTGGCTTTCAACATCAGCATAATCTTCATGACTAAAACCAGCTAAAGCTTCGGTTGGATCAACCGCTTCATTAAAGATTTTTTCAGCGATTGGGCCTAAACCCGCTTCTTTGGCTTTAAATGATTTACTTGTACGTTTTGGACGGTACGGCGCGTAAATCTCTTCTAAAGCATTTTTCGTTTCTGCTGCATTCACACGAGCAAGTAAGTCATCAGATAACTTGTTTTGTTCTTTTAGAGATTCGATTACCTTTTCACGGCGCTCAAATAAATCACGCAGGTAAGTCAGACGTGTATCGAGCTGACGTAATTGAGTATCGTCCAGACCTTGCGTCACTTCTTTACGGTAACGTGCGATAAATGGAACACTGGCACCTTCATCAATGAGCTTGATGGCAGCTTCAATTTGATTTGGACGTACGGCAATTTCTTTTGCCAACTGCTGAACTAAGTCAGTCATCGTATTAGATCCCTGCAAGGATAAGTTCTAAAAGCCATGATTATAAAGACCAAGACCATAAAATCCACAATTGTTTTTATAAATTTATTCGTGGTTTTTAATGCCAATTCATCTCAAATACACATTTTTTTACGAAACTGACTATGAAACAGCAAATTAGCGAGACTTAGACAAGCAAACTGATTCGAACAACATGTATACATTTGGTATCTATGTCTTGATTTTAACTGCAATATTTGTTGCTTTAGAGCATAGTAAATTTATATAAATGAATCGTATACTCAAGTGAAATCGACTTTTTGTTTACGATGACAATAAAGAATAAGGAGCACGTCATGAGTTTAGTTGTACCTGCTGAAAAAACAGATGCCGTACAAGCCGAAACCGACCGAGTCGAACGCATTCTGGTTGTCGATGATGATGTGCGTCTACGCACCCTCTTACAACGCTTCCTAGAAGATAAAGGTTTTGTGGTCAAAACCGCACATGATGCGACTCAGATGGATCGTCTGTTGCAGCGGGAACTCTTTTCCCTGATTGTGCTCGACTTTATGTTGCCTGTTGAAGATGGCTTGAGTATTTGTCGCCGTCTGCGCCAATCTAGCATCGACACCCCAATCATTATGCTGACCGCTCGTGGTAGCGATTCAGACCGTATTGCAGGACTTGAAGCCGGTGCAGATGACTATTTACCAAAACCATTTAACCCGAATGAGCTATTAGCTCGTATTCGTGCGGTCCTACGTCGCCAAGTGCGTGAAGTTCCGGGCGCACCAAGCCAACAAATGGAAGTGGTGTCTTTTGGTCCGTGGTCACTCGACCTGTCTACTCGTACATTAACCCGTGAAGGTCAAGTCGTCACATTAACAACGGGTGAATTTGCCGTACTCAAAGCATTAGTTCAACACCCTCGTGAACCACTGACACGCGACAAGTTAATGAATCTTGCTCGTGGTCGTGAATGGGGTGCTATGGAGCGTTCAATTGACGTTCAAGTTTCTCGCCTGCGTCGTTTGGTTGAAGAAAACCCGGCACGTGCGCGCTATATTCAAACCGTTTGGGGCGTAGGTTATGTCTTTGTTCCAGATGGTGCTGAATAAGCCATAAAATAAGACCTGAGAATCGAGTCACCGTACCTCATGTCCGGAAATGCCATTCGCTGCTGTCCGAGCCACTTGAAATTGAATGAATAAAAGTAATGTGCGCGAGTTCAGCGAATGGCAAAAATTTTGGTTACTTTTTTAAAAAGTAACATAACGAACTCCTCCCAAAGAACGTTCCAGCAGTAAGATTCCATCGCAAAGAATAAAAACTGCCTTTCAAAAAATTTGCTTAAAGGATTCTGCGTGAAACTCGAACCCATCGATCCACAGGAATTTACCGACTACGTTACCTACTCCGAAAAAAAACGGACACCTTGGGAACGCTTCCTCGATAAAATCAAACCCCGCTCTGCAGCCATGCGGACCACCGTATTGGTCTTATTTGTGGTGTTTTTTAGCCTGTTTATGTCCTTATGGTTCTTTTGGCGCACACTCTATTTACCCGAAATTCAACAACATGCTCGTTACCTCGCGGTCGAACTTGAAATCATTAACAATCCTGATTTACGGATTTTTCATAACAATGCCGAAGTAGATGTCGACGACTGGATGCGCAACCGTGTCGGGATCGAATATGTGACCGATCCGAAAGAATTCCCGAATGTCAAAGACAAAGTCATTGCAGAGTTCTTTACCAATCAAATTGAAAAGAAACTGGCCAAAGAAATGCGCATTGATAATGCGACCGTGTATTTCCAATTTAAACCTGACCCACGCATCTGGATTCAAACTCCAGAAATGAATGGAAACTGGGTTCGCGAGCCTTTAAAAACCTATGCCAACTATAGCGCAGAGCTGATTTTAGGTTGGTTATTGGGTATTCCGCTGATTGCTGGCATCATTATCTTAACCTTGGTTCGTCAGCTCAACCGTCCACTAAAACGTTTACAAGATGCGGCAAACAACTATAGTAAACAAGGCACTGCTCCTTATTTAGAAACCAACCATGGGCCACAAGAAATCCGTGAAGTAAACCAAGCCTTTAACCACATGGTATACACGCTGGAACAAACTGAACGTGATCGTCGCATCATGTTGGCCGGTATTTCCCACGATTTGCGTACTCCGCTGACCCGTATTCGACTCAGCGCAGAAATGATGCCTGATGATGACTTCCTTAAAGAAGGTCTGATTTACGATGTTGAAGATATGGATGCGATTCTGAATCAGTTCATTTCGTATATGCGAGATGGCTCTGATGAAGTTCCGCAAGATACTGATTTAAATGCGCTATTGCAGGAATTAGTGATTCAATTTAAACCTTTAGATATTCGCTTTGAACCTCAAGACTTACCGATTATTCAAGCACGTAGCCTGTCCTTAAAACGACTAATAGGCAACTTAATCAATAACTCAAAACGCTATGGTGCCGAGCCGATTGAACTGTCTACCGAATATGAAGGTGACCATATTCAAATTCGCGTTGCCGATAATGGCGAAGGGATTCCTGAAGACCAAATTGAAGACCTGATGCAACCTTTTGTACGTGGTAATGATGCACGTACCATTCAAGGCAGTGGACTCGGTTTAGCCATTGTAAAACGTATTGTGGATATTCACGAAGGTCAACTTTCAATTCACAATCGAGCAGAAGGTGGACTCGAAGCGATCATTTCTTTACCACTGCAAAAACTCGAAAATGATGAAATATTAAACAACAGCCCGTTGGAAAAAATTAAGCAAAGTTTAACTGAACGCTTTTAACAAGCGTTCAAAAAAGCAACGAACAGTTTTGTTCAATCCTTAACCATTGTTATTTTTAACTTTATTATTCAGTATCTTAAAAATCATAATAAAATCTTATACCCACATTTTTTCAAAAAATTAGACCTTAGCCTAACAGGGATGCAAAATGGCTTTTTTGATCGGTACAATCCGTATCAGTTTTGAGAATTTCACGAGAGTATATGATGTCTTTAGATCGCATCCGTTTAGCTGCCCTTCACGACAAAGTTATCAGCGCAGAAAAAGCTGCTGAATTCATTCAGGATGGTATGACGGTAGGTATGAGTGGTTTCACACGCGCAGGTGAAGCGAAAGCTGTACCTTTAGCGTTGGTTCAACAGGCTCGTGCTAATCCTCTTAAAATCACCCTAATTACTGGCGCGAGCTTGGGTAACGATTTGGACAAAAAATTGACTGAAGCAGGTGTTCTTGCTCGTCGTTTACCGTTCCAAGTAGACAATACATTACGTAAAGCGATCAACAAAGGCGAAGTAATGTTCATCGATCAGCATTTGTCTGAAACAGTTGAACAAATGCGTAATCTTCAGCTTAAAAAGCCTGATGTAGCAATCATTGAAGCTGTTGCGATTACTGAAGATGGTGGCATCATCCCTACAACTTCTGTAGGTAACTCTGCAAGCTTCGCAATTTTTGCTGAAAAAGTGATTGTTGAAATCAACACCAACTTAAGCCCAGCATTTGAAGGCTTACACGATATTTATATCCCAACATATCGTCCAACACGTCAAGCTATTCCATTGACTCATGTTGACGAACGTATTGGTACACATGCAATCAACATCGATCCTTCAAAAATCGTAGGTATCGTATTTAACAACGAATTGCATGACTCTCCATCTACAGTTACTGCCCCTGATGATGAAACTCAAGGTATTGCAAACCACCTTATCGCTTTCTTTGAAAAAGAAGTCGCTGAAGGTCGTTTACCGAAAAACCTAGGTCCATTACAAGCAGGTATTGGTTCAATTGCAAACGCAGTATTGACTGGTCTTAAAGATTCAAACTTTGAAGACTTGATCATGTACTCTGAAGTACTTCAAGACTGTACATTTGAATTGATCGACGCAGGCAAAATGAAATTTGCTTCAGGTTCCTCTATTACGCTTTCTGCGAAATATGGCGAAAAAGTATTTAATAACCTTGAACAATACAAAGACAAACTTGTATTACGTCCACAAGAAATTTCTAACCACCCAGAACTTGTACGTCGTTTAGGTATCATCGGTATCAACACAGCACTTGAGTTTGACATTTACGGTAATGTGAACTCAACTCACGTTTGCGGTACAAAAATGATGAACGGTATTGGTGGTTCAGGTGACTTCGCACGTAATGCGCACTTGGCGATCTTCGTGACTAAATCAATTGCAAAAGGTGGCGACATTTCTTCTGTTGTTCCATTTGCTTCTCACGTTGACCATGCAGAACACGACGTTGACATCTTGGTTACTGAACAAGGTCTTGCTGACTTACGTGGTCTTGCTCCACGTGAACGTGCTCGTGCTGTAATCGACAACTGTGCACACCCAAGCTACCGTGCAGCATTAAATGATTACTTCGACCGTGCTTGTGCGAAAGGTGGTCAAACACCTCACCTTCTACGTGAAGCATTGTCTTGGCACATCAACTTCGAAGAGAACGGCCATATGTTAGCTGCTCAGCCTGAAGTGAAAACTGCTTAATTGACAGTGAACTAAAAAAACGCTCTTCGGAGCGTTTTTTTATGGCTTTTATTTTTTAATATGACTTATCAAGTCTGCAAAACTCGACTAATCTAAATTGGTCAAATTACATGCTAAAACAAAAATTATGTTTATTATCCGCCCCTATCTCGAATCTGATTTAGACGATGTGATTGCACTTTGGGAACTGTGTGATCTGACCCGTCCATGGAATAATCCTGAAATTGATATATTTCGAAAACTAGCGCAACGCGACCAATTATTCTTGTTGGCAGTCAAAGATGATCAACTGATTGCAACTGTGATGGGTGGTTATGATGGACACCGAGGCTGGGTCAATTATCTTGCCGTGCATCCACATTTTCAACGTAATGGTGTTGCTACTGCCCTCATTCAGCAATTAGAAAAACGCTTAATTGCTTTAGGCTGCCCAAAACTTCAATTACTGATTCGCCAAGACAACATTGACGTACAAAATTTTTATGAACAATTGGGCTATGAAGAGGTTGAAGTGATTTGTTTGGGTAAACGTTTAATCACGGATTAATCGTTCGACAAATCTACATTCAATCCTTGTAACAAAATCAAAAAAAAAACGACATTGCGCCATCGAAACAAAAATGGATTGCATTGCTTGGCTTTAAATTTTAGGATTTGCCCCCATCATTTTCCCAGAACATAGAAAAGAGATTTCCCATGCGTGTAGATATCTGGTCAGACGTGGTTTGCCCATTTTGTTATATTGCGAAAAAACGCCTTGAAGCTGCTGCCGAAGAATCGGGTGTAGAACTTGAAGTGTTTTGGCATAGCTATCAACTTGATGCAGATGCGCCCGCTCGTCTAGAAATTTCTAATACTGAACGTCTAGCTCAAAAATATGGCCGCACTATTGAAGAAGTTGAAGAAATGCAGCGCAATATTGCCGAAATGGCAAAAGCTGAAGGTATTGAATTTAACTGGCAAAAAGCCAATTCAGGCAATACTTTCAACGCGCACCGCTTGATTCATCTTGCACAAAGCAAAGGTCTCGGCAGTGAAGCCAAAGAAGCGTTCTTCTATAGCTATATGACGCAAGGCTTGGCCATTGGTGAACGTGAAACCTTAGAAGATGTTGCATCTCGTATTGGTCTAAACCCTGTTGAAGTCGATGACTTATTAGACTCAGATGAATTTGCTGATTTCGTCAAATACGACGAAGAAGTAGCACGCGATCAACTTAAAGTTACGGGTGTACCGTTCTTTGTATTTGAGCAACGCATTGCTTTAGCAGGCGCTCAACCGAAAGATGTATTTAAAAAAGTGATGGACAAAGCTGCGGAACTCCCTGAGCTTGCTCCTACACCTGTCTGTAATGATGAAAGCTGTGAAACACCTGAAAAATAATTCAGCGCGTTCAATAAAAAATCCCCGAACTTCGGGGATTTTTTATGATCAGTTTTTAACATCAATAAAATGAAACTTATTCCACCAAGAAGCTGATTTTTAAGTTCACTCGATATTCCGCGATTTTATTGTCTTTCACCACAACTTTTTGTTCATTAATCCATGCACCCTGAACGTTCTTTACGGTTTCAGTGACTTTATTAATTCCCGTTTGGATCGCATCTTCAAAACTTTTTGCGCTACTTGCATTTACTTCAACGACTTTAGCAACAGACATTGTATTTATCCTCATTGTTATGATTTTGAATCTTCATCATATGATTAAGTCACTTATTTTGGTTATTTTTTAAACATCAAAACAGCAAAATATTACATGTCTTACACAGGAGTGAATTCCACTTCGAGGGATTACAAACTGACCATCATTTATTACATGCTTTCTGTTTAAGCCAAGGCCACTACCGATTAGGCTAAAAGCTTCATTCTTCTAACGATCATGCTCGGGAGTAATGTCATGACTATTGAACCTCAAGCAACTTCTGCTGAAACCGAACTATCTACCAATACAATCCCTCAAACAACCACCAACGAGTCCCAAACAGGGAAGAATAGCTTTCTCTCACATTTCTCTCCGACCGTCAAAGGTGCTGCGATCGGCGCTGTTGCAGGCAGTATTTTGCCTGTTTTTGGTACGATTAGTGGTGCCATTATTGGTGGTATCGCAGGCAAAGTCTATGAAAAGAAATGTGCCAAACATTCATAGATTTTTCATCTATATCTGAGTGATACGCCGCTGTCACTCAGCCACTAAAAACTCTAGAGCAATAACTCTAATAGACTGTTTTATATAAATATTAAATCCTACCATTTATCTTGTGTTGCCGAATCGATCATTTTTAATTGATTATTTTTTGATATTATTTTCACATAAATTCAAGTGATTAATTTTCTCCCTGACTCAATTTTTGAGTTACTAATGATTGATAGGAATACACAAATGAACGCAATCAAATATGCTATGGCTGTTGCTGTGATGGCGCTTTCTGCAACTGTTTCTGCACAAATCGTTTACGTACCAGATTTTCCAGTAAAAAAAGCTGAAACTGCTGAAACTGCCAATGCAGAGAGCCAAGCGCCTGCTGCTGATACAACTGAAGTTATAACAAACACAGAAAAAAAAGCTTAATTTTTAGCTGATTTTTCCAAAAAAAAACCGATGGCTCCCACCATCGGTTTTTTATTTTATATGCCTTTACTTTGGGCTTTATTCTTTACTTAACATTAAAAATGAACATCTAAAAGCGCTCGATCGCTGATGATGACTTCAAAAAAATTGATCAAACCATACCGCTATATCTTTTGCAAAACCTATCTTTAAGCTAATGATTTGGTATTATTTTTAAACAAAATGCGCATTAATTGTCATATTTAACGCTTAATTTGTAGAAGCTGACATTTATTTCCATGTTTTTTTTAATGAAATCTCTATAATCAAATGAACTAATCGACTTCTTTATTTTTAAATTTACATTGTCCTATGCAAGAACTTCAGGCACTGATACAAGGAAAAATTTCACCGCAGGTCATCGATATTGAACGCCTGATTGAATTGGCCAATACATATCGAAACCCGAATTCGGCTGAATATAAATTAGTAGAACTTGCAACCAATATTGTATTGGCTAAATATTTAGAAAAAGCACAAAAAGTCCTTTAGGAAGCGGACAAATGAATTTACAAGAGAAAGTACAATTAATAAAAGAAATCCATGTACTGACCCATCAACTTGAACACCGTGCTTTGAGTTTTTATGAAACTGCGCTTTCTAAACGTCGGATTCATGAAATTTTTGCCTTATGTGACGAACCGATTTTTCAAAAGCAAATATTAAGTTATCGCGCATTAACTGAACCACAGATGGCTGCCACTGAATTTGCCAAACAAACGCCATATTCATGGTTATTTCGTGGCTATTTTAACCATGACGCTGCACTCGAAAGTGCTTTATATCAATATCCAGAGATGGGTTGGGCCTTGCTGCATGACCATGAGTTAGGTTGGCAAGTTTGGATGATTCCAGCCAAACAGCGCACGGCGTTACTCAGTGAATGGGGCAATTTCAGTGAATGCTATGATTGGTTAATTGAGCAACAACAGCTATATAAATGTTTAATCAGTGATACTGATCTACGTCTACATGCCGTACGCCTAAAAGAAGAAGTCAGCACAGCACCAAACAATGTTGCAGCAAGTGTGGATGCCCTACTGCCGATTGAAACAATAAATAAAGATGGATCTGTCGATATAGATCATTGCGATAAGCAAATCAATGAAGCAGATACGTTGCTTGATAACTCAAATACAAATAAACCAGAGCTTTCTGCACCTGATACCGTTCCTCTTGTTCTAATTGAGCAGCCAACACATGCCCCATCGGAGGAATATCTCAACTCGACAATGGCAGGCGTTGAACTTCCTGAACAGGTTCAAATCGCTCAATATACCGCTCGCGTTCAAACGCTGCAAAACATCGATGCGCAATTGGCCTTGTATGAATTGCAGTTTATAGATCAGCCTGAACTCACAACGCAACTTGATGTTCTATTGCATACGACAGATGGTACAGATTGGAAAAATCAGCCACTGTATTTAGCAGAGCAAATCAATACCGAAGGTCGCTTCATCAAATATCTCTTGTTGTTTGGTGCGCAAGCGCAAATGGAAGCCATTAGACTCTCTCAACTGTTTTGCCAACAACATCAACATGAACTTGCCGCGATTAAAGTCATGACATGGGACAATCTAGAGCAACTCTGTGCTGCACCTGATCAGCTCTATCAACAGTCTCAGCAGGCTGAAATAATTTGGTCGCAAAACGACTATTATCCATTTATCCCGGCACAGTTAATTCATACGCAAAAATTCATTCATTTTGATGAACCTGAACCGACGCTACATACCCCGTTGTTATTATTACAAGAACGTCAAAAAATACGGTTAATCCACGGTCAAAAACGCATGGCACTCTTGCATACCGAACAAACCTTTCCCTATTTGATCCTCCATCGACAGCAAGGTTTAAATTGGCAAAGCATCCAAAATGTGATCCAACAATTGCCTCAACCCATTGATGTGATTTCGCTTTATCAAGCACTTAAGCAAATGACCGAAGATTAATTGCATTTATTTTGTAGTTTGGCTTGCATTTATCCGATAAAAATAACAAAACTACAGATGCAGGATACTCAGATGATAATTAAATAGAGCCAAAACATATGCATAAAAAACAACAGTACTTTATTCGGACTTTGCTTTTTTCCGCATCAATGAGCTTGATGTATCAAGTTGCTTGGGCCAATGAAACTGATGCTGTCATCAATGAAACTGAGGCTGAACATTCTCAGGATGTGCCTGCAACCGAGCAAAGTTCACCGTATATCATGCCAAAGACCTATGATTTTTTAGATCAAATTCCACGTTGGATTGATGCAACACCGACCTTCTTACCTGAACAATCAGATCACCCCATTGTTCCGACAATAGAACAAACGGAAAATAATAGCTGGACCGATCGACAACAGAAGAAAGTCCGAAATTGGGCAGATCGAACGGCCGTTCGCATGGATAACTGGTTTGGGCAAAGTGAGCCTGATAAACCAGCCAATGCTACCCTTAGGGTGATTTTAGACAACAGTTGGAATAAGCACGATGAATACGAAATTAAGCCACGTATTCGCGGTAAAATTAAGCTTCCCACTTTAGAAAAAAAGTTAAGCGTCGTATTTGGTGATGACTCACTTGATAATGAATTAGAAAATAATGCTGCAATTACCAATGAAAACCCTGCGGGGCGTAGTGATAAAAATTATGACAATAAGCAAACCCGTGAAGATAACAGTTCACTGGCTTTACGTTGGTCAGAAATTTCAGATCGACTGCCCTTCGAAACTGACGTTGATCTAGGTTTACGTTCTGGTGATGACCTATATGTCCGCTTAAAAGCAGCTAAAAAATGGCAACTCGACAATGATTACAGTTTTTTAGCCGAACAAATTTATCGTTATGGTATCGATAGTGAAAATTATCTAAGAACCAATTTAGAATTAACCCATGCCCGTCCAGGCCAACCCTTTATCTCAAACCAATTCAACCTGACCTATGCAGATGCACAGGATGATGATCTGAAATGGGATAACTTTAGTTACCGCCAACACCAATTTTTTAAAGGTAACCGATTCAACTACGGCCTATATACAGGTGGTTTTTACAATAACGATCAACTGCGTTTAAACAGTTGGGGACCCTATGTATCATGGCGACAGCCCTTTCTGCGCGAATGGTTTTATATCCAAGGTGATCTCAACTACCTCAACAACCATCGTGACGATAAAAGCCACTTTGTGGGCGCTTTAGTGCGCCTTGAAGCCTTGTTCTAGAACCCGCTATTTCACAGCGAATAAAAAGCCCATCTCAACAGAATGGGCTTTTTTTAAATAAATCAGCTTCAATTTTTATTAATCACACGTACACGATCATTACGTACAATACTTGGCTGTTTTTCAGCGACTTTTTTCACTTTAGGAAAACTATACTGAACACGATCATTTCGCATCACACGGCGACTATCAACAAAAGGGTTGATATCGTATTGTGCGATCTGCTTTGAAACCTGCACACGGTCATTACGCACCATTTTTTGCTTAGCGCTGTCTGCCTGAGCAGATTGCATGAGGCCCATAGAGAGCAGCGAGCCCATTACAGCGATCACTAAAATTTTCATCTTAAGATTCCCAACACTTAATGATCGTTATTATAGATTAATTATCTATTTTTAATCTATTTTAAAGATTGAAACATGGACGTTTTTATTCATGTGCTCTATCGAAAAACCAAATAAAAAACCTCCCGAAGGAGGTTCATTTCATATCTACCGTTACTTCAGCAATAAGCTGTTAATCCGTTTGATGTATTGGGCAGGATCTTCGGGTAAACCGCCTTCAGCAATCAACGCCTGATCAAAAATAACATTTGCTAAGTCATCAAACTGCACCGAACTTTCTAATTTTTGTACCAACGGATGGGATGGATTGATTTCCAAGACTGGTTTTGATTCAGGTACCGCTTGGCCTGCTTGTTTCAGCATACGAACCAGTTGCGGTGACAACTCACCCTCAGCAACCACCAAACACGCAGGAGAGTCCACTAAACGTGTTGTTACACGCACTTCAGAGGTCTTATCTTTTAACGCATCCGACAGTTTTTCAACAACAGGTTTAAACTGCTCAGCAGCTTCCTCAAGTGCTTTCTTCTCTTCAGCATCTTGTAGATCACCCAAATCAACTGCACCTTTTGATACATTCTGTAATGGTGTTCCATCAAACTCAAAAACAAATTCCATCGCCCACTCATCCACTCGTTCAGTCATGAGCAGCACTTCGATACCTTTTTTCTTGAACAATTCAAGTTGTGGTGAGTTTTTCGCAGCATTTAAACTATCAGCAGTCACATAGTAAATTGCCTTTTGGCCTTCTTTCATATTGGCTTTATAGTCTGCAAATGATGTTTTCACTTCATCATTATTTGACGAAGCAAAGCGTAATAATTTTAGAATACGCTCACGATTCGCCATGTCTTCGCCTAAGCCTTCTTTTAAGACTGAACCAAACTCAGCGTAGAATTTTGCAAACTTCTCTTGATCAGCAACATCTTCAGATTTCGCCAAACCATCTAGCACCGTTAAAATACGGCGGGCGTTACCTTCACGAATCGTTTTAACGTCGCGACTTTCTTGTAATAATTCACGGCTTACATTAAGTGGTAAGTCTGCGCTATCCACCACACCTTGAACAAAACGTAAATAATTTGGAATCAAATTATCCGCATCATCCATGATAAATACACGTTTCACATACAGCTTAATTCCTGCTTTAGCTTCACGTGTGAAAATATTGCTTGGTGCGCGAGATGGAATATAAAGTAACTGTGTATATTCCGTACTTCCCTCTACACGGTTGTGTGTCCATGCAAGCGGGGCTTCAAAATCATGGCTCAGGTTTTTATAAAACTCAGTATATTGTTCTTCACTGATCTCATTTTTATTACGCGTCCATAATGCACTTGCTGAGTTAATCGCTTCCCACTCATCCGTCAGTACATATTGACCAGGTTTTGCTTCTTCGCCTTCGGCAGCTTCCTCTTGTTGCCAAACTTCTTTCTGCATCTCAATTGGCAAACTAATATGATCAGAGTATTTATTAATAATCTGCTTAACTTTGTAACGATCTAAATAATCTAAAGCATCCTCGCGTAAATGCAAAATGATGTCGGTTCCACGTGAAGCCTTATCAATTGGCTCTACATCAAACTCACCTGTACCATTACTAACCCAACGTACCCCTTCAGCGGCATTTACCCCAGCACGACGTGATTCCACTGTAATTTTTTCAGCAACAATAAAACCTGAATAGAAGCCCACCCCAAATTGACCAATCAATTGTGCATCTGACTTTTGATCACCCGTAAGCTTCGACATAAAATCTTTAGTGCCAGACTTAGCAATCGTACCCAAATGATCAATCGCTTCTTGTTGTGTCATACCAATACCATTATCCGAAATGGTAATTGTCTTCTGCTCTTTATTTAAATGAATACGCACATGTAAATCTGGATCATTTTCATAATATTCAGGATGGTTAATCCCTTCAAAACGTAATTTATCACAGGCATCAGATGCGTTTGATACTAACTCACGAAGGAAAATTTCAGGATTTGAATATAAAGAATGTGTTACTAAATGCAGTAACTGAGCCACTTCCGCTTGGAAGCTGTGTTTTTGAGATTGTTGTTCGCTCATCAGTCTCTCCGTTCATACTGAGTAAAATTATCAATTGCCTATATGAATGGAGGGACTTCACTATTTTTCAATAGTGTGAATGGAAAATTTTTATTCTGTCGCACTAAATTTTAAGGTTTAAAAAGGTCCTTGTTTATAAACGCGGTCCATGTAGAGATCCAGTTTTTGCTGCCGCATTTTATATACATCACTTAAACAACTGACATTGTCACGGCACTGATCGCGTAGTTGTAGCCATTTTATTTGTTGATCTTGAATTGCACCACGTGTCCCCATGGGAACTAAATGACGAATAATCGTATAGGTCGTGGCCATTTTGACATCGGCATCATTAATACTCCGGTTATCACAAACCGCATGTTCGGTAATGGTTTTCGCCTTTTTACAATCAAAACTTGCGGCATAACTTGTCGAAATAAAATAAGCACTGCCCAAGACCAGCATACCCTGAATAATTTTTTTCATCGTCTTTTCTCTTCTTCCAACTTGCTGATTTATTTCGACTCTAACAGTTCCACCTAAATTTTCTATTGCCTATTTGTTCAATTCGATCAACTGATGAATGGAATATGCTGCATAAAAAAAACCCTGCCTAATGGCAGGGTTTTAAGATCAGTTCAAGCTTAGAATTTGTAGCTATAACCAATTGTATACACCATAGGATCGATATCTAAATCGAATTTACCGCCACCTAATTCATCAATTAAAGTCACTTCAGGGCTTAATTGAGCATAGCGAGCATCGAAGTATACACCCCAGTTTTTCGCATCAGCTGGTTGGTAATTAAAGCCGACTTGACCTGCAAAACCAAAATCTTCTTTTACATTTTTAGCCGCGCCAGATTCATCCCAAGCAACAAATGCTGTACCACCTACACCAATATATGGTGTAAAGCGTGTTGAATTTTTAAAGTTATATTTTGCAGTAATTGTCGGTGGAAGATGCTTAATTTTAGCAGCTTTATCACCATCCAAAAGTACATCATGACCAATTGGAGTAGCTAAAAGTAATTCAGCTGAAATGTTGTCATTAAAGAAATATTCAACCGATGGTGTAAATGCTAACTCATCATCCGCTTTTACTGTACCTAATGCGGTTTCAGTGTCACCTGTTGGAGAAATTACAGAACCACCAACTTTAACCTGCCATTGACCAGCCATAGCTGATGCAGACATACTCAATAATGCAATAAGAGCAGCTTGTTTCAACATTTTTAAACAACCTTCTAGAATGAATAATTAATATTAAACATTAGTATTAAAATTATGCAATAACATTATTTAATAATTTATTACATTATTATATAAGTTATTATTAATTAAATATATTTATTTTAATCATAGCGCAATGCTTGGTTTTATATTTTCACCGTTATAATTAATTTATTATTCATAATATACCAACCTTTTTAATCAGAATTAATAAAATGAATTATTTTAATCCAACCAAAATCCTCAGGATTAAATAACAAAAAAGGCGATTATATAATCGCCTTTTTATTTATCTTTGAAAATTTTTTAGAGTACCATTGCGGCAATCCAACCAAAGATCATTAATGGAATATTGTAGTGAATGAAGGTCGGTACCACACTATCTTTCATGTGGTCATGCTGACCATCCATATTAAGACCTGATGTTGGCCCTAAAGTTGAGTCTGATGCTGGAGAACCTGCATCTCCCAAAGCTGCTGCTGTACCAATAATTGCAATCGTTGCCGCTGGGCTAAAACCAAATTGAATACAAAGTGGTACATAAATAATGGCCAAAATTGGGATTGTTGAGAATGAAGAACCAATACCTAAGGTAATTAATAACCCAATTAATAACATCCAAAATGCCGCTAAACCTTGGCTGTTTCCAATCCATTCAACTGAAGCTTGTACCAGTGTTGGTACTTGATTCGTAGCCTCAATCACAGATGCAAAGCCTTGCGCAGAAATCATAATGAAACCCACCAGTGCCATCATGCGCATACCACTGATAATGACATCGTCGGCTTCTTTCCACTTAAAGATACCTGCGCAGCTTAAGATCGCAACACCAACGAGACCGGCCAAAATCATCGACTCAGATATGACTTGAACAGAAAGCGTAGCAACCACTGCAACCGCAGCCATAATCAAAGTAAATTTAGCGACTTGTGGTTTACCATTTTCATCTGCTTTTACATCAGATGAGATGGTGTGCTGTGATTCCTTAACCTGAACGTCAGCATACTCTCGTGGTTTACGGTAGCTATAAAAAACAGCAATTAATAAGCCAACAAACATCCCAAATACTGGAATTGCCATAGCAGTTGGAATTTGATCATAGCTGATGTTGAAACCGTATGGCTTACCAAAGGTATTGATGTTTTGACCTAAAATATCATTAAGGAAAATAGCACCAAAACCAAAAGGTACCAGCATATAAGTCGCCACAAGACCAAAAGTCAGAACACAAGCAATCAAACGACGGTCAAGTTTTAAATGATTAAATACACTGAGTAATGGTGGAATTAATACTGGAATAAACGCAATGTGCACTGGAATCACGTTTTGTGAACATACGGCGGCTAAAGCGATAGTAGCGAAAATTACGTATTTCACGCGATTCTGGGCTTTCACATTACTGTTACCTTTGAGTTTAGTAATGAGTTGATAAGCCAGTAAATCTGGCAAACCTGAACGCGCAAGTGCCAAAGCAAATGCCCCCAACACGCCATAAGCAAGTGCGATTTGAGCACCGTTGCCTAAGCCACTATTAAACGCTTCGATGGTGCCATGAATACCAAGACCAGCTAACAAGCCACCTGTTACTGCACCAATGATCAGCGCAAATACAACAGGAACGCGTGCCAGCGACAGTCCAAACATGACTGTAATTGCGGCAAGAATAGCAAACATAAGAAAAAAGGGAGTCTGACAAAAAACCGTATTTTATCAGAATTTGCTCGCTATTTAGCCCCCTATCGATGAAACTGCCACTGTTGAACGATTTACTTAAAGCTGCTGTGATTGCGCAAATTGAGCGATGTAACTTGCAATTTTTTCGGGTTGGCTCAGCACGGCCCAATGATTGGCATTGACTTCAACTACAGATAAATCTTCAACCCAATTAGGTAATTCTTTAATGTAATCTGGACTGACAAAATTATCATGTTTCAACACAATCGCTTGTACAGGACAGACGGCATGACGTTGTCTAGGCTGAGTTAAGCGGGGAATAAAATTAGCACGGTAAAGCGCAATACCGTGTTTACCATCATGCTGAATATTATAATTCAAAGGCAATTCTTGAGTACGTTCTAAATCATTCACAATTTTTCCCCAACGTTCAGCATTCAAAAAATGCCACGCCGTCGGTGCCAAAAATGGTAATTGGAATACCCCGATGTACCATGACTTACTTAATAATTTGAGTAATTTTTTCTGCTGATGCTTAAAGCTATTTCTGAGCAAAAATGCCGCATGATCCAAACATGGCCCAGAAATAGTTGAATAAGACAAAATACGTGAGCGAAATTTTGGCTCAGTTACCGATTCCCAAGATTGGATAGAGCCCCAATCATGCGCGGCCAAATGAAAACTACGCTCGCCTAATACCGCTTGCGTCACACTATCCAAATCAAGTGATAATTGCTCCAAACGATAATCTCGTACTTTACGGGGCACAGAGGACTGCCCTGCACCTCGCACGTCATAGGTGACGATATAAAATTCATTAATAAGATGTTCAATAACCGGTTCCCATACTTCCTGATTATCAGGATAACCATGAACCAAAACCAATGCCGGCTTAGTTTCATCACCCCATGTCTTCACATAGAGCCGTTGTTGATCTGTGGTATTCACCCATTGCGTATTTAGTGGTTGCATTCTTCTTGTCCTTTTATCGATTCCATCGAATTGACGTTTTATTTGTGAACATGGGCAATGTGATCAATGCCACAGTTTTGAAACTCATTTAGTATGCAAAGTTCAGCATAAAAAAAAATTGACCCAGTATGAGCATAATCCAGAAAATAATGACAATGCCTATTGTCTCTAAATTCTTACTCAATCATTATGCCCCTTATAAAGGTGCTGGCATTTCGATTGATAAAATTGATCTCGCCAATTATCACATTCGCGTCAAAATGCCATTAACTCGTAAAAATCAAAATATCGTCGGTGTACATTTTGGCGGTAGTCTTTATTCAATGGTTGACCCATTTTATATGTTGATTTTGATGCATCACCTTGGCTCACGTTATATCGTGTGGGACAAAGCTGCAAATATCCAATTTTTATCCCCTGGGCGTGGAACGGTATACGCTGACATCCAGCTCGACCCAAATGAAATCAATCATATTAAAAACTTAGCAGATAACCACGCACCTGTACTACGGAACTATAGCTTAAATATTTTTGATGAAGCAGGCTTACGTATCGCTGAAGTGCAAAAAACCCTATACATTCGTCGCAAGCAACCCCGTCCACGCAAATAAAAAAGGCGCTTATCTTTAAGCGCCTTTTCATTCAATTTTATCGGATTGGATTAGCGATTTTGCTCAATTGCAGCACCTGCACCACCACCGATTGCACCACCAATCGCAGCACCGGTGTTACCACCAAAGATACTTTTACCGACTGCAGAACCAATCGCACCACCTACACCACTATATGTGGCATTTCGGTTTGAACCGTTTTGAGTTTTACTACCGACAGCTGCACCAGCACCACCACCAACGGCTGCACCTACACCACCACCGACATTATTACCCACACCACCACCTATAGCACCACCTAAAGCTGCAGCACCAATACGTTGTTCATTTGGCGACATGCTTTCACAACCAGCAAGCATTAGGGTCGACATCATCGCGACTGCGCATACGCTCATTACTTTTTTCATTGTGATGTTCCTTGTCTTCTTCAATACCTATGATTCTAAAACCATTGTATGAAACAATTAAACATAGCTTGTTACGGCTTGGAGCATAAATGCTGCATTTTGTAAAAACCATGCCTAATCGCTCACGAATCACTCAGGGTTTTCATCCAAAATCATCAAATCTTTTGTGGTTTCACCATTTTCAGTCAGCACAGCATGAGAGAGTTTGGCTTTGCTTTCTGGATCTGTTGCCTGATCTAGTTTTAGCGTGCGTTTAATCGGGTCTTGCCCTTTCTTAAACTCTACACCTTCTGCATCAATATTGGTGTTTTGACGAATAATCTGACCGTCCTGCTTCACCGTCGTCTTGGTTTCAATTTTAGAGGTCGGGACGATGACGCCACCACGTTGAAGTACTGGAATCGATAATTTCTTTTCAGAAAAATCACTTTGATGGTCTGAAAGTTCAATTTCACGTGCCACGATATCCTGACCTTTATTGGTCATTTCTAACACTGTTGCAGTCACTTGGCGTACAGGTTCTTGACCTGCAACACGGCGAATCACTTCTGTTTTTAGTACTGGAACTACAGCTTTATCTTCTACCACAATCGAATTGGGCATAGGTGCAGCAATCGCTGTCAATGAGCTGAATAATGCAGAAACTGCGAATAATTGTTGTGCGAATTTCATCAAAAGACCCCGTTATGTTTAAGTTTAAAAATCAAGAGATTTGTTATGTTCTATTTTTACTATAGGAAATAAATCAACATTAGGAAAGCTTTAATTTTCAATTCATCCGCATAAAAAAAGCCACCCAAAGGTGGCTTTTTTGAATGATTTAAGGGCTAATTAAAGACCGTTAAATTCATCGCTAAACGCTTGGCTTAATGCTTGATCTACATCAGAGAAATCATTGTGAAGCTCAAGCTCTGCAGCTTCAGACTCTTGACGACGACGTTCTAAGTGGTAAGCCAAACCTGTACCCGCTGGGATCAGACGACCTACAACTACGTTTTCTTTCAGACCACGTAATTCATCTTCTTTACCTGTTACAGCAGCTTCAGTTAACACACGAGTTGTTTCCTGGAACGATGCAGCAGAAATGAACGAGTCAGTAGAAAGCGACGCTTTGGTAATACCCATCAA
This sequence comes from Acinetobacter sp. YH12076, assembly GCF_013419525.1. NCBI lineage: Bacteria > Pseudomonadati > Pseudomonadota > Gammaproteobacteria > Moraxellales > Moraxellaceae > Acinetobacter > Acinetobacter sp. YH12076. The sequence goes on along the minus strand of NZ_VOZY01000002.1, from coordinate 245,439 downwards.
TTGACGTTCAAACTTCGCTGGGAACTTGTTCTGAGCTGCCACAGCTTGGTTTTCTTGAACAACGCGGATGTATTCCACTTGCTCGCCTTTGATGAAGCTTGTATCACCACCGTCAGTGATTTCAACTTTACGAAGCATTTGACGTACGATCACTTCAATGTGCTTGTCGTTGATTTTTACACCTTGCAGACGGTATACGTCCTGAACTTCGTTCACGATGTAGTTTGTCAGTGCAACTTCGCCTTTCAAACGTAAGATGTCGTGTGGGTTTTGCGGACCATCAGAAATGGTTTCACCACGGTTCACATGCTCGCCTTCGAACACGTTAATCGTACGCCATTTCGGAATTAGCTCTTCGTAAATCTCAGAGCCATCATCCGGAGTAATCACAAGACGGTTCTTACCTTTGGTCTCTTTACCGAAGCTTACGATACCTGAAATTTCAGCAAGGATCGCATGTTCTTTCGGTTTACGTGCTTCGAACAAGTCAGCTACACGCGGTAGACCACCGGTAATATCACGTGTACGTGAAGATTCTTGTGGCACACGACCAATAACATCACCGACACCAATTGTTTCGCCATCGCGCACAGTCAGAATCGTGTTTTGTGGTAGGAAGTAGAACTGTTCGCCGCCATCTGTTGTATCCAATACAACAGCTGGACGCATATCTTTACCAGATGCTGGACGTGAAGTTACTGGAAGTACCTCAATAGTCGTCATACCTGTTGCATCATCAGTTTTCGATGTCACAGTTACGCCATCAGCGATTTGGCTGAAACGCACTTTACCTGCAACTTCGGTAACAAGTGGATGTGTATGCGGATCCCAAGTCGCTACGATACCGCCAGCTTCCACAGCTTCACCATCTTTAATGATGATTGAAGCACCGTATGGAATTTTGTAACGTTCGCGTTCACGACCGATGTCATCTGCGATACCGATTTCACCTGAACGTGAAGTTGATACCAAGTGACCTTTAGCGTGTTGTACTGTTTTCACATTGTGGAAACGTACTGTACCTTTGTTACGAACTTGTACGCTGTTAGCAGCAGAAGTTCGGCTCGCAGCACCACCTACGTGGAACGTACGCATTGTTAACTGTGTACCTGGCTCACCAATTGATTGAGCAGCCATTACACCCACAGATTCACCTGGATTCACCAAGTGACCGCGAGCAAGGTCACGACCGTAACATTTCGCACATACACCGAAAGTAGATTCACAGTTTACAACTGAACGTACTTTCACTTCATCGACACCTTGCTCTTCTAAGTAGTTTGCAAGTTTTTCGTCGATTAAAGTATTACGTGGAAGAATCACATCATCCGAACCTGGTTTCTTCGCATCTTCAGCAAGTACACGACCCAATACTCGAGTACCTAAGTTCTCGATGACATCGCCACCTTGAATGAACGGAGTCATTACAAGACCGTCGAAAGTACCACAATCTGGCTCAGTAATTACCAAGTCTTGTGCAACGTCAACCAAACGACGAGTCAAGTAACCTGAGTTCGCAGTTTTCAATGCAGTATCGGCCAAACCTTTACGTGCACCGTGTGTTGAAATGAAGTACTGAAGTACGGTCAAACCTTCACGGAAGTTCGCTTTAATTGGTGTTTCAATGATCGAACCATCTGGTTTCGCCATCAAACCACGCATACCCGCTAACTGACGAATCTGAGCTGCCGAACCACGGGCACCTGAGTCAGACATCATGTAGATCGAGTTGAATGATTTTTGTTTCTCGTCTTCACCCTGTTTGTTTTTAACAGTTGTGAAAGACAAGTTGTCCATCATCGCTTTCGCTACTTGGTCGTTTGTACGCGCCCAAATATCGACAACTTTGTTATAACGTTCGCCGGCAGTTACGAAACCTTGCTCGAATTGTTGTTCAATTTCACGAACTTCAACTTCAGCTTTTTCGATAATTGCTTGTTTTTGTGGCGGAATTAACATGTCTTCCATACCAACAGACACACCTGAGTGAGTCGCTTGACGGAAGCCCAAGTACATCAATTGGTCAGCGAAGATAACAGTATCTTTAAGACCTAATTTACGGTAGCAAGAGTTGATCAATTTAGAGATGTTCTTTTTAGTCATCTCAACGTTGATTTGTTGGAAATCCATACCTTCAGGTACAACTTCCCAAAGTAAACAACGACCTGGAGTTGTGTCTACAACAATAGTTTGTTGTTCACGGTTACCATTTTCGTCAATGACAGTTTGGTGTACACGTGCTTTTACGCGAGCATGTAAATCAACTTGACCTGTTGCAAGTGCACGGTTTACTTCGTCAGTATCCGCAAACACCATGCCTTCACCTTTGGCATTGATCGCATCACGAGTGATGTAGTACAAGCCTAAGACAACGTCCTGAGACGGTACGATGATTGGCTCACCGTTCGCAGGAGAAAGAATGTTGTTTGTTGACATCATTAACGCACGAGCTTCTAACTGAGCTTCAAGTGTTAATGGTACGTGTACCGCCATTTGGTCACCGTCGAAGTCGGCGTTAAATGCCGCACAAACTAATGGGTGAAGACGGATCGCTTTACCTTCAATCAGGGTTGGTTCAAATGCTTGAAGACCCAAACGGTGAAGTGTAGGCGCACGGTTCAACATCACTGGATGTTGACGAATTACGTGAGCAAGTACGTCCCAAACTTCTGGAGTTTCACGCTCAACCATTTTCTTCGCAGCTTTAATGGTTGTCGCTTGGCCAGATGCTTGTAGTTTCGCAAAAATGAATGGTTTGAATAATTCAAGCGCCATTTTTTTCGGAAGACCACATTGGTGAAGACGTAAAGTCGGACCTACGGTAATTACCGAACGACCAGAGTAATCGACACGTTTACCCAATAAGTTTTGACGGAAACGACCTTGTTTACCTTTGATCATGTCTGCCAAAGATTTAAGAGGACGTTTATTCGAACCAGTAATTGCACGACCACGACGACCGTTATCAAGCAATGCATCAACAGACTCTTGTAACATACGTTTTTCGTTACGTACGATAATGTCTGGTGCTGCAAGGTCTAGAAGACGTTTCAAACGGTTGTTACGGTTGATTACACGACGGTAAAGATCGTTCAAGTCAGAAGTCGCAAAACGACCACCTTCTAGAGGAACCAACGGACGAAGATCAGGTGGAAGTACTGGAAGTACATTCATCACCATCCATTCTGGTTTGTTGTTCGACTCTTTGAACGCTTCCATCAATTTCAGACGTTTAGAAGCTTTTTTAAGCTTTGTTTCTGAAGTCGTATTTGGAATTTCTTCACGCAGACGAGAAATTTCAGCTTCAAGATCGATGTCTTTCAACAAATCTTGAACTGCTTCCGCACCCATTTTCGCAGTAAATTCATCACCGTGTTCTTCCAAAGCAGTGAAGTATTCTTCATCGTTTAGAAGTTGGTATTTCTCAAGTGGAGTCATACCTGGGTCAGTTACAACGTATGATTCGAAATACAATACACGTTCGATATCACGTAAAGTCATGTCTAAAAGCAGACCGATACGGCTAGGAAGTGATTTTAAAAACCAAATATGTGCAACTGGAGAAGCAAGGTCAATATGACCCATACGCTCACGACGTACTTTTGCAGTTGTTACTTCAACGCCACATTTTTCACAAATGACGCCTTTGTATTTCATACGCTTGTATTTACCACACAAGCATTCGTAATCTTTTACTGGACCAAAGATTTTGGCACAGAATAAACCATCACGTTCAGGTTTGAACGTACGGTAGTTAATGGTTTCAGGCTTTTTAACTTCACCATGAGACCACGACTTAATCATTTCTGGTGACGCAAGACCAATACGGATGCGATCAAACTCTACAGGAGCATGACCGTCTGAATCCGTCTTTTTGCGCATGATATCGAGCAAGTCTTTCAATTTTTTTCTCCGTGTGTTGTGGAGATTTTCACTTCACAACTGGGTCACAAATATTGTTTTTTAACTGAGTAATCCCCCTCAATCCCGCCTGATTTAAGCGGGAAACTCCCCTTAAAATAAGAGGAGTAAATCCCCCCCTTATAAAGGGGGTTGGGGGGATTGAATGGTTACTTAGTCACCATTTTTCAGTTCAATGTTGATACCTAAAGAACGGATCTCTTTGGTCAATACGTTGAACGATTCAGGCATACCTGGGTCCATGTAATGGTTACCATCTACAATGTTCTTATAGATACGGGTACGACCTTCAACGTCATCCGACTTCACAGTAAGCATTTCTTGAAGTGTATATGCTGCACCGTAAGCTTCGAGTGCCCATACTTCCATCTCACCGAAACGCTGACCACCGAATTGTGCTTTACCACCAAGCGGCTGTTGAGTTACTAGAGAGTAAGAACCAGTAGAACGCGCATGCATCTTGTCGTCAACCAAGTGGTTCAATTTCAACATGTACATGTAACCTACAGTTACTGGACGGTCAAAACGCTCACCTGTACGACCATCATACAATACTGTTTGACCAGTACGTGAAATGCCACCAAGTTCTAACAATTCTTTGATTTGTGATTCTTCAGCACCATCAAATACTGGTGTTGCTAAAGGAACACCTTTACGTAAGTTACCTGAAAGCACCAAGATTTCTTCATCAGTCAAGCTATCAAGATCTTCTTGTTCGCCACCAACTTTGTTGTAAATCTTGTCTAAGAAATCACGAAGCTCAAGTACAGTACGTTGCTCTTTCATCATCTTGTCGATTTGATCGCCAAGACCTTTAGCCGCCATACCTAAGTGAGTTTCAAGAATCTGACCCACGTTCATACGTGATGGTACACCCAGTGGGTTAAGTACAACATCAACTGGAACACCGTTTGCATCGTGTGGCATGTCTTCTACAGGTAGGATGTTTGATACAACACCTTTGTTACCGTGACGACCCGCCATTTTATCACCCGGTTGGATGCGACGTTTTACAGCTAGGTAAACTTTAACAACTTTTAGTACACCAGTTGTCAGCTCATCACCTGTAGACAATTTACGTTTTTTCTCTGCAAATTTCTCGTCAATTTCAAGGCTCTTCTCTTTCAAGAACACTTGAATTTGAGTTAAACGCTCAGCAATCGCTTCGTCAACTGGTTGGATTTCAATAAGATCAACCAACTCAAGACCAGACAATAACTCTTCAGTTAATTTGTCACCGCGTTTAGTTGTACCGCCACCATTCGATTCTTGACCTTTCAACAAACGAACAATACGTTCACGAGCTGCTTCTTCAAAGATTTTGAATTCTTCTTTCAAATCTTTACGGTAAGCATCTAATTGAGCTTTTTCAATTGCTTGAGCACGTTCGTCTTTTTCAAGACCATCACGTGTAAACACTTGAACGTCAATAACAGTACCTTTAACACCAGAAGATACACGTAAAGATGAATCTTTAACGTCAGCCGCTTTTTCGCCGAAGATTGCACGAAGAAGTTTTTCTTCCGGAGTAAGTTGGGTTTCACCCTTAGGTGTTACTTTACCTACAAGGATATCGCCCGCTGTTACTTCTGCACCGATGTAAACAATACCTGACTCATCAAGTTTAGAAAGTGCTGCTTCACCCACGTTCGGGATATCGGCAGTAATTTCTTCCGCACCCAATTTAGTATCACGTGCTACACATGACAATTCTTGAATGTGGATTGATGTTAAACGATCTTCTTGAAGCACACGCTCAGATAATAAGATCGAGTCTTCATAGTTGTAACCGTTCCAAGTCATGAATGCTACGCGCATGTTTTGACCCAATGCCAATTCACCGCCATCTGTAGATGGACCATCAGCTAATACGTCACCACGACCCACTTGATCACCAAGGCTTACAAGCACTTTTTGGTTAATACAAGTGTTTTGGTTAGAACGTGTATATTTGATCAGGTTGTAGATATCTACACCTGCTTCACCCGCGATCATTTCGTCTTCGTTTACACGAATAACAACACGAGACGCGTCGACGAATTCAATACGGCCACCACGTTTCGCAAGAACACATACACCTGAGTCGTGCGCTACGTTTGCTTCCATACCTGTACCAACAAGCGGCTTGTCAGCGATCAACGTAGGTACTGCCTGACGTTGCATGTTTGAACCCATCAATGCACGGTTGGCATCATCGTGTTCAAGGAATGGAATAAGTGATGCAGCAACAGATACAACCTGCTGTGCAGATACGTCCATATGCGTCACTTTTTCAGGAGGCATACGTACGAAATCACCTTGGTGACGTACAGAAACAAATTCTTCTGTTAAATTACCGTCTTTATCTACACCTGAATCGGCCTGTGCAATCACAGTACCTACTTCTTCAATCGCAGAAAGGTATTCAACGTCATCCGTTACACGACCATCAACAACTTTACGGTAAGGCGTTTCTAAGAAACCAAAATCATTCGCTTTCGCATAAACAGAAAGTGAGTTGATCAAACCAATGTTTGGACCCTCAGGAGTCTCAATTGGACATACACGACCATAATGAGTTTGATGTACGTCACGTACTTCGAAGCCCGCACGCTCACGAGTCAAACCACCTGGGCCCAATGCTGATACACGACGTTTGTGTGTAATTTCAGACAACGGGTTGTTTTGGTCCATGAACTGAGACAACTGGCTTGAACCAAAGAATTCTTTGATTGCAGCAGCAACTGGTTTCGCATTGATTAAATCTTGCGGAGACAAGTTATCAGTTTCAGCTTGAGATAAACGTTCTTTAACAGCACGTTCAACACGAACGAGACCAACACGGAATTGGTTTTCTGTCATTTCACCAACAGAACGAACACGACGGTTACCCAAGTGATCGATATCATCGACTTCACCTTTACCGTTACGGATTTCAACTAATGTTTTCAATACATCAGTGATGTCTTCGTTCGAAAGAATACCTTCAACTTCACGAGACTTCTGATCCGTACCCACTTCGTAAGGACGACCCAAACGACGGTTGAACTTCATACGACCTACTGGTGATAAGTCATAACGTTCAGAAGAGAAGAACAAATTGTTGAATAAGTTTTCAGCAGCTTCTTTTGTTGGTGGCTCACCCGGACGCATCACTTTGTAGATTTCTACAAGTGCTTCTTCACGACCAGTTGTAGTATCTGCACGTAAAGAGTCCGCAATGAATGGGCCACGGTCGATGTCATTGGTATAAAGTACGTTGAATTGTTTAACGCCGCCTTCAGCCAATTTCACCATAATTTCATGGCTTAGTACTGTATTTGCAGCAATTACTTCGCCATCACGTAACGTTACATCTTCAGCAACAATACGTTCATATAGGTATTCATCAGGAACAGAAAGTTTTTCAAGACCTGCTGCTTCCATTTGACGAACATGGCGCGCGTTAATACGTTTACCTTGTTCAACAATTGTTTTACCGTCTGTACCCACGATATCAAATTGTGCCATTTCGCCACGTAGACGTTCTGGAACCAAGTCAATTTGATAGCTACCCATATCAAGATATACAGGTACTTTTTCGTAGAACATGTCTAGGATTTGTTCGTTGTTATAACCCAAGGCACGAAGCACAACAGTCGCAAGTAATTTACGACGACGGTCAATACGAACATATACAAGATCTTTTGCATCGAATTCAAAGTCTAACCATGAACCACGGTAAGGAATGATACGAGCAGAGTAAAGAACTTTACCGCTAGAGTGAGTTTTGCCTTTATCGTGGTCAAAGAATACACCTGGTGAACGGTGTAATTGAGATACGATTACACGCTCAGTACCATTGATCACAAAGGTACCGTTGTCTGTCATAAGTGGCATTTCACCCATGTAGACTTCTTGCTCACGCACATCTTTGATTGTTTTAGTTTCGCGATCTTTAATGATCAGACGAATTTTTACACGCATTGGCGCCGCATAAGTTGAGCCACGAAGAATACATTCGCGCACATCAAATTCAGGCTTACCAAGACTATACTCAACAAATTCTAAAGCAGCATTGCCAGAATAACTTTCAATAGGAAAAACTGAACGAAATGCGGCTTGGAGACCGATATCTTCGCGGTTTTTTGGAGTTTTGCCGTCTTGAAGGAAAGTTCGGTACGAGTCGACTTGAATCGCGAGCAAGTACGGAACATCCATTACCTTGGGCAATTTACCAAAATTCTTACGGATCCGTTTCTTTTCGGTATATGAGTATGCCATCTGGAGTCCTCGGAAAGTAAACTAAGTCCGCCTGCAGAACGAACTTAGAAGGAATTACGCAGGCCGATATGGCCACCACTTTCACAAATGCTGCAATTTTTAGTGGTATTAAAACGCTTAACAATATTTTTTACTGAAAAATATTGGTAAGCGTTTGGTTTTATAAATTATTTTTAATTTGTATGATTTTTATATCATGCAAACAAAAATCGAGCCGATTATTGTAACGCAAAAAGGCTGATGACCCAAGGGCCACCAGCCATTTTTTGGAGCCGATTATAAAAAAATCGACTCCCCTTAAGATTACTTAAGTGTAACTGTAGCACCAGCTTCTTCAAGTTTTTTCTTAAGTTCTTCGCCTTCTTCTTTAGAAACGCCTTCTTTAAGAACTGAAGGAGCGCTTTCAACAAGATCTTTAGCTTCTTTAAGACCAAGGCCAGTAGCTTCACGAACTGCTTTAATTACAGCAACTTTGTTAGCACCGAAAGAAGTCAACTCAACGTTGAATTCTGATTGTTCTTCAGCAGCAGCACCAGCAGCGCCAGGAGCAGCAGCAACTGCTACAGCAGCAGCAGATACGTTGAATTTTTCTTCGAAAGCAGAAATAAGTTCAACAAGTTCAAGAACAGTTTTTTCAGCAACTGCGTTTAAGATTTCTTCGTTTGTTAAAGCCATGAGAGTAACTCCAAATGGGTATTGAATGGTGTGTAAATTGATTTAAGCTTAAGCAGCTTCTGACTCGTTTTTCTCTTTGAGCGCAGTAATAAGGCGACCCAATTTCGAAATAGGAGCTTGAAGAACGTTTGCAAGCATAGTAAGCGCTTTCTCTTGGTTTGGAAGGTTCGCGATAACGCTAACTTCAGCACCTTGATAAACTTTACCGTCAAATGCAGCAGCTTTAAGTTCAAATGCTTTATTAGTTTTAGCAAATTCTTCGAACAAACGAGCAGCTGCGCCCATGTCGTCTTCAGAAGTTGAGAAAGCTAAGATTGTTGGGCCAACAAGGTTGTCGCTCAAGATATTGAATTGAGTATCTTGAAGAGCACGTTTAGCCAAAGTGTTACGAACTACACGAGTAGCAACACCTAGTTTACGAGCTTCAACACGTAGAGCAGTTAATTGCTCAACAGTTAAACCTTGATAGTCAGCAACAACAGCAGCATACGCAGTAGAAGCAACTTCAGTTACTTCAGCTACGATCTGTTTTTTGCCTTCGATAAGAAGAGCCATTGTAAAACCTCCTAACGGTGATTTATGCACCTATACAGATGCACTCCCAATTCGTTAGCTCATCACTGAACCAACACGCGGAGGAGGAACAAATCACACCACCGCGTCTACTCAGGCTGGGCTATTAAGAAGAAAGCATAAAACTCCCCTCGCCTGAGGTCTTTGACGCTGATAAATCTAAATTTATCAATTCAAAGTTTGCCTGAATCACGCAATATACAACGAAGCGTTTCTTGCGTAATATTTAAAGCAGTGCTTCAAATATTACTCAGGGCTTTAAAATTCTGTAATAAGTCGAAACTTATTTAGAAACGTTTGCTACATCAACAACAAGACCAGGACCCATAGTTGAGCTTAAAGTGATCTTTTGGATGTAAACACCTTTAGAAGTAGCAGGTTTTGCTTTCTTAAGGTCAGCTACAAGAGCTTCAACGTTTGAACGAACAGCTTCAGCAGTGAAACCTACTTGACCGATCGCAGCGTGGATAATACCCGCTTTGTCTACACGGTAACGTGCTTGACCAGCTTTCGCGTTTTTAACAGCAGAAGCTACGTCAGGAGTTACAGTACCCACTTTAGGGTTTGGCATTAAGCCACGTGGACCAAGAATCGTACCTAACTTACCAACAACGCGCATTGCATCCGGAGCTGCAATTACTACGTCAAAGTCAAGGTTACCCGCTTGGATGCTTTCAGCAAGATCATCAAAACCAACAACGTCCGCGCCTTCAGCTTTAGCAGCTTCAGCAGCAGCGCCTTGAGCAAACACAGCTACACGTACAGTTTTACCAGTACCTGCAGGAAGTGTAGTCGCGCCACGAACAACTTGGTCAGATTTACGAGGATCAACACCTAGGTTTACAGCAACATCCAAAGATTCTTTGAATTTTACTGCTGGAAGGCCGTTAAGAACTGCAACTGCTTCTTCCAAAGTGTAAACTTTGTTAGCTTCAACAGCAGCAACAATGGCTTTTTGACGTTTAGTTAATTTAGCCATGTCTTATAGCTCCACTTCCAATCCCATAGAACGCGCAGAACCAGCAATGGTACGTACACGTGCGTCTAAATCAGCACCAGTAAGATCTGGTTCTTTAGTAGTCGCAATTTCTTCTAATTGAGCGCGAGTCAACTTACCAACTTTAGTTTTGTTAGGTACAGCTGAACCCTTTTGGATGCCCGCAGCTTTCTTAAGAAGAATCGCAGCAGGAGGAGTTTTCATGATGAATGTGAACGACTTGTCGTTGTACACAGTGATCACTACTGGAATTGGAAGACCAGCTTCAACTTTTTGTGTCGCAGCATTGAATTCTTTACAGAATGCCATGATGTTAACACCACGTTGACCTAGTGCAGGACCAATCGGTGGAGATGGATTTGCTTTACCAGCTGGAACTTGCAGCTTGATATAGCCGTCAATCTTCTTAGCCATTTCAATTACCTCTGGGTACTAACGCCGCTAGGCTCCCCATACATATAAGTAACGATACCGTTACAACAACAATGCCCGACTCATAACAAATCGGGCGTTTATCAACCAAGTTAAATTAAACCGATTTTTCGACTTGGCGAAATTCCAGCTCAACCTGAGTTGGTCGATTAAATACATTAATCGTCAACGTCAAACGTGACTTATCGTATAGAACTTCTTCCACCACGCCTTTAAAATCGGTGAATGGACCGTCAATTACGAGTAATTCTTCACCTGGTTCAAACATCGTCTTAGGACGAGGTGCTTCGCCAGTATTGCGTACACGTGCAAGAATCGCATCAGCTTCTTTTTGCGTAATTGGTGCAGGCTTTTCTGCAGTACCACCGATGAAACCTAATACTTTTGGACATTCTTTAACAATGTGCCAAGTTTCATCATTCATTTCCATCTCGACTAACACATAGCCAGGAAAGAATTTACGCTCAGATTTACGTTTCTTACCATCCTTCATTTCCACTACTTCTTCAGTAGGGACAAGGACTTCACCAAAGCTATCGGCTACAGCGCTACGCTGGATTCGATCATTAAGTGAGCGTAACACTTGTTTTTCATAGCCTGAATAGGCATGAATAATGTACCAACGTTTCATAGCTCTCTTACCCGATAATAAACTTCATTAACCAGCTCAAAGCATAGTCAAAGCACCATAATAAAATAGATGCCACTAAGACTACCGCAAGTACCTGCCAAGATGTGGTCATGGTCTCTTGCTTGGTTGGCCAAGTCACTCGACGTAACTCAATTCGAGCATCTTTCAACAATCGAACAAAGCCTTTGCCTTGATGGGTGGCGTATAATAAACCTAAAGCCACGATGATACAAGCCAAAATTACCCCAACACGGACCCAAACATCATTCGCTGGTGCCCAGTATGCTGGCAAATGTTGATTCACCATCATAGAACTACCGAGTAAAATCAACGCGATAACCCATAGAACATAGTCTAAAGGGGAACCAGAATTAACAACTTCAGCAGGATTATTTCTTTGAGGAATTGGCGCGTCGCTTAATGCGTCACGCGATTTATCATTCGACATTTTTGTACTCGTCGTAGGATTCGCGACTTATTATATGACCAGTTGAGCCAGCATCAAGCTTCTTTTTAAAAAAATTTGGCAGGCCAGGAGGGACTCGAACCCCCAACATTCGGTTTTGGAGACCGACGCTCTACCAATTGAACTACTGACCTGCAGAGCAGATCGAGAGTCGAAACTCTCGATCTGTACAAAGATAACTGTATTATATTATGCAGTTACTTTAGAAACAACACCCGCACCAACTGTACGGCCACCTTCACGGATTGCAAAGCGTAAGCCAGCATCCATTGCGATTGGGTGGATTAATTCTACTGACATTTCTACGTTGTCACCAGGCATAACCATTTCAACGCCCTCTTTAAGCGAGATCGCACCAGTTACGTCAGTTGTACGGAAGTAGAACTGTGGACGGTAACCGTTAAGGAATGGAGTATGACGACCACCTTCGTCTTTAGAAAGTACGTATACTTCTGCGTCGAATTTAGTATGCGGTTTGATTGTACCTGGTTTAGCAAGTACTTGACCACGTTGAACGTCTTCACGTTTAGTACCACGTAGAAGAACACCACAGTTCTCGCCCGCACGACCTTCGTCAAGAAGTTTACGGAACATTTCTACGCCAGTTACAGTTGTTTTAACTGTATCTTTAATACCGACGATTTCAACTTCTTCACCTACTTTCACGATACCAGTTTCAACACGGCCAGTTACTACTGTACCACGACCTGAAATTGAGAATACGTCTTCGATTGGCATAAGGAATGCTTGGTCGATAGCACGTTCTGGTTCTGGGATGTAAGAGTCAAGAGCTTCAACAAGAGCAACTACAGCATCTTCGCCGTATTGACCAGCTTCACCATTAAGCGCTGCAAGAGCAGAACCACGGATTACTGGAGTGTCGTCGCCTGGGAAGTCATAAGTAGAAAGAAGTTCACGAACTTCCATTTCTACTAATTCAATTAATTCTTCGTCGTCTACGATATCGCATTTATTTAGGAATACAACGATATAAGGTACACCTACCTGACGAGAAAGGAGGATGTGTTCACGAGTTTGTGGCATTGGACCATCAGTCGCCGAACAAACAAGGATCGCACCATCCATTTGCGCAGCACCAGTAATCATGTTTTTAACATAATCGGCGTGACCTGGGCAGTCTACGTGAGCGTAGTGACGGATTGGAGAATCGTATTCTACGTGTGAAGTATTAATTGTAATACCACGTGCTTTTTCTTCTGGTGCAGAGTCGATTGCAGCGTAATCTTTCGCTTCACCACCGAATTTTTTTGCACACACAGTTGCAATCGCAGCTGTTAAAGTCGTTTTACCATGGTCAACGTGACCGATTGTGCCCACGTTAACGTGCGGCTTATTACGTTCAAACTTAGCCTTAGCCATGCTTTTCTTCCTCGTTTACGTCGAACACAATTCTGAGTAAAACCCAGCTCCGACATATCGCCTAAAAAAAATAAACACCCAATACTTGAAAAGCAGACTAAAAAGCCTGCTTCTGGAATCTTGCGCAACATTTAAAGTTGCTAAACTGTAAAATCTGGAGCTCTTATCGAGATTTGAACTCGAGACCTCTCCCTTACCAAGGGAGTGCTCTACCACTGAGCTATAAGAGCAAATATAAGCACTTCAATAGATATGGAGCGGGAGACGAGGGTCGAACTCGCGACATGTAGCTTGGAAGGCTACCGCTCTACCAACTGAGCTACTCCCGCACGATGTTGGTACAAACCACTTATTGAAGTCTTAAAATTGGTGGTGAGGGAAGGATTCGAACCTTCGAAACTTTCGTAGCGGAGTTACAGTCCGCCCCCTTTGACCGCTCGGGAACCTCACCATTTTACACTTACTTCAGTGTTGTTCTCTCTACTCACTCTCAAACTTTCTAAGATGGTGCCGGCACACGGATTCGAACTGTGGACCTACTGATTACAAGTCAGTTGCTCTACCAACTGAGCTATGCCGGCGTTTCTTAGCGTTTCGTATCGGAACGGTGTGCAGTTTAGCAAATCTTGAAATCCTTGCAAGTGTTTTTTCTAAAAAAAACGTGAAAAACTCATAAAATCAATCCATTTGATGATAATTCAACCGCTTTGATCACTGCGCGAGCTTTTATTTGGGTTTCATTCCACTCTGATTCAGGATTTGAGTCGTACACCACCCCTGCTCCAGCTTGAACATAGACCTTATTTTCACGAATTACACAGGTACGAATCGCAATCGACATGTCCATTTCGCCATGCCAGCCTAAATAACCAACAGCACCACCAAAAATTCCACGTTTTACTGGTTCAACTTCGTCAATAATTTCCATAGCACGGATTTTTGGTGCGCCTGAAAGCGTACCCGCAGGGAATGTTGCCTTAAAAACATCCAAAGCATCGACATCATCACGTACTTCACCTTGCACATTTGACACAATGTGCATGACATGCGAATAACGTTCGATCACCATTTGATCAGTCACGTGAACTTTACCGATTTTAGAAACGCGTCCAACATCATTTCGCCCCAAATCGATCAACATCAAATGCTCTGCAATTTCTTTTTCATCAGATAGCAAATCTTTTTCTAGCGCCAAATCTTCTTCTTTTGTTTTACCCCGTGGTCGCGTTCCCGCCAAAGGACGAACTGTTGCCACACCATTTTCTAAACGGGACAAAATTTCAGGTGATGAACCGACGATATGAAAAGGAATGTCATTTTCTAGTGTCTGCCCTTGCACCAAGAACAAATATGGCGATGGATTGAGGTGACGTAGTGCACGATAGACCTGCAAAGGCTCACCATCAAAATCGGATACCATACGATGGCCCGGCACAACCTGCATCACATCACCGGCCTTAATGTACTCTTTTACTTTCGCAATAGAGTCAATAAAGTTGTCATGTCCAGTGATGGATTCAAACTGTGGTGCAGTATGCTTATTTGCTTTGAGTGCAATTGGGGTTGCCAAAAGTTCTTCTAGCTCATCCAATTGCTGCTGCGCCTTGGTATAGGCCTCAGCATCATTTACATCGGCATGCACAATTAAGAATAAGGTATCCTTAAGGTTATCAAAGACGATGACGGTTTTTGATAACATCATCCAAATATCCGGAATCCCGACCGGGTCAGCTTCTGGAACGTTATTGAGCTTTGGTTCGATATAACGTACAGCATCATAACCAAAGTATCCAACCAATCCACCGGTAAAGCTCGGCAACGCTGGCAAATCTTGCTGTGTAGGCACTTTATATTGTGCTTGGAAGTCACGAATGTATTGAAATGGGTCAGCACATTGTTGTTTTTCAACCGAGCCATCAGCATGTTGAACGGTTAACTGCCCTTCATTACACGAAAATACGGTGGACTCGCCCAAGCCAATAATGGAGTAACGCGCCCAGTTTTCGCCACCCTCTACAGATTCAAATAAATAGGCTTGTTTATGTTGTTTTAATCGCGCAAAGACAGAAAGTGGAGTTTCTGTATCTGCCAAGCGCTGACGATATACTGGAATCAAGTTATATCCAGCAGTTTTCAGTTGTTCAAATTGAGTTTGTGTAGTCATTTGGGTTTCTCTATATTTCGCGTGGTCAATTTCAGTTAATTTCTTCTCATGCTGATTGAGTGACGCCATCGAAATACTACACACTTGCTCATTTTCACTTCCTTAACCCTACTTATTTCAACCCAATAATTCTTTTAAGTTATCAACCACGTGCTGCGGCTGACAATCTCGAATATTTTCACCATGATTATAGCCATAGCTGACCACAATACAATCAATACCCGCACGACGTGCTGCCTCTACATCATTGACAGAATCACCCACCATCAAAATTTGCTGTTTCGGCAAGGCATAATGCTCCGCACAATACTCTAGCTGCTTGGGATGTGGTTTACGCTCTTCAAAACGATCTCCGCCAATCACATCATCAAAGTATTCATGCATACCTAGTGCCTGCACAATACTGCGTGCCGGTTGCTCTGGTTTATTGGTCACACAAATCAGAATTTTCTCTTCTGCTTTTGCCCAATCCAAGAACGCTAGAATGCCGTCAAAGGGCTGCGTCAAAACACAAGGATCTGCATTGTAAATCTTTAGAAAAGTTTCCAGTAAAAGATGGTGCTGTGCGGCATCCACCTTCCCGGTCAAGTATTCAAGTACGCTATGACAAAACAATGAAGTTCCTTTCCCAATCCAGTTTCGCACCTGCGCTTCTGTGACCAACGGTAATTGCAACGCATTTAAACTCATATTCATCGCACGATGTAAGTCAGATGCTGAATCGACTAGCGTTCCATCCAGATCAAATAAAATCATTTGGCGTTCTGCTAAACGAACTTCAAACATAATGTCCCTCTATTTTTTTGTAAATTTTCCCCATAAAAAAGGCATGCCCATGCATGCCTTTTGAGGAATGTCTCGGTTTATTTAAACAAGACCCATGCAATAATTGCAAGAATGATTAAAACAATGACTGAGATTAAGCCCACAGAGGCATTTTTTTGCGCTTCACGCTCTTGCTCTACACATGTCGCTGGAATTTCTACATCACATGCTTCATTTTTCGGAACAGCAGTTACGTCAATTCCCTCAGGAATTGGTGCAGGTTTAGGCACACCTACATTGGTCGGCATACCATCACGAGTCAATTGAACCGAGCCATCTCGCTCTTTCAACTCTGGCATACCTTGATCATTCATTTGTTGTGCTGCGGTTTTAACAACAGGCTCTTGTGCCTTAGTTTCAGACGTGTTTGCTACAGACTCTTGTGCTACAGTTTCAGAAACTGCAACAGCTTCAGACGGCTGCTGAACAGGTGTAATTTCTTCTGTTTGCAATGCTTCAACGCTTTGTTCGATATCCGCTGGAATCTGAACAGCTTTAGCTGGAGCCAATACACTAAACTTCACACTGGCAAACTGTACAATATCACCTTCTTTTAAAAGTGATTCACCAGTCAAACGAACATCATTAATAAACGTCCCATTGGATGAATTAAGATCTTGTAACCAGAGTGCCTGATCTTTCAGTACAAAGGCAGCATGTTTACGCGATACATCAGATTCTTGCAAAACAATATCTGCTTGTTGATGACGACCCACCAACATATCTCGCTCAATACTAATTTCTTGTCCTGTTAAATCACCAGAAATTGCTTGAATTTTCCAAGTCATGAAGTTAATTCTCTATTGCTCGTTTTTTTCATCATAGCATGCAGTGGTTTCAAAGCTAAACCACTCTGCTGTCTAACCTAAGGCATGCCCGCCACTTTGCCATTCGGTACGGTAATGGTTTGGCGCTTCACCGCAGGTTCAATGGCGACTGGCGTGGAGACCACTGCCGCTGGCTGTGTCATTTGTGGTGCTGTCGGTACCGTCTTATACACAGGGGCTGGCGCTGTACCTTTTGAAACAGGTATGCGCTGTTGATACACATCGTCCACATTTTCAGGTAATTTCGCAAAATTACCGTCATTATCCAATGCCAGTTGCAGACTATAGAGCTGACTGTAGCGCTGCTGAGACATTCTCTTCACATCGGCAGAATTTCCAACAATAGTCGGATGAATAAAGATCAGTAAATTGCGTTTACTGTTGGACTTTCCTTCCGAGCTAAAAAGTTTACCCAGTACAGGAATAGCCCCTAGCCCCGGAACGGATTGACGCCCATGCAATGTATTATCAGAGATCAAACCACCCAACACAATTGTTTGACCATGCTCTGCCAAGATCGAGGTTTTGATCGCGCGTTTAGTCGTAACCAAATCCGACGCTTGACCTTTATTGTCTTTTACATCAGAAACTTCTTGCTCGACCTCTAAACGCACCGAACCGCCGTCGCCAATATGCGGCACAACTTTCAAAGTCACACCGACATCTTTACGCTCAATCGATGTATATGGATTGGCTGTGCCACCATTGGTGATGACCGAACCTGTCACAAATGGAACGTTTTCACCCACCACAATATAGGCTTCTTCGTTGTCCATCGTCACAATCGACGGTGTAGATAATAAATTGGATTTGGTTTTTTCTTTTAGGGCCTGAATCATCGCACCATAGAGTTTGCGTGAACCATCACTGCCTTCACGATAATCACCAAGGACCAAAGAAGTACCGGCACTCACCGCGCTACCTGCACCCGCAGCGCCGCCAGTTAAATATCCTGCGGCAATATTTTTTAAACTCGAACCAAAGTTATCAAAGTTAATTAAGCCGATACCACTACTGATATCACCCAACGCCCATTGCACACCGAGTTGATCGGTATCCGTGCCTTCGACTTCAATAATCGCCGCTTCGATCAGCACTTGCTGACGACGAATATCAAGCTGAGAAATCGCAGATTCAATTTCACGCATGAGCTGCGGATCTGCTTTCACAATCAGTGCATTTTGTGTGGTATCGGCAATAATACTCACGCCATTGGCATTAAAACTTGAAATACCATTTTGCGTATTATTGGAAGAGTTATTGCTGTTGAGGTTAATGCCTGAACTGGTGTTGTTTTGTGAACTGAATGACTGTGAATTTGAGCTGTTATTATCATTCATTAAGCTGTTCATCGTGCTACTGTTTGAGCTATTCGATGAATTCGTACTCGAAACAGCTTGCCCCGTGACCAAGCCTTGTAAGATTTCCGACAAGTTTTTTGCACTTGCATACTTCAAACGGAAGACTTTCAACCCACCTAATCGATCTGCCGCAGGTACATCTAAGGTTTCAATAATCTTACGAATGCGTTTACGTGTCGCTGTATCACCTTTAATGATAATGCGATTGGTTCGATTGTCCGCGATAATACGAATTCGTGACCCTTTCGGGTCTTTTGATGCGCCGGTCGAACTCATCGACTCTAACAGTCCAATCATTTCTTCGGCCTGACTCGATTGCAGCGTCACGGCTTCGATATCATTTTGACCCGTTCCATCTAAATTACGAATAATCGTTTCGAGCTGGTAAATATTACTAGCACGGTCTGAGACGATCAGCGCATTAGTCCCCGCCACTGCCGACAAATGTGCAAATTGTGGCATCAAGGGACGTAGGGCTGGAATTAAGTCGTTGGCATTGGTGTTATCAAGCCAAATTACTCGGGTGACAATTTGGTCTCCAGACGCACGGTGGCGCGCATCATAAGGAATGCCCGAGCTTTTTACATTACTGTCTGGAACCAGTTTAATGGTGTTGCCTGATGGAATCGCCACCACACCATTCACATTCAATACACCGAGAAACAGGTCATAGACTTCATTTTTATTTAAAGGCTTATTGGAAATAACCGTTACATTTCCTCGTACCCGTGGATCAACTGCAAAATTTTTCCCCGTGATATCTGCGACTTCATTAATGAATGCCGTAAGATCTGCATCACGTAAATTGATTTTCCAAGTTTGTGCATAACTTGCTGTGCTAACCATAGTAACCAAGGGCACCATGGCATAGGCAGCTAAAGTTGAACGGTTATTATTAAATAAAGCCATATACGCCTGTGTTTCCTAACCCTATAAAGTGATGAGACATCACTAAAAATCCTGTTGTATGGTCATCACTTGATCACCACGTTTGACTTCAAGTTTCACCTGCCCTTCACGGCGGGCTTGTTCTAATAATTGCGCCTCAGATTGTCCTGCACCGACCGCCTGCCCATTTAAAGACATGATGCGGTCACCCGGCTGCAAACCCAATTTATTTCTTAAGGCTGCAGGTGTTCGATTTGAAACTTCAAACCCACCATTAACTGATGGATTTACCCCCATTTCCTGCATATATTGTTCACGATTTTCAGTCATGCGTTGTACGGCCTGACCAATCGCGGACTGCGTTGTGCTTTGCCCTAAATTTGCAGGATCAGTTGTATTTTGCATGCTGTTATTCTGCAAAGATCCGCCTGATGTTGCATTGGCTGTAGGGACAATCGGTTGATCTAATCCGTTTTCAATACCTTGGAACGCCAATTCACGCCGTGCACCATTACCCTGCGTTAAAATCACCTTATCCCAATAAACTTCAGCCAGTTGATATGATGAACCTTGAATGGTTTCTCCAACCAAGTAGCGATCTGAACTCTCATTAACCTTAATCACTGCCGACGAGTAGCGACTTGGCTGTCCAACCACCACACCTTGTAACACCATATTTAACTGCGCGTCAGTTGCTGAACTGCGGTTTTCCTGAAACAAGGCAAAAGAGCTAATATTAGGAACTTGCGTTTGCTGTGAACCCAATTCAACTCGGTCTAACTGCATGGCTTGTGGCGGTGCAATCAATAACCAAAATAAAGCAGCTAACTTCCAGCACAGGTACAAAATTATTAAAGCCAAGACCACAGGTGCAAGACGATCTGTTTGCTTCCAATTGATCTCGCGGATTTTGTCTAAATAGTCAGCCATCAGTTCACCCCACTCAATAGGGGTTGACGCGAACTAATCACATACGTATCTAATCCGGCCTTACCTTCATAGGAAGCAACATTCATCAAAAAGCGCTGGGTTAATTGCACATCCAACATGAGGTCTGGCTCAAGTGACAAATTCATCATTTTTTGTTCACGTTGATCTCGAACATCAATCGATAATTTGCCATTATCATCTTTTAATTGGGCCAACATGGCAGGCACATTCATTGACTCTTGACGCTGTGCGAAGCTAAAGGATAAATCCCCGCCTGCCCACTGCATCTCACCTGATGACTGACTAAATCCCTGTTGTGGCTTATATTTAAACTGCACATCATTTAATTGAATGGCATTCGTTGGCCATTGCCAATCGGCAAAACTTTTTAAGGTTTCAGGAGCAATTTGACCCTCTAAGTTTTTGATGCTGATACTTTTGCCAAAACCATACCCCATCACACCTTGCAGTTTGGTATTGCCACTATGAATTTCAACATTTGCACCCAAGCGCAATAAAATCAAGTCCCACGGGCGTGTGCTCCAGTTTAACGAGCCTTTCAAATTTCCTCGTGTCCAATCTGCTTGCCCATGCCAAATATTGCCACTGACGTTATGTAGCATTTGGTTATTTTTATAAAATTTTGTAATGAGCCAAGCTGCAGGTACTTGCAGCATAACGAAAATTAAAAAACTGATCGCAGCAAAAATGAGCCACCGAATATTATTAGTTTTATTGATCATCCCACCACAACCGATCCATCAATCTTTTTCCATCATTTAAACATTTTTCTTTATAGACACATTATGCATACTTTTTCTGCATAGCCAATTCAAAGAGATAAAAAAACCAGGCATTTGCCTGGTTTAATTATCCTGAACTCAGGATATGACGATTTCATGAATTATTCTTAAATTAAGAAGTCTTCTAGTTTCGCGCCTTTTTCTAATTCAGCCACTAACCAACGCGGTTGTTTACCACGACCGGTCCACGTGTCATCTGCATTGGTTTTGCTACGGTAACGTGGCTCAACAGCTTTACGAGTTGATTTTTTACGTTTGCTTGAACCAAATTCAAGGATTTGTTCAACACTTAAATCTAAATTTTCTGCAATTTCAATAATACGGTTGTATGCATCTTCAATCGCTTGATCTTTTTTAGATGCAATCAGTGCTTCAGCTTCTACTTGAAGCTTCTTTAACTCTTCAACTGATAAATTACTAATATCAGGCATAATCTTTAACTCCGAAATTTCATTTTAATAATGCTTATGAAAACTCGCTCATAATATTATAATAAAATTTTTATTCAATAAATAATTTTCATTTTACTACAATATTTTAACACGACTCCTTAAAATATATAAAATTAAATTGTATTTAAATATTATTTCCGACTGAAATCTCCAAAGCTTTTATTTTAGTTTTTATACTTTCTGGAATTGAAGTTTTTTGTAGGGTAGTTTTATCCACGCACACAATAACCGCATCGCCTGTTGCAACGATTTTTTGTTGCTGTTCACTCCATAATATATAACTCATACGAAATGCACTATTTCTTAATTCTTCAACGCGCGTTGCCACTTTTAAAATATCAGGATAAACCACGGGACTTAAATATTTACATTGGCTTGAAGCCACAACCGTAACCACAGACTGATTAAATATATCCAACTGATCTAAATAACCAATCCGCGCACTTTCCATATAACGATAATAATGCACGTTATTTACATGACCAAAAGCATCCATATCCCCCCAAGCGACGTGTTGAGTATGAACCAATGAATATTGAGCTAAATCTTCTCGCATATAATGTCCTTATATTCGAATTTCCATAAAATTGGCATTATTTTCAAATATTAAATTTAATTGTTTGATCAAGTCATCCTGCTGATTTAAAGCTGACTTGATGCGTAAATAACTCATTAATACATCATTTGGATATAATTCTAACAATGCATCTGCTTCAGCTTGACGTGCTGTCGCTTGGTAAATATTCCATTTTGCAAAACTAAAAACAGGCAGCGCAGGATACTTTTCTTCCCAACGTTGAATCTGCTGTTCTACAGCCACATAGTCAGGGTTTTGCTTCAGCATTTTTTGCTGGAACCACAAAAAGAACACTTCTTTGTTAAATTGCTGTTCCAGCAAATGAATGGCCAATTGCTCATGCTCCTGACTCATCTCTGGCATACGAGACAAGACTTTTAACCAAAGCACTTTGACCGCATATTTACGCTCTGTGATTTGATCTTGTAAATCCAAATAACGCTGCTTTAAATGCTGTAAGTCATCGACATCAGCTTGATCAAACGCTGATAATAATTGCTCCAACCAAGCTTGTTTTGTCAGCTCATCTAAATGTCCATAACGTGTCGAACGCAAATACAACCAAGGAAACTGCAATGCAAACATGCCCCATAGCGTGGTTAGGCGCTGCTCATAGGCACTACTGACTTTTTGCAACCATGGCGATAGTTCATGTTGATTTAAAAATTCAAGATGCGTTAAAGCCTTTTCACCCTCTTGTTGAGATAAATAAATTTCAATCCGTTGCAATTCTGCAAGCTCAAAAGCCATTGGATTGGTCTGAGTTAATGCATTTAATGCTGTTTCATATTGTTGCTGAATCCAATATAAACGCGCATCGATCACCCCTTTTAATAATCCAGACTCAGTAAAAGCTTGCTGAATAAAGTTTTTTTGATCTTGCGCAGCATTTAAAAGCCAAATGACAGCCAATTGCTCATAGGGATGTAGTTTATTAAAACTAAAGACCGTTTCAGATTTACGTTGTTCTCGACTTAAATAACGTTTAACCGCATACCAAAGCATTTGCACGACTAAACTCAGTAGTACCAGCAATAATGCTAAAAACCAAATATTAGATTGAACTTGCCATTCACGCCAGTATAAATACACATAGCCTGCACCATGTCCAAAACTCAGCAAACTAATAATGGCAACAACCAATAAGCTAATAAATAAATAGGCCAATAATATATGTTTCATAGTCAATTATCCTATGAGTGCCCGAGTATTTAATAGCGGTACAGAAATAACCGGAATGTCCTTTAATTGTTCTAAACGCTGGCGTATCGGTTTTAATGAAGCATCTGGCAATTGCTGCATAATTTGCATAATTTCAGTAATTTCTTGTTGAAACTGAGGATATTGTCCTTGATTTAAAACTTGCTGAGCCAAAATTAAACGTAACTGCATTTCTTTTAATACCAAGCTACGCTGCATTAATACGAGACTCGGTTGCTCAACCGATTCGACTTGAATCCATTTTTGCCAAAAAGAAAGACCTTTTTGCTGCTCTTTAGAACTATAGGGCTTTAATATTTCTTTTTCTAACAATTGATCGATCGATTGCAGAGTATTTTTCACTTTATCAGACTGCAACTGACGCTCTGTCACATATTGCTTTAAGGTTTCACGGTCTTTTTGAATCACCTGATGCAAACTCATGCGCAGTGCAGGTGCCAAGCTCAACTGATCTAATTGTTGGTCTAATTGGTTTAATTTTTCCAAGGCGACAGCAAATTGTTGTTGCTGCATGGCAAATTCAACCAAATCAAGTTGCTGGCCCACAACCAACATCGGCTCAATACTATGGGTCGCCTCAGCAGCAATCGAAGCATTCGATGTCGTTGCAGCCGACATCTCGGTCGTTCTGCCGCTCAACTGTCGTTTCAAAGCCACAACCTGATCATTCAAACCGGCATTGCGCTGTTGCAATAAAGTTTGTTGTTGCATCAGTTCGGTTTGTTGAGCATTGACTTGAAATAGATCAAAACTGAGTTTAGCCAACCAAAGTACGGCGACAATGACCACAACGACAAACAACTTCTTCATGTATTTCCCTGCACGACTTGCACATGCTGCAATATGTGTGTCGCGTTTAAATCTTCGAGTTGAATAATTTTAAAATCTTTGTTCAGTGTTATACGACTTTGCTCAAGTAGCTCGAACAACCTTACACCTAAAACTAAAAAATGTGCATGACTCAGCACTGATAAATGCGACTGAATCAAGTCAAGCCAATTGAGCCAGCTGGCCTCACTGGTAATCAACATACAATATGGAGATGACAACTGATGTTCAGAAATGAGTGTTTTTACTTTTTGGATGGTCTCTTCTGGTAGATGCCGTTCATATAGCACAAAATTGAGAACCTGAATGCCACGTGCTAGCAACTGCTGCATCATAAATTGACGACCACCTTCACCGCGCCAAAATGCTACACAAGCCCCGGCCTCTAATTGTTCTAAATGGCTTAAGGTGAGCATTCCCTCCGAGGTTTCCACCTGCGGTACGACACTGTGAATACCATAATCAGCCAGCTTTGCTGCAGTTGCATCACCGACGGCAACCCATTGAATATGTTCGAGCTGCTCTAATGAAATACCTGCCTTACGCAAACCTTGCATTCCAAAGGTAACCGCAGAAGGGCTCACCACAACCAATACATCCGCAGCACTCAACTGGGCGTAGCACGCTGCCAATGCTTCTGACCATGCCCGTGGCTTGAGCTCAAGTAATGGAAGCTCAGCCACAGCAATACCCGCAGAGCGCAGCGTCAAGCTAAGCTGCGTTGCACGATCTGCTGGACGTGTATTGATAAAAAGCATGTATTAATACAGTGCCTTTAAAATTTCACCTGCACCTTGGGCTAACAAGTCTTGTGCCAATTTGACACCGAGCTGTTCAGCTTGTTCAGGAAAACCTACTTGCTGTGCTTTCAACAAGGTTTGACCGTCAACACTACCGACACGACCTTCCAAATGAATCTGACCATTTTCTAAGGTTGCATAACCTGCAATCGGTACTTGGCAGCCACCTTCTAGATATGCATTAAATGCACGTTCTGCGCGTACACAGGCATTGGTCTCTGTATGCATTAAGGGCAAAATTAAATCCAATACAGTTTGATCTTGGCTACGACATTCTAGGCCCAATGCACCTTGTCCAACTGCAGGTAAACTCACAACAGGCTCAAGAGTATGACGAATACGCTCTGCTAAACCCAGACGCTTCAACCCTGCACTGGCCAAAATAATCGCATCATAGTTGCCCGCATCGAGTTTAGATAAACGCGTACCCACATTGCCACGCAGATCAATAATTTCGAGGTCTGGACGTTGTTTTAAAATTTGGCATTTGCGGCGCAAGCTCGATGTCCCAACCTTCGCACCTTGTGGTAAATCATCAAAACTGTTATAGGTATTTGAAACGAAAGCATCTAATGGATCTTCACGCTCACAAATCACGGCCAAGCTTAAACCTTCAGGCAATGCCATCGGCACATCTTTCATCGAATGAACTGCTAAGTCTGCACGACCATCCAACAACGCCGCTTCTAATTCTTTTACAAATAATCCTTTTCCCCCAATTTTGGCTAAAGGGGTATCTAGAATCTTGTCACCTTGGGTCACAAAAGTAACCAACTCAACTTTCAAATTTGCATGAAGTGCTTCTAAGCGTGCACGAATATGTTCCGCCTGCCAAAGTGCAAGCGGGCTTTGTCGAGTTGCGATCTTAAGGATATTCATAAATTTTAAAATACAGTCTATAGGGCTATTATTCTAAACTTAACTTGCTCAGTTGAAAATGCAAGCTTAATTCGCAATGTGCTTCAACCCTTGCCCTATAATTTTTGTATTCGCTCGCGTAAATTCGGTAAATGCCGACGGCTGACCGCCAAGCGCTCGTCTAAATCTCGACAACGCACTTGATATTGCCCTGAGCTTACAACCTCTAAACCATCTAAAAAGCTCACAGACACCAAGGCATTACGATGGATGCGTATAAAGCGATCACCAAATTCATGCTCTAAATCTTTCAGCGTTTCATCAATGAGTACGCTGCCATTTTTGTGCCGAACAGTGACATATTTCTGATCTGCAAGAAAATAGTAAATATTTTCCACAGGTACCAACTCTACACCACGATAGGTCTTTGCCGCGATTTGATGGCGGCTGATTTTAATTTCGTCCATATTTTCTTTTTGTTTTATCGTGCTCAATTGAGCTTGGGTTAATTTAGTTAAATGATCTAAAACCTGCTGCAATTCCTGTTGCATAACCGGTTTTAGTAAATATCCCTCTGCATTCGATTTAAATGCATCAAGTGCATGATGATCATATGCAGTGCAAAAAATAATAGCGGGCATGGGGTCTAATTCACGCAACAATTTCGCGCAAGTCAACCCATCCATTTCAGGCATTTGTATATCTAGTAAGATGACATCAGGCTCGAGGCTTTGAGCCAAGTCAATCGCTTGTTGACCATGTGAAGCTTTCGCAACCACTTGATGTCCAAGTTGAGTGACTAAACGTGACAATCGCTCTACTGCTAGAGGCTCATCATCACAGATTAGGATGTCCATTTCTCCTCCTTATCTCGTTAACGTCATTTATTTTTATTGGTCAACTGAGATTTCTATTTATATTGATATTGCACCACAGTCGTATACATTCCCTCGCCTGCGTAGGTTTGAAAAGTGACATGCTGACCAAAATATGCCTCAAGTCGCTGTTTCACGTTTTCGATGGCAATACCATTCCCCTGACGTAATTTAATTGTATCCTGTGTATAGGGATTTGTAATAACGATATTAATTTGATTTTGTAATATTTCAATCAATATATTTATCGTACTCTTTGTCAAAATCTTTTCAACTCCATGAAAAATACTATTTTCTAATAAAGGTTGTAAAGTTAATAGTGGAATTTGTACTTGAGCGTATTGTTCAATACCTTCTAGTTTCCACTCCACCTTAAGCCGATCACCTAAACGCATTTGTTCAATGGCCAAATAACGCTGACACAGATCGATCTCATCTTTGAGACTTACCAACTTCAATTCTTGAAAACTTGCACGGAACAATCGAGATAAATTCAGTAGCATTTGCTCCGCTTTATCTGGGTCAATCGCAATCAAGCTAATCACATTGTTTAAGCTATTAAATAAAAAATGTGGATGAATCCGAGCTTGCATAGCCTGAATGCGTGAGTTTAATTCACTATGATGTTGTCGACCCCACTGTTCTCTTAAATATAAATATCGAAAACAAAATGCCCCAAGCAACACCCCATAGCTCAGATTTAAAACCACACCAGCAGTTAAAACGTCTGCACTCAAACCAGCTAAACTGAAATTTTCACCAAAATAGATCAAAACATTTAAAGTTATGGTGGTGAACAACACCAAAGCTTGCAATAAAACAAACCCGCCAAACATGAGCATTTTCATGCTTAAACCACGCGTCTTACTCTGCAATAGCTCTGAAAATGCAGCAAATGCCAATAAAATCCAGTTAATAAACAACACATGCTGCATGACACTGGAAAAACTTAAAGCATGCCACGATTGAGCTTGGGCCAAGGCCAAGACCAAAGCCACAATATTGCCCGCAAGAAACAGCTCCCACAGATAGTGCCAACGGCCCATTTTTCCTGAAAATACAGAAATTGTCATAGGCCCAAACCTTGTCTAAAAGTTTGATCAACTTGCCCTTCGGCAACTGGGTTCGAATTTGCTATACTCTTGCTCAGTTCTATGCTTTTTATCTTATTGAGCCGACATGACCACATCTTCTAATTCCTCAAATCCGTCACAAGCCCAAACTTCAGGCATGTGGGGCGGTCGTTTTTCCGAAGCTACTGACGCTTTTGTTGCTGAATTTACAGCATCTGTACAGTTTGACCAACGCTTTTATAAACAAGATATTGCAGGTTCAATTGCACATGCAACCATGCTTGCAAAAGTTGGCGTTCTAACTGAACAAGAGCGTGACGATATTATTAATGGCTTAAACACCATTAAAGCAGAAATTGAAGCGGGTAACTTCGAATGGCGCATTGACCTAGAAGATGTGCACATGAATATTGAGTCACGCTTGACTCAACGTATCGGTATTACAGGTAAAAAACTACACACCGGTCGTAGTCGTAATGACCAAGTTGCAACCGATATCCGTCTGTATGTTCGCGACGAAATCGATGCGATTTTAGAATTATTGAAAAAATTACAAAAAGGCATCCTAGGCTTAGCGGCGAAAAATACCAATACCATCATGCCGGGCTTCACGCATTTACAAACTGCACAGCCAGTGACTTTTGGTCACCATTTAATGGCGTGGTTTGAAATGTTGGTACGTGACTCAGAGCGTTTAATCGACTGCCGTAAACGTACCAACCGTATGCCTTTAGGTTCTGCTGCACTTGCAGGAACAACCTACCCAATTGACCGTGCATTCACTGCCGAATTACTAGGTTTTGAAGCTGTCGCTGAAAACTCTTTAGACGCCGTATCTGACCGTGATTTTGGTATTGAATTCAATGCGGCAGCATCACTCATCATGATGCATTTATCACGCATGTCAGAAGAAATGATTCTTTGGACATCGGCTCAGTTCAAATTTGTGAACATCCCTGACCGTTTCTGCACTGGCTCTTCAATCATGCCGCAAAAGAAAAACCCAGACGTTCCTGAGTTGATCCGTGGTAAAACTGGCCGTGTATATGGTGACTTGATGAGCCTATTGACCCTAATGAAAGGTCAACCTTTGGCATACAACAAAGACAACCAAGAAGATAAAGAACCACTATTCGATGCAATCGATACTGTTCGTGGCTCACTCATGGCATTTGCCGACATGATCCCTGCACTAGTGCCAAACATTGACATCATGCGTGAAGCAGCTCTTCGTGGCTTCTCAACTGCAACTGACCTTGCCGACTACCTCGTTAAAAATGGCGTGGCATTCCGTGATGCGCATGAAATTGTGGGTAAAGCAGTTGCTCTCGGTGTTCAAGAAGGCAAAGACCTTTCAGAATTAACCCTTGAGCAACTTCAACAGTTCTCTGACTTGATTCAAGCGGATGTCTTCGAAAAAGCATTAACACTTGAAGCATCTGTCAATGCACGTAACCACATTGGTGGTACTGCACCTGCTCAAGTTGAAGCAGCAATTGAACGCGCACACGCACGTTTAGAAAAACTTTACGCATAACTTTTTCAAGTTAAATGGAGTATTGATATGTCTCGACAAGTTTTTTGCCGTAAATATCAGGCTGAAATGGAAGGTTTAGACTTTGCACCATTCCCGGGTGCGAAGGGACAAGAATTGTTTGATACGGTATCTAAACAAGCTTGGCAAGAATGGCTAAAACACCAAACGACGTTGATCAATGAAAAACGTTTAAACGTGTTTGAAGCTGACGCGAAAAAGTTCCTTGAAGAGCAACGTGAAAAATTCTTCAGCAATGATGAATCTTTAGAAAAAGCCGAAGGCCTAAAGCCTGAGTAAAACTTAAAGCGTTGCTTTAAGTTTTACGCAAGACAAGCAGCTATGCTGTGCGTAGGCTTTAATTGAAAAGAATCTCCAATCTTGGGGATTCTTTTTTATTGCTCTAAAAATTACGCAAGACAAGCGAAGCGCGTAGCTTCAAATGTCATGAAGGAGCCTAAAAAGGCTCTTTTTTTGTGCTTCGGAGCACTGCTATTTTCGCAAAACAAAGATGACGTCTGTGTAAGCTTTCATTGGGAAATGATCTTCATCATTGCTGAAATATCTTTTATCCATTGATCAATTTTATTTAAACTTAAATAAATGTATTTATTATTTAAATAATGTTAAATGTATTTTTATCATCACATATATCGATTTTCAATGTTTAAATCCAAACAAAACCTACCAAAGTTATCGGCCAATTTGTATCAAAAATTCTTAATGTAAATTTGTGATACATTTCTCAATAAAACACAACATTACACTACAATAAACTCCATGTATTTCTAAATCTGCTTTCCTATAATAGCAATCAAGAAGATGGAAACATCTTCCATAATAGCGATAAGTAACCCCGATTTTCCTTCCCAGATTTCCCCCAAAATCTGGGAATTTTTTTATCCAAAATTTGCACTAACGTCTCACATTTAACTTCAAGCTCTAATCAAATGAAGCGCTGTTCAAACTAGTCAAACCCTCAATTTTTTCTAAAAACTCGGCAATAAAAAAGCCCCGATCACGGAGCTTTTAATAACTTACTTTAAATCAAGGTTGCTTTAAATACGGCCATGCGGCTTTCAAATATATAAACATCGACCATAACGTTAAAACTACGGCTGTATAGAGCAATCCATACGCCAACATTTCTAGGGGTTGCCAATTTAGCAAGAACACTGAAATCGCAATCATCTGAAATGCTGTTTTATATTTACCAACGGTTGAAACCGCAACACTGGTACGCGCGCCTAATTCAGCCATCCATTCACGAAGCGCAGACACCGTGATTTCACGTGAAATAATTACAATCGCTGCAAAGGCCATCGAAATAGTCGGTTGCCATTGCACCAAGACGATCAACGCAGTTGCGACCATCAGTTTATCTGCAACAGGATCGAGAAAACGTCCAAATGCTGAAGTCTGATTTAAACTTCTTGCAAGGTAGCCATCAAACCAGTCAGTGACAGCTGCGATCACAAAAATAGCGGTCAGCAATATATGACGTGACATGCTTGCAGCATGCTCACCCACGCCCATTGCAGGTGGCCAGTACGCCACCAACAAAAACACAGGAATTAAAGCAATTCGTGCCAATGTTAAAATATTAGGAATATTCAGGATTCGACCTGTTGTCATAGACACCCCAGTTTTCCCCTCATGCACGATGAAAATGCAAAATAATTTGAGGATTTATCCATCGTTAGTTGCACTCACTTTATACGAAATGCCCCTCAGTGTCACTAGGCAAACACCGTAACAGTCTGTCGCGCAATCGCTATCAACTGGTTATTTTCATCCCATAAATGAGCATATTCTGTAGCGTAGCCATCCGCAGCATAGTCGGTAAATACTTTATATTTAAACCAATTATGTAAGTTTGATTGCAAGAGATGTACATAGGTCAATGTCCATGTTAAAGAACTCGCAGGCGCCATGGTTTTGTACATAGGCAGTACGCCGGGAGGCCACATATCCATCGAGACCATTAGGTCAGCAACAGTCATCTTACGGTTATCATGACGTTCTGGGTTAAAACGCATCCAACCACTAAAGTCAGGCTTTTGACTTGCTGTACATGGATACTGCCCATCTACCCAGACCAAATCCATTTGCTGAAAGCACTGGGGTGCAAGTGGATGATGTTCGGCAATCTTTAAGCTGCTCACTTCAGGAAAATCGGGTGCTTGACGCTCCTGATTGACGGCAATGCTTGATTCACGTGGAACACCAAAGCTCGCCAATAAAATGCTTTGTACGGCATCATCTTGCCAAAGTCGAACTTCGATAGTGGTGACGGATTTGCCCTGTCTTAAAATTTCAGCACTTAAACGCACGGGCGCCAATTGTACTGGGCCTACAAATGTCACACTACAGCTGAGTAAACGTCGCTGCGGATCGGCAATGGTGGCAACGGCTTTGTGCATCATCATGCCAGCCACTAAGCCGCCATAGATCGTACGTCCTTGCAACCATCCTTCTGGAATCTCAACCCATTCATTGTGTTCAATATGTTGATACAACTGTGCGAGTGACATCATCATCCCTGATCATTTTTTTGATTTTTATATCATTGTATAAAAATCGAATGATGTGAATGATTAGTGACTCATGCGTCAATGAGCATTTTGGCAAATTCAGACTTGATGCGTCATCGATTGGGCTTAGTTCGCGCTATTCATGCAGGATTTTATAAATGGTGCGCGCCATCACATCGCCTAAGCCCGGCACTAGTTTTAAATCATTTTCCGAAGCTTTGAGTACCCCCTGAATGCCACCAAAATGGGTCAACAGATCCCGACGACGTTTTGGCCCTAAGCCCGGAATCACCTCAAGTACCGATGAGCCGCGCTTTTTATCTCGTTTCGCTCGGTGTTTGGTAATAGCAAAGCGGTGGGCTTCATCACGAACCTGTTGAATCAAATGCAGGGCTTTATGGTCTTCGGGCAATTGAATTTTTTCACCATCGGTAAAGTGCAAAGTTTCCAAACCTGGTTTACGCCCCTCACCTTTGGACACCCCGACCATAAAGGCATCGAGCTCGAGCTCCTGCATGACTTCCATCGCCATGTGTAATTGACCTTTGCCTCCGTCAATTAATAGCAAATCGGGCAACATATGCTTTTTATAGCGGCGGGTCAGTGCTTGACGCATGGCAGCATAATCATCGCCTTCGGTAATGTCATTGATGGAAAATTGGCGATAGTCGCGCTTTCTTGCACCGCCAGCATCAAAGACCACACAAGACGCGATAGTTGCCTCCCCCATAGTGTGAGAAATATCAAAACACTCAATACTGTCAATTGGTCGCCCAACGACTTGCTCTAACTGATGAAAGCGCTCATTCAATTCAAAATGGTCAGCCAGTTTACCTTTAATCGCATGCTGCACATTCATCTGTGCCAATTCTTGCCATTCGGCACGAGTTTCTCGCACTTTATGTTTGATTTGAATTTTTTTATCAAAGTGCTGATGTAGTGCATCTTCCATGTCTTTGCGATCTGGAATATCGACATTGATGATGAGCTCAGTTGGAATCTCATCTGCAACTTGAAAGTAGAAATTGGCAATGAAGTCCGAGAGCATTTGACCTAGATCATCACCCTGCATATCAGGGAAATAACTCTTTCCGCCGAGCATTTTGCCATTGCGCACATGCATGATTTGCACACAGGTCACACCGGCTTGATAAGCAATGGCAATGATATCTGCCTCGCCTTTGACTTTATAAATCGCTTGCTGAGTTTGCACATCACGTAGCAGTGCCATACGATCACGATAAAACACTGCCTTTTCAAACTCCAAAGCTTCTGCCGCAGCTTCCATTTTCCCAATCAGCTCTTGATTGAGCTCTTTGGTGTCGCCTTGTAAGAACCGAATCGAGTTATTGACATCTTCTTTGTAATCTTCGGGTGAGATCAACCCCACACAAGGCGCGGAACAGCGCTTAATTTGGTATTGCAGGCATGGTCGTTTACGCTGCGAAAAATAGCTATTTTCACACTGACGCACATTAAACAATTTTTGCAGCACCACCAAAGTATCACGCGCGTTATAAGCACTCGGATAAGGCCCAAAAAACTTACCAGCTTGATGCTTACCTTTCCCACGTCCTGCGGCAATTCGTGGATAGGGTTTATCGGCAGAGATAAAAATATAAACATAAGACTTATCATCACGCAGCATGATGTTATACGGCGGACGATGCAACTTAATCAGGTTTTGTTCGAGCAATAGGGCTTCCGTTTCAGAACGCACCACCAAACTTTCAATATCATAAATACGGGCAACCAAAGCCTGCGTCTTGGGATGCTCAATAGTTTTCACAAAATAACTCGACACACGATTTTTTAAATTCTTTGCTTTACCCACGTACAGCAACTCACCGTCTTTACCCAGCATGCGGTAAACACCGGGTAGAGTCGTCATATTGGCAAGAATTTTTTCAATATGTTCGCGTGCGTTTTCGTTCACTTTTGCCTTGTTCCGTCTTCGATATTGCTCTTTGACATGATGTGATGCTTTTACCTACATTTTCAAGCAATCCCGCAAATTTATTGTTACTCATAGCAATGATCTGATTGCTAAAAGCTATTAATGCAAAATTCTAAATTTGCTATGCTCAAAACATCCCGCTTTAGGAACATGATGCATGACGAACGCCAATCCCGCCATCCATGTCGCACACCCGACAACTTCGACGCATAGCACTGCTGAAAAAAACCGTTTGATGGGTAAGCCGCGTTTTCATTTTGAACCGCATGACGTTATGCAACGCCTAAAGCAACGGATCATTGGACAAGAAGCAGCATTAGACGAAATTGAAAAAATGCTGCATGTGGTCAAGGCTGATTTTTCCAGTCCTGAACGACCGCTCTCCGTAACCTTAATGCTTGGACCGACAGGTGTTGGTAAAACCGAAACTGTGCGTTTAATCAGTGAAGTGATTTATGGCCGACCTGATGCCTTTTGCCGTATTGATATGAACACGCTCGCACAGGAACATTATGCGGCTGCCATTACTGGTGCGCCTCCGGGCTATGTCGGTTCTAAAGAAGGCCATAGTTTATTTGATGAAGTTGCCATTGCAGGTAGTCATACCCGTCCGGGCATCGTGCTTTTTGATGAACTGGAAAAAGCGTCAACCGAAGTGCTTCGCGGCTTAATGAATGTGCTAGATAGCGGAAAATTAACCCTAACCTCAGGTACAAAAACCATCGACTTTCGTAATTGTATGATCTTTATGACCAGCAATGTCGGTGCACAAGCGGCACAGCAATATCTAGATAAGTTAAATTTTTTACCCGAAAAAATACAGAAGGTTTGTCTCAAACGCGTGCCGGTCAGCAGCATTATTGAAAAAGTCATGCAACGTAAATTCGACCCTGAATTTATTAACCGTATTGATCGTGTACTACAATATCAACCCGTTCAAGATGATGCCTTGCCCCGTTTGGTGGAGATTGAACTGGAAAAACTTAATCAACGCCTACAACATCAAAAACGCAGTATCAAACTCACAGATGCAGCCAAAGCACATTTTTATCAGAACCATGATATTCGTTATGGCGCACGACATTTAGCACGAAAAATGCGGGTCGAGCTTGAGCCTATTTTGGCGGTGTATTTTTTGAATCATCCCGAACAAACTAAAATACACCTAGATGCACAACTTGGACAATTGGTTATTATTAAATAATTCACTGGTCTTTAAAAGGCATGCTCACATACCTTTATGCAGCATTCTTATATTTATTGGATTGGAACACCAATCGCTTTAGCAAAAGCTTGCGGATCTTTCGGTGAAACCATGACGAATTTGCGTTGTCCATTCTGTATATATTCAATTTTTAAACGTTTAATGGAAAGCGCAGGTGCCGCAGACAAATCCTGACTTGCACTGATGCGTTGGATATCCTGCAAAGGAATCTGCCAACGTAGCAACATGCTACGGACGTTTAATTCTGTAGCGGAAATTTGATAACGTGTATTGAGTATTGGCCACCACAGCAGTAACACCGTCAAAATATACACCGCGGTATGAAGAGGATATTGCTGCATCGTACCTTTGGCTTGCATGGTGAGTAATAATTGAATGAGTAAACCGCTCATACAAACAATAAATGCCACCACCCACCAATCTTTTTTTGAACGAAAAACTTGCATCTTATCTCCCATCAACTGCTTTTATTCTATACAAGATTTTGCAGGATGCATCTGCTATTTCAGCTTTTATTTTTGCAGGAAATAAGCGTATTTATCACATTATTTTCAAGAATATGGAGAACCATTTCGCTCAAGTACCGCTATTCATCTATTGTTATTTTTGGCGTTCTTTACGCTCGAATCACGCTTCTTTCGATATAGGTTGTTCCTGCAAACGTTTATAATTCTTTTTCTCTTGATACATTTTAGCATCGGCTTGTTGTACCAAACTCATGGCATCTATATAGCCTTGCTGATGGTCTGTTTGACAGAGCCCAATACTTAAACTTAAGCCTGCTTCCATTTCAGCCACCGATTCTAATAAACGCGGGATAAAACTCGCTTCCACATGCTTTTCACTACATCCCGGCAAGACCAAACAAAATTCGTCTCCGCCATAACGGAAGCAATGATCATCTAAACGTGCAACCGACTTTATGGCCGCAGCAACCGTTTGTAGTACCTGATCTCCACGTGGATGACCTTGTTCATCATTGATCTTTTTAAAATCATTGATATCAATAAACACTACTGTTACGGGTTCATGATTACGCTGTGCGGTATATAAAATACTGGTCAATAAGGTCGATAAATGCCGGACATTTAACAGTCCTGTTAATGGATCGCGCTGTGAAAGTTCTTCCATTTCTTGTGCACGAAACTCTAGCGCATGCGCATACTGTTCCATTTTTTCACGGGAGATCTTCACCTCATTAATCAAACTCCATACATAGGTTTCCACCACCAATGTAGTGTCGAACATAAAGAGCTTTTCCAAGGTGTTAATAATCCGCTGATACTGTTCCGTATCATTAAAGGTACGCTGAATTAAGCGGAACAACATAGTCTTTAGGGTATGCACCGCAGAGAGATACAATTTCGGCTCTACACCTATACGCTTATGAACCAAACCAATCCGTAAACGGTTATTCACATAAGCGCTGTCATAGCGTCCCGAAAATAAGTCCAATAAATACTGGTGCTGCGCGCGTTGCAAACGCTTCAAGGTATCAAGATCACCAATCAAAGTGGCAATTTCTGGAATTGAGGTCTGATTTTCATAAAATTCATCGACCATACTGTCGAGTATTGGCGCCACAATTCCACCAATCGAAGCCAGTTCCGCCAGCTCTAAATCAGTCAAGCCAAGCAACTGTTTACGTCGTTCTATATCTTGCATCGAAATATGCATTTGATGCATCAATGTTTGGTTGGTTGCTTTCATGAATCGGATCCCCTTCCCGCCAAATCCTTCCCTTCAGGCGTTTACACAGGGTTTCTATGCAGTAGGTCTGCAATGTTTCCACCGTTTTCACCCTTGGGTTTTGGCTATCATTGATGATGACACTTTTCTTTCAGCTCAACGGTTTTGCATGGGCTTAAGTTTGGACGTCAACATCATATTCCTCGTCTATTGGCTCATTTTTTCTGGCTTATTCTGGCTAACGCTATTTCTGCTTTTGGCTGATTTGCTCTGCATGATTATTTTTATTCTGCTTGCACGATAACTGATATTTCGCTGACTGTCAGCATAAAAAAACGCCCCTAAGAGCGCATTTTTTCAATATTTATTCCACTTTTAAAATAAATATGGACGTACAAAAATCAGGAAAAACAGCCCCAACATCAGGAACCACTTTAAAAAGTAATACAGTGAACGATTGGTTTTTTTCAAGGCTTTGGCTTTTATGCGAATTTGATAGACATAGCCAAATACTTTATTTAAACCACCTGTTTTATCACCGCTTTCATTCGGTGAACTTGCAGCAGTCATGACATTTTTACCAAACCAATGGTTAAAAGCTTCCATCCACTTTGACTTTAATGGCCGTTCAACATCTGCAAAGAAAATGATCCGGTTCTGATCCGTTTTATTTTCAGCATAGTGAATATAAGTTTCATCAAACACCACACTCTCGCCGTCACGCCATGAGTACCGCTGACCATCGACATCAATAAAACAACGGTCATCATTGGGCGTCAGTAAGCCCAAGTGATAACGCAATGAACCTGCATAGGGATCACGATGACGGACTAAACGACTGTCGGGCGCCAACTCGGTAAACATCGCAGCTTTAATGGTGGGTAGGTTTTTTAATAAGGCCGTGGTTTTTGGGCAAAGTTCAGCAGCCGAAGGATGGGCTGAGTCATACCATTTTAAATAAAAGCGTTTCCAACCTGTTTTAAAAAACGAGTTAAACCCAAGGTCATCATAAGTACTCGATGCTTTGATGCCCCCTTTTTCATACAAGGCCTTGGCTTCATCACGAATCATTTCCCAGTTTTCATCTAAGACTTTTAAATCTTTAAAATGCTGCGTGTCGATATAGGGTTGACTCGGCACTTTTGAAAACATGTACATAAGAAAATTGATCGGTGCGAGCAATGTCGAATGATCAAAAAACTGACGATAAAATGAATGACGGACTTTACCGCGTTGCTGGATATAAAACGCAGAAATGACAAAGACCGCCAGGATAATCCACTTAATCATATGAGGACCTGGTGCTAATAAGCATTGTGCTTAATGAAAAATTAACTTTTGAGAACGCGGCGAGTATAGCATAGTGCTCAGTGATGCCTAAATAAGCAGCATAGAACACTGTGTCTCAGCAAAGATGGATGACAATGTTAAAAGTGAATTGACCATTCTGCCGAAAAATACACTTGCTTTTTTCTTGAATTTTTCTTTCGCATCTCAATCTATAGCTTACATTTATAAAAAAATGTGAACTGAAACATAAGCTTCAACATATTTAATTAGAGCGATAGCGTTTAAAGGCAGATCCGAAGGCTATTTCCAAAAGAAATTTTGATGACCCTAGCGTCACGGCTTGATACAACTTGTTATGTTCTTTTTAGATATAGTTATCGTAAGATTAGCGAGGCATAAAGTGTACGCAGGAACCGCGTACTCGCTTCACAACATCAACTTAGAAGTCCTCCAAAATAAAGGAGATCAGGCATGATCCACGCTGGCAATGCCATTACCGTCCAAATGCTTTCGGACGGAATTGCAGAATTCCGCTTTGACTTACAAGGTGAGTCGGTCAACAAATTTAACCGCGCAACAATTGAAGATTTTAAAGCTGCAATTGACGCTGTTAAAGCAAACGGTGACATCAAAGGTTTAATCGTTACTTCAGGTAAATCTACATTTATCGTGGGTGCAGATATCACTGAATTCGGTGACAACTTCGCTCAAGGCGAACAAGCGATTGTGGATTGGGCATTGCCTGTTCACGACATCTTCAATGCGTTTGAAGATCTAAACGTTCCTAAAGTTGCTGCAATCAATGGTATGGCATTGGGCGGCGGTTTTGAAATGTGCTTAGTGTGTGACTATCGTGTGATGTCAGATGCTGCACAAGTTGGCCTTCCAGAAATCAAACTGGGTATCTACCCTGGTTTTGGTGGTACGGTTCGTTTAAGCCGCGTGATTGGTATCGACAATGCGGTTGAATGGATGGCAATGGCTGCACCGAAAAAGCCGGCTGCTGCGCTCAAAGACGGTGCTGTTGATGCAGTTGTTGCTGCAGACAAACTACAAGACGCTGCAATTGACCTTGTGAAACAAGCGATTGCTGGCCGTGTAGACTGGAAAGCAAAACGTCAAGAAAAATTAGATCCTGTTAAATTGAACATGCTTGAACAAATGATGGCATTCAATACAGCGAAAGGTGCAGTTCTTGCTAAAGCAAACCCTGCACAATACCCAGCGCCAAAACTTCTTCTAGACTCATTACAAGCAGGTGCAAGCCTTCCACGTGATGAAGCATTGAAAATCGAAGCGCAAGGTTTTGCTAAAGCGGCTGTGACTCCACAAGCAGGTGCGTTAATTGGTTTATTCCTTAACGACCAAATTGTGAAGAAAACTTCGAAGAAATATGAAAAAGGTGCTCACCCTGTCAACCAAGCCGCTGTATTAGGCGCGGGTATCATGGGTGGTGGTATTGCTTACCAAGCGGCAAGCAAAGGCACACCAATCATCATGAAAGACATTGGTAACCCACAATTGGCGTTAGGTATGTCTGAAGCGAACAAATTGTTGACTAAACAAGTTGATCGCAAAAAAATGACTGCGGCGAAAATGGGTGAAACTCTTGCGCGCATCCGTCCGACTTTAAGCTATGACGAGTTTAAAGAAGTGGACATCGTGATTGAAGCAGTTACAGAGAACCCTAAAGTTAAGGGTATCGTACTTGCTGAAACTGAGAAGAATGTTCGTGAAAACACGATCATTGCGTCTAACACATCAACCATTTCAATCACACGTTTGGCTGAAAACCTAGAGCGTCCTGAAAACTTCGTAGGTATGCACTTCTTTAACCCAGTTCACATGATGCCATTGGTTGAAGTGATCCGTGGTGAGAAAACATCTGCTGAGGCAATCGCAACGACTGTGGTTCTTGCTCAGAAAATGGGTAAAACCCCAATCGTTGTCAATGACTGCCCGGGCTTCTTGGTGAACCGCGTATTGTTCCCTTACTTTGGTGCATTTGACCTTCTACTGAAAGACGGTGCTGACTTCCAGCAAGTTGATAAAGTGATGGAAAAATTCGGCTGGCCAATGGGTCCTGCTTATCTCATCGACGTTGTGGGTATCGACACAGGCGTACACGGTGCAGAAGTAATGGCGGAAGGTTTCCCTGACCGTATGAAGCCTGACTTCAAAGGTTCAATTCAAACGATGTATGAAGCAAAACGTTTGGGTCAAAAGAATGACGTTGGTTTCTACAAATACGAACTTGACCGTAAAGGTAAGAAAGCCAAAGTGGTTGATCCAGTGGCTTACGAACTTGTGGCTTCTGTTGCAACTGCGGAAAAACGTGAATTTGATGCTCAAGAAATCATTGACCGTATGATGCTGACGTTCTGTAACGAAACTGTTCGTTGCCTAGAAGACAACATCGTTGCAACGGCTGCTGAAGCAGATATGGCGATGATCATGGGTGTAGGTTTCCCTCCATTCCGTGGTGGTCCATGCCGTTACATCGACCAAACAGGTGTCGCTGAATACGTAGCGCTTTGCGACAAATATGCGTATTTAGGTAAGGCTTATGAAGCGCCACAAATGTTGCGTGACATGGCTGCAAACAACAAAAAATTCTACGGTTAAGGAGCAACGTGAATGGCTACTTTAAATCCACGTGACGTTGTCATCGTTGATGGCGTACGTTCAGCAATGGGTAAAACCAAAAATGGTATGTTCCGTAACGTACGTGCTGACAGCTTATCTG
This sequence comes from Acinetobacter sp. YH12076, assembly GCF_013419525.1. Classification (NCBI taxonomy): domain Bacteria; kingdom Pseudomonadati; phylum Pseudomonadota; class Gammaproteobacteria; order Moraxellales; family Moraxellaceae; genus Acinetobacter; species Acinetobacter sp. YH12076. The sequence continues at coordinate 204,665 of NZ_VOZY01000002.1, read as the reverse complement.
CTGAATTAGTACGCGCGCTTGTTGCTCGTAACCAGTTTGATACCAATGAAGTTGAAGACGTAATCTGGGGCTGTGTAAACCAAACCCTAGAGCAAGGTATGAACATTGGTCGTAACATTGCGTTATTGGCTGATCTTCCAAAGACTGTTGCAGGTCAAACAGTGAACCGTCTTTGTGGTTCTTCTATGCAAGCAATCCACACAGCGGCTGCGCAAATTGCAACCAACCAAGGTGATATCTTCATCATTGGTGGTGTAGAGCACATGGGTCACGTTGGCATGATGCACGGCATCGACATCAACCCTGAAGCGTCTAAGCACTATGCAAAAGCATCTAACATGATGGGCTTAACGGCTGAAATGTTAGGTCGTATGAACGGTATTTCGCGTGAAGAACAAGATGCATTTGGTGTGGAATCTCATCGCCGTGCTTGGGCTGCAACACAAGAAGGTCGTTTCAAAAATGAAATCGTGGGCGTTGAAGGTCACGATGCAAATGGCTTCAAAATTCTGTGCGATATCGATGAAGTGATTCGTCCTGATGCAAACCTTGAAGCATTCCAAGCTTTACGTCCAGTATTCGATCCGAAAGGCGGTACAGTAACTGCTGCAACATCTTCAGCTTTGTCTGATGGTGCTTCTGCAATGTTGCTGATGTCTGCTGAACGTGCTCAAGCTTTAGGTCTTAAGCCACGTGCTGTGATTCGTTCTATGGCGGTTGCAGGCTGTGATGCTGCGATCATGGGTTATGGTCCTGTACCAGCAACTCAAAAAGCGCTTAAACGTGCTGGCTTGTCAATTGCTGATATTCAAACGTTTGAATTGAACGAAGCGTTCGCAGCACAAGGTTTGTCTGTTCTTAAAGGCTTAGGCATTTATGACCAACAAGACCGTGTGAACTTGAACGGTGGTGCAATCGCTTTGGGTCACCCATTGGGTTGTTCTGGCGCACGTATCACAACGACTTTGCTGAACGTTATGGAACAGCAAGATACACAAATCGGTCTTGCGACCATGTGTATTGGTCTAGGTCAAGGTATCGCAACAGTGATTGAACGTGTTTAATTCTTAAATACGTGACTAAAAAGAACCCCGCTTTTGCGGGGTTTTTTAATAAAGATTTAATTAGATTATTAACACAATTTATGCATAATACGCATAGAAATCAAACAAAACCAAACAAGAGTTTCTATGAAAAATATTGTGTTACCACTGATCGCCAGTCTTGCATTTACAGGTTGTGCAACAACAAAAATCTCCGAAGAGTCGCGCCAAAAATTAAATCAGACCCAAGCTGCAATCCAAGTAAAACCTGTAGCGATTTTTGTGAACTCATGCCTTTTAACCAATGAATTAGGGAAAGATTTAGTACTCATCGAGCCTACTAAACTTACAAGTGAGAAGTTTATTCAAACTTTTACACAACAGTTAAACCAACATAATGTCACTGTTAGTACCTCTGCTACGCCGTTTATTTGTGGTTCAATGCCTGAAGAACAGCTTAAAAAATACGAATTTGAGGTTGATAGCAATTCTAAAAGAGCGCCTATCAGCACATATCCTCTTCTAAATCAAAATAGCAATATGACTGATGATCAACGTGCAGCAGCATTTGCACTTACTCAGTTTATAGCCAAAACAGATGCTGTAAATTTATCAAATGTTCGAAATAGAAATGCAAAACTAGATATGCCTCAGCTTGATGAAACAACTGTCAAGACTTTAAAAGAATGGGCAAACTCAAACTATATTTTTTTAGTTTCGCTTGATGGATTGAATGCATCTGTAGGAAGTAAATTTGCAATGGGTGCCTTAAGTGTAGGTGTAACACTAGCAACTATGGGTGCAGGTGCTGGAATAGTTACAGCATACATGCCTAAGGAGGGTCAGCAATACTCAGTTCGTTTATTAGACTTAGATAAACAAACATTTGAATGGCATAAAGCTGACTTACTTAAAGGTAGAATCTACTCTACTAATAACCATAATTTACAAGCAGACCAAATCCTTAATCCATTGTTTGAAACTAAAGTAAATTAAGTTCAGGCTCAGATATAAAGTTGCATGCTGAGTACAACGCTTTTCAGCATGCAACAACAGAGATTAAGTGTTCAAATTTACCACATTTAGGCTTAACAAGGGTCAGCTCTAAATAAGTTTAAAAATTCATTTCGTTAAAATATTCTATGACCACTAAAAAATAATCAACATCATTTATTAACCTAAATTACTCATTTGGGTACATTTTATTAAATTACTCGACCTAAATATAAATACTGCCAAACTAACTCAAAAATGGTTCCCTTTTTCCAATTTAAGTAAAGTAAGTGTTGAGTTAATCACCAATCCTTCAACTCAACATCCTACAATTCTTGGCTTAAATTTTCTGCGCCAACAAAGTCGCAAAATGCTGTTGAATCCGCTGCCCTTCAGCATCCACCCGATGCAGCTCACCGACATTTTCATTGTATTTCACAATATTCCAGCCTTCATACAACGCACTTAACTCTCCTGCTTTAAAGCTAAATGGAAAGTCAGGCTGCGCAGGTAAATCAGGCGTATCCATAGCGCAAACTATCAGGTTATAGCCATTTACACTTGTCGCTTGCTGAATCTGCTGAATCAGCGGCTTGACTGTATTGGCCTCTAAAAACATCATCACCACGGTACAGCAAATAAAGTCGTATGTACCTGTAATGCTTGGGTCAGCGTTTAGATCACGCTGCTGTACATGAATATTTTCAATGCCTTCCGCAGCGATTACCTCTTGCAGCTTGTGTAAACTGTGTGGATTAACATCCCATGCATCCACCTCAAAACGCTGCTCAGACAACTGACTTAAGTACAGCGAATTACGCCCCTGCCCACAGCCGACATCCAAAGCACGTCCACCATGCAAATACGGTGTTGCAGCCAAAATTTCTGAGTGTGTTGGGCTGAGTTGATACTTCTTATAAAAATAATCCTGTGCTAAGCAATAAAAACTTAACTGACATTGCACATCGTCACTCGCAGAGACAATCTTGTGCCACGCCTGTGGTTCTATAAACGGCGGTGGTAGGTCTGGACTAAATACATGCGTCGAGAGGACATTTCCAGACGCATCTAACATGGCAAAATTTACTTCACCTTGCAGCACGGTGAGTTTTGCCCATGTGCCTGCTTTGGTATTGTGCTGTTGTTTAAAACCGTGTGGAATCGACTGCTGTGTCCACACAGGGAGCTGTTTATAACAAATAAGCTGCTGCATCTGACGTTATCCCTCATGCGACGTTATTTTTATGCCATACCAATAGCGGAAATGTATATTCACCATAACGGCTTTAACAGTGATTTTAAATCAGCTTTGAATTGAAAATTTCGAATGCTGTGCAATGTACGCTGTTTTTGTTTGTTTTTCTGCGTAACACCATGTTATCCGTTTGTAACATTGGTGGAATATTCACACAATCAAATCCCTCACTCTGTGCCATGTAACCTAAGCGCTGTTGATAAGGCATAAAATTTACAATGCCTTATTTTAACTAAGTTTTATAGAGTGATGACTATGAACGCGATCAAAACTACTTTAGCTGTTGCTTTAGTTGCTGCTACAACTTCTGCTATGGCAACTACTGCTGTAGAACAAAAACCTGCGACTGCTGTTGAAGCTGTAAAAGCTCAAGCTGCACAAGCGAAAACTGCAACTGTAGCTGCTGCTCAAGCAACTAAAGATGCTGCTAAAACTCAAGTGGCTGTTGCAGAAAAAGCGACTCAAACTAAAACTTTAACAGTGAAAGAAACCACTAAAGCAAAAACTGCTGACATGAAAAAAGCAGTTGTAGAAAAAGCAGCAGCAACTAAAGAAACTGCAGTTGCAGCAAAAGATGCAACTGTAGCAAAAACTGTAGTTGCTAAAGACGCTGTTGTTGCGAACACTGTTGCAGCAAAAGACGCGACTGTAGCAAAAACTGTAGCAACTAAAGATGCTGTCGTTGCAAAAACTGTTGAAGCAAAAGATGCAGCTGTAGAAAAAGCAACTGATGCAAAAGAAGCTGTTGAAACTAAAACTGAAGAAGTAAAAGCTGAAGCGAAAAAAGACTGCGCTAAAAAATGTGCAGAGAAAAAAGCTGAAGCTGCAAAAGCTGAGAAAAAAGGGTTCTTTTCTTGGTTCAAAAAAGCAGCTTAATCGTTGATTAAATGCTAAAAAAAGGTGCCTTCACGGCATCTTTTTTTATACCCATTTAGACCACAATACTGCTTTCTGCCAACGGAATAATCTTTTGATAAACAAACTGATTTTTCCCTTGTGATTTCGCCTGATATAAGCAGGCATCGACATGCTGTAAAGTTGTGGAGTAATTGGACAAACTCAACTGTTGAAACTCGGCCAAGCCCATACTAAAGCTGACATCTAGCCTTAATTGATCTTTTCGAAACGGTACATGTTCGCAGCGTTCCAAAATTGTTTCACACAACATTTTACCCTGCTCCAAATCGGCACCTTCGAGCAAAATTAAAAATTCTTCACCGCCCCAGCGACTGATAAAACTCGCGCGTGGACTACAATTTTTTAAGATTTTTGCCAAATGCACCAAAACACAGTCCCCCATTTGGTGCCCATATTGGTCATTAATTTTTTTAAAATTATCGACATCGAGCAAAATGACACAGCCTTTATCAACCGCACCCTCTATAAATATTTGTTCTTTAAAGGCATGGCGATTTTTCAGTCCCGTCAACTCATCGCAAAAACTCACACGTTGCAAAGCCAAATACAGGCGTTTATTTCGTGCATATAGCTCACAAATAAACAGAAAAATGATCAGATAAATACCCAATGCCAAACGATAAGAACTGATCCGCGAGAGCATATGTACCTGTGCATCTGACCAATATTCCCCAGCCAATGGCATGGCACCATACCAGCCACAGATCAGCGTCATTAAACCAATCATCCAGCAAAAAGTTTTGAGGTCGTATTTGATCGCGTAATAACACATCAATAAAGGCAAGACCATGCAGGCATAGAAGATCTGATCATTTGAGATCACATATTGCACGGCCAATGCCACGATCAGATAGCCATAATCCACCCACGGCACATTCACCCAACGCTGAACACCAAATAATAAACATACCACAGCCAAACTTGTTGCAAATTGCTCTAGAAAATAATCAACAAAGGCAAAGTATTGGTTGTCCATCTGAAAGCATGCCACGAATAATAGACTGCCTGCAAAAGCACCCACGATACTCGGAACAGTTAGCATCAAGGTTCGTTTAAAGCGGCGCTTTTTTAAATGGCTCAGTGCCAAATAGGCTTTAATAAATACCCAAATTTGAAATGCCGAAATCGCACACAGGAGAAATTTATCTTCTAATGTCTTGGCGGGATCGACCATCAGCGAAGCCACAAAAATCGCACTAAAAGCATAGAGTACGATCAGTAAATCGTGGCTTAAATGCTTCCGCATTAAAATCATGCCATAGGCAGCGAATGCATTTACCACCCAAACAGGGCTAATGAATAATTCATAGGTATAGCCTATCGACACCAATGAAACCGCACATATGGCAAGCCATAGCAGTATTAATTTTTTCATACGCTAAAAAAATCGTCTCTAAAAATGGCGATAAACCTTTCATTCAAAGCCAATCGGTCTAAGGTTAGAATGCTTGCAAGTTCAATACAGCTCAGCTTCTTATGCGATATGGGCTGCTGGCTAAAAATTTATGTTTAAATTTTCGGCGTATTTTAAGTGATTTAAGTCACACTATTGATTAATAGTTGTATTAAATTTGCAATTTAAACAATCGAAGACTGTTTTAAAGCCAATGTTTTTTGCGTTATTCATGCTAGTTCGGAACTCAGCTCCCAAATTGATGCTCGATAGCAACAAAAAAGCCATCCGCTAAAGGATGGCTTTCACTTGTATAACATGTCTCGAAGCTGTGCTGAATAATTTGAATGAAAAGGACTTATTTTAATATTTGTAATTGTTCCATCAACCAAGCCATGTATTTATCTTGATCCATAAAGTCAGGGGCCGTCCCTGTATCCAAACTATAAAATTGTTGATTAAATTCAATCACAATTTGTTCAGTCAGATGCCAATCTTCAATCATGCGAAAATACTGACTGAAGAAAAACCGGTTCTTGCCCCAATTGTTTAGACTTTCCAAACGTGGATATTGGCGGTTTGCGATAAAGTCGATATAGACCTGCTGAATATCATCAAAAATCTGAATAGCTCGCATGAGCATGGACCTCTATATGATGTAAAACCCTGCTAAAAGCCACTTTATCGCGCAAATTTGAAAGAGTGATGACAGTCAGTTAAAGCTTTTGTTTCAACTCTGAACGGTTCTTTTGGCGGATCTCATCCATTTGCGCATTGAGCGCTAACATCTCTGTATAAAGCTGATTAAACTGCTTTAAAGGCGCATCTTCATAGAACATAAATAATTTATTTTTCTTTTCCCATTTATTGGCTTTCAGCACAGCAAAAATCTCATCAGCCTTCGCCAAGCTTTGCTTTTCTAACTCAAATAAAGCATGCGACTCATCACTATCACGACTGTCTCTTAAACTTTGGGCAATTTGCTGACGAAACACCTGTTTGACCGCCAACTGTTTGGCCTGAGCTAAACCATTTTCCTCTTGCTGTGTGGTTTTTTGTTCATAAGCATCGACCACAGCATGCACCTGTTGCAGCATTTGCTCAGTCTCTTGATATTGGTCTTTTTTATCTTTTAATAAGCGATCGATGTCGAGAAATTTATCCCAATTCAGTGCTTTAAGATCACGAATATATTGATTCCGCGCTTCTGCACGTTGCAGCATTTGGCTCAAAATAAAATCCGACATGATTTTATAATCACCCGTTAGCCGTGCATCTGTCACATTGAGTTGTATCGGCTCTTCCCAGTGCTGAGCTTGCTGAAAAATTTGCTCGGTTTTTTCACGCAAAACCGTTTCATAGGTCGAGAGTTGCACAGCTTCTTTTTGCTGTACTGAATATTGATAAAACATCCATCCAAAGACCAATACCGTAGCACTGGCTAAGACAACAAAGATACGCGGCATAATGAGCTCCGAATGCCCTTTTATTCAGTTTAACCAAAAGTTTGAAGATTGACGATAAAATAGCCATGCTTTTTAAGGAGGCTATTTGAAATCATCAATATAGAAAGTCTTAAATTGCGCATGTCATCAAAACGAAAATTCATGGATAAAACATGAATTTTCGCCTTCAATTTGCTGTAGAGATGTATTCGATTATGGGGTCTTGATCGGATTGGTATTTAACTGACGGTCAATATTGCCAAGATTAATTTGATCACGACTGATTTGCACATTGGTCGCATTTCGGTCTATCCCAAAGGGTTGCAACATAATATATAAACCATTGCGTGGGTCAGAAGACTGCAAACCTGCGGCAATATCTAAAACATGCTGCTGCATCAAAGGTGATAAATTGGACATATCAGGCACTGCTGTCGCAGGCAAGACATCTACATTTGACACGATTGTTGCATCGACACCTTTGTTTTGCGTATCGCGCTCAAGTTGCATCACCCGTTGCTGTAAGGCTTTACGGCGATCGACCTGCTCTTGATATTCAACAATGCCCGTCTCTGCACGCATTTCACGCTCTGCCATAATGGTTAAAGCAGGCATCTGGATAGCTTTTTGTTCGGTATCCTCAGCTTTTGTAGTGACTTTTTCCGCAGCCAAAGTACTCATAGCCGTCATTGCTGCGCTAACAAAAACCAAAACAGAAACAGATTTAGGGAGATTCATCATGTTCATTCCGAGAGATTTAAAAATAGAAAATTGAAAAAATTTACACTGCTATTATTGTACAACAATTAATCAATTCACTAGATTTAACCCCGACAAACGGCACGAAAGTACAGCCGATTCAAACCTCATGTTGCTCATTCTAGACTTAAGATTTCATCCTTTGTCTATCTATATTGCGGCTACTTTTTCTTTTTTATACGGTCCCGATTCTTAATAGCACAGGAAATGACAAAGCAAACTCTTGCTGCGGATGACGGCTAAAGAAGTCGTTCAAAGCTGCACACGGTTGATGTGTCGGATGTTGCTGTTGGTAGTGTTTTAGCCCAGACCACGTTTGCAAATAGTCCAAAATTTGCTGTGCACTCCACCTGTAATTTAAAAATAGCTGAGGTGTCGCTAACTCCTGAAATGGAAACGGAATACTGCGATATTCTTCATCAATGTAACGACGTTCAGCATCCCAATAGCCCTTTAACATGACAAAATACAGATCCTGTAAAAGCTGGTTCAATTCCGCATGTTCAAATCGAATCAGACCATAGCCCACAATGGCGATGTGACCATGGGGTTTCAATACTCGTCGTACTTCTGCATAAAAGGCAGCAAAATCGAACCAATGAATCGCTTGCGCAACTGTGATTAAATCCACTGAATGGTCTGCAAGCGGACAATGTTCTGCGCTGGCTTGCTCATAACGCACATTGTCTAAATTGGGTGCTTGTGCCAATTGTTCGGCACTCAGATCTGTCGCTAAAACCTGTTGAAAATAGGACGCCAAACCTTTGGTAAATTGACCTGAACCTGCACCACAGTCCCATGCCAGTTCACGTACGGCAACATGCTGCAAGATGCTATCGACGACTTCAGCAGAATAACTTGGACGTGATTGTTGATACAGCGCACTCCCTGTAGAGAAAAGGTCTTTCATTGTAAATTCATTATTTATTTTTTTATCAGTTTAATCGAATTTTTAGAGTCGGAAACTAGCACTTAAGTCCTAGCTTCAGCGATAAAATTTGAGCTTCAAATATTTACTCAATCACGTGCTGTATATAAAAACTGGTCTGTGCAATCGGGCTTAATTGATCATTCATTTGATAATATTTCACATCATAATGACCAGTTTTCCATCCAGTCATAGGATAGAAACTCACCCAGTTTTGTTGCTGTTGCTCACTAACTTTGCGTGGCGTAAAGAGCAGCACTTCACCACTATCACGATGCGTCCAACGCACCATAACTTGCGTATTGTTTGGAACTTTACCCATGGTATCAAAATGTGCATACAACGGCTGTGTGACATAGATTTCACGAGGTAAAACTTGATCTACATCTGTCTGTGATTGATCAGTCACATAGGCTTGCCCTGCCAATCGCTGCTGCGGATCATTTTTGGCTTGTAGAAATTCGTCTAATATCTGCTGCGCAAACTGCTGCTTATTTTGAATCCCTGCAAAACTGTAATTGGGAAATGCCTGCTGTAAATATTGCCCCAATTGTTGATCTGAAGTCTGCTGAATAATCCTCTTTAGCTGAAGATGTTGGCCTTTGAGTTGTTGCTGTATATCTTTAGAATGAGGCTGATCCGAGGCATCTCGATCTAAAGCCAAGAGTGCCACAGGATTATTCGTCGCCAAAGAGACAAGCGAGTGCTCAGGTGGCGGCGACGTCAAGCTTGGTTGGTCATTCCACGATGCCGCAATATAGCCCAGTGCAAAACAGAGCAGTCCAAGCGCCGCATATTGAAGTCGCTTCAACTGTCACTCCACGAACCTATGTTCATTTGATTAAAAGCCACAGCGGAGCACTTCTGTACCGACAATATACTCACCAGAGCTCATCGTCGTACCCGTATTAATCACCTGATTTAAGCTAAAGTTAGATCCAACTTTTAATTTAAGCAGACCATTATCACATGCTGCAGTTATTCTGCTGCCCGATTTCATATTGGATACACAGCCCGTTTTGGTCACGGCATAAATTGTTTGCCCTGCGGAAATACTAGTGCTGCATGATGCTGTGATTATTTTATCGAGCGATGATTCACAAGAAGAACAATTGCCATTATCACAAAGCGCTGCTGCATTTTCACTTTTACATTCATAGGTCACACCATTTTTAATAATGGTTTTAGAATAGGAAGAATCGACATTACTGCCGCCCCCGCCACCACATGCGCTCAGCAAGGCACTCATGCCGATCAAAACAGGAAATAATATTTTTTTCATAACCTTAACCCTTATTTTTTAATAATTTTCTAATAGCCATTGAGCTCATCATCTGGCATCGATTGTATCAGTTAAACCGTGCAAAATATCAACAACTAAAAAACAGCAGACAAAAAAAACCTCAAACAATCGTTTGAGGTTTTTTGAATATGGTGGCGAGACCCAGGATCGAACTGGGGACACACGGATTTTCAATCCGTTGCTCTACCTACTGAGCTATCACGCCGATGCGGTGTATTAAGCCGTATCTTAGTTAATTAGTCAATCATATTTATAAAAATATTTTTTGTATGCATATTTTTTAGGCAAAAAAAATCCCTGATGGGATCAGGGATTGATAAACTGAAAAATCAGTTTTGAATATGGTGGCGAGACCCAGGATCGAACTGGGGACACACGGATTTTCAATCCGTTGCTCTACCTACTGAGCTATCACGCCGATGGGGCGTATTAAACAATTTAAGCTGGATGCCGTCAAGCATAAGCATGGGCTTTTTTCTCAAATGTTTATTTTTAAATCAATATTTCACACTAATCGCTTACTTTTTGTCTTATTTACATTTAAGTCTGAGTCAATTTAATTATTCAGACGAAAAAAAGACAGCACGGAGACTGTCTTTTAAAAATTGAACTTTACTCAACTACGTCAATTTTACCAATGTGTGCTAAACAACGATGAATCGCGCCACAACCTGGCTCGAAAGTTTTCACCCCTTTTTCTTCCTCCATACGTGTCACTTCACTCACTAGACGTTCTGCAACACCACGCCCACGATTTGCTGGGTGTACCACAATATATTCAAGGGTTTTGCTTTCACCTTGGCCTGTACACCAAATCGCGCCAATCAATTTTGTATTAAATTCTGCAGTATAAACTAAGGTATACTGAGCTAAGTTCTGCTCAAGTTGTTCAATCGCATCGGAACCGTCGCTAAACTCAGGGCTGGTGTCATACAGTCGCTCAAGCTGGCTGCGCACTTCATCATTTTCCAAAGAAGTATAGGCATGTACGGTAATAGGCATTGATAAACCCTCCTGAGCAATCTAATATGCGGTGACTTTTCGTCACAGCGAAAATATTTTTACATCAATCATTTTGACGTATTTGAGGAACGTGTCTATGACAGATCGTATCAGTGAAGTGGTAAGAAACACCAACGAAACCAAAATTCGAGTTCGTGTGAATCTTGATGGTACTGGTCAAGGCACTTTAAACACTGGTGTTCCATTTTTAGATCATATGATTGATCAAATCAAGCGACATGGTCTGTTTGATATTGATATTCATTGTGATGGCGATCTTGAAATTGACGATCATCATACCGTAGAAGACTGTGGGATTACACTTGGCCAAGCCTTTGCTCAAGCACTGGGCAATAAAAAAGGCTTACGTCGCTACGGTCACTTCTATGCGCCGCTCGATGAATCACTGAGTCGTGTCGTGGTTGATTTATCTGGCCGTCCGGGTCTGTGGATGGATATTCCATTCACTCGCGCGCGCATCGGGACTTTTGATGTGGATCTTTTCTCTGAATTTTTCCAAGGTTTTGTGAACCATGCGTTAATGACGCTGCACATCGACAACCTAAAAGGTAAAAACAGCCACCACCAAATTGAAAGCGTATTTAAAGCCTTTGCCCGTGCATTACGTATGGCGTGTGAAGTTGACCCTCGTGCCGAAAATACTGTTGCGTCTACCAAAGGAACATTGTAATGACCCGTATTGCCCTTCTTGACTATGGCATGGGAAATCTTCACTCAGCAGCAAAAGCCCTCGAACACGTGGGTGCAACTGTTGATGTCACCAATGATCCTAAGTTGATTGCACAAGCAGATAAAATTGTGTTCCCCGGTGTGGGAGCAATGCGTGACTGTATGCAAGGCATGCATGATGCAGGGATTGATGAAGTCGTCCGTAAAGCGGCATTTAATAAACCTGTGCTTGCGATCTGTGTCGGTATGCAAGCCCTAATGCAGCATTCCGAAGAAAATGGCGGTGCAGATGCATTGGGTATTTTTGAAGGTTCGGTTAAACGCTTCCCTGATGTAGAGGGATTAAAAGTGCCGCACATGGGCTGGAACCAAGTGCATCAGGCAGACCCAAGCCACCCGATGTGGAAAAACATTGAGCAAGATGCACGTTTCTATTTCGTACATAGCTTCTATGTAGAGCCGCAAGACTCAAGCATTGTCGCTGCTACCTGTGACTATGGTTTGGAATTTTGTACCGCAATTCACAAGGAAAACTTGTTTGCGACACAATTTCACCCAGAAAAAAGTCATACAGCCGGTCTGCAATTGCTGAAAAACTTTGTGGAATGGGATATTTAAAATTCCTTCACCGCAAAAAAGCCCGCTCCTTGCGGGCCTTTTTGTACTGTTTATTTTTCATCCTTTTATTTTCTACATATTCATTTTAGAATTTGCCTACTTATAAAAATACCAAAGCCTAGGAATAATAATGAATACATTCACATCTGACTCACCGACCCAAGCCAGTGGTCGCTTTAGCCGGCGCGCTTATCTTGCATGGAATCTACTTCTCGGCATTATTTTTACGCTAATTGCTGTTGTAGTCGGCCTGCTCATACCCGGTGCGCAAAATGCGTTGACTGAGGGTGCAATGTCGACGCCACTCATGATTATTTTCTTTATCATGTATGCCATCGTCATTTATTACAGCGTCATTTTCTTAATCCGTCGTTTACATGATCGTGGCCATTCTGGATGGCTTGCACTGCTGATCTTAGTTCCTGTAGTGAATATATTGTTTGCGCTCTATGTGTTATTTGCACCGGGTAATAGCGGTAGTAATAGCTTTGGACAACCACGCCCGACCAAAGGCTGGGAAACCGTGCTGGCTGTTTTGTATATCGTAGTATTTATAGTCGGGATACTTGCTGCGATCATGATTCCCTCTTACTAAAACTATGTGATCCGCTCTCAACAAGCCACGATTCAACAACAATAATGATAAATCATTAGATGCCGCCTAGATCACTCTAAACAGCAATACATCTACTCAAACAAGCTCACACATGTGGGCTTTTTTTGTACTTTACCTTTATAATCAACGCGCTTTTTATGTTCAGGATCAAATCCTGTACTTTTTCACATTTTTATGTCGTTTTTAGCTCAATTTTTTTGCGGCTAAAAATGAATGATAACTATACTTTTTACGATAATTTAAGATCATTTAATATGAATAATTCACCCAATATAAACTCTGGTTGGAACCGTGACGGTCGTTTTAATCGCATGTCTTTTATCGGTTGGAATGTCTTCTATGGCCTCATGCTGAGCATATTGATGCTACTGATCGTCAGCATGATGCCCAATACCCTCAATGCCCTAATAGCTCATGCTGAAAATCCAATGACGCAAGTGATTGGATTGATCCTAAATATTTTAATGCTGATCCCTTTGATGATTTTTTCAGTGCGTCGTTTGCATGACTTTAATCTCTCAGGCTGGTTTGCACTCTTAGAGTTGATTCCGTTGCTCAATATCGTCATGTGCATTGCGCTGATACTCATCCCGGGGTCTGCAAATGCCAATCAATATGGCGAGCCACGTACATCCAAAACATGGGAAGTGGTCCTCGCCTTTCTCTTTATCGGTTTATTCTTACTGATCTTGGTAAATGTATTATTTACTGCGCGTTTTCTATTTTAAGTCGTCACTGACTTTAAGCCTATTGGTCACTGTCATAGCAACGCGGTATGACAGGCAGGTGAGTCAATGGCTCATGCTCAACGCCACTTCTCGGTATTTGCATTTCCCTACTAAACGCTCTAGGCTGCAACAACAAGCCTTTGAATTGAATCACAATGACTGATGCTCTACTGACACCTATTTTGCCAACAAAAGAACAGATTAAAGATTTTCCATTGTTCCAAAATTTAGTGCCAGAGCAGATCCATGTCATTCACAATGCCGAACAATGCCAACACTGGTCCGATGAATTACAGACAACTGCCTTATTCGGTTTCGACTCTGAATCTAAGCCGACTTTTCGTAAAGGTGAGGTCTCTACCGGCCCACATTTAATCCAACTCGCGACGGCGCAACAGGCATGGTTGTTTCAAATGAACGAATGCACTTGGGATTTTTTAAGACCAATCTTGAGTAATCGTGATCAAATTAAAGTGGGTTTTGGCTTAAAAAATGATGCGCATTTATTTCGTAAAAAAGGCATCGAACTGAATAGTGTATTGGAACTCTCCAAGTGCTTTGCTTCTTTTGGCTTAAGCCAACCTTTAGGTTTAAAAAATGCCATGGCACTGCTTTTTCGTGTGAATTTTCCAAAATCTAAATCGGTCAGCACCTCGAATTGGGCCAAAAAGCGCTTAAGTCCGGAGCAAATTCGTTATGCCGCTGCCGATGCCTATGCCCCTGTTTTGGTCTTTGAAGAATTATTACAACGTGGCTTATTACCCAAAACCATTCCCAATACTTCTCTCAAACTAAGAATTCGTCCGCACATGAATTTATAAATCCTTAATTATTTTAATGATTTAATTTATATTCAGCGATGTAACCGCTCTGTAACTGGATATTGCCCCAATCTATGGCATGACCAAGTGCAAAGATCGGCTGAAGAGTGTCAATGAATTTGCAGTTTATTTGCACTAGAGATTTAAACAGTACCTTATTGCCTTAAAAATAGTCACAACACAGTCTAAAAACAATAAAATCGCACCTTTTAAGTACATTTATATCTTTGATTTAACTCATTTTAATTACATTAATATACAATTATATTTTTATTCAGCTAAGGTTTTGATCTCTCTGGGTTTTCTAGCAGAATTACATGATTTATCTCATTCTTTCTATACTTTCATAATTTGTTTTCATCAATCTCCTTTTGCTAAAACAAGTCTGCCAAATACATAACACATCATAATTTAAAAGCTTGGAGAACCTGACATGTTGAACTTATTTACAGGAAAAATCAGCGGTGTACTCAGCCTGACTTTACAAGGGATCAGTAAAGCGGTTGGACTGGTTTTAAATACTGTTTTGGATACAGTAGACAGCGTATTAGAGACCGTAAGTAGCTTAACAGCGCCCTTAACGGATGCACTGACTGAGCTTCCGCTCATTGGTGGGACCATCGAAAAAGTACTCGCGGTTGAAAATCAGTTGGTCGGCACCTTAGGTGATGGCTTACATGCGGTAGCCGATCAACTAGCGACAGGTGATCTTCTCGGCGGTGTACAAACCGCTCTCAATGGCGTAACTGGTGTGGTCGGCCAAACCGTGACGGAAGTTGCAGGTTTGGTTGATCATCTCAGTGGCGTGGCTGCACCAATCACAGATGTACTTTCTGACCTGCCATTGCTGGGCGGTCTATTGGATGCAGTAGGCGAAACTACGGGGAATTTAACAGGCTTGTTGGCTGAAACGGGCGACTATGTAGCCAGTATTGATCCTAGCGAATTATTAACATCCGTCCTGAATGATCCTTTAGCAAGTATGGGTAGTGTCGTGCAAGATGTTTCAGGCACTTTAGATGCCTTACTGGATGACATTGTACCGATTACATCGATTGCCACTGAACTCCCTGTGGTCGGTGATCTCGTTCAAGTGGTCGGTGAAAGTACTACAGCCCTCAATCAAGGCTTATACGATGTCGGTAGCTTACTTCAATCCGTAAACAGCGATTTATTACAAACAACCGCTTATGTTTAATGACTAAAAACGCTAATACACAGCGCATTTTTATAGACCAACAATAAAATCCAATCCTTTATTTGCACTAGCCTGACCTATGTCAGGCTTTTTTAATTCATCAATTCTGATATTAGCATTTAGTGAATAGCCGTTTATTTGATAAGATTAGGTACAAATTCATTCTTAATTTGATTGAGCAAGGAGCGAAAGCATGCTGATCATCCCTGCAATTGACCTGAAAGATGGCAAATGTGTCCGTTTAAAACAAGGTCGTATGGAAGACGATACCGTATTTTCTGACGATCCAGTGGCAACTGCACAGCATTGGGTAAATGAAGGCGCGCGTCGCTTACATTTGGTAGATTTAAACGGTGCTTTCGCTGGTACACCGATTCATAAGCCTGTGGTTGAAGCGATTGCTAAAGCACAGCCTGAATTACCAATTCAAATTGGTGGTGGTATCCGCTCTCTTGAAACCATTGAACACTACCTTGATGCAGGCGTCTCGTTTGTCATCATTGGTACAAAAGCGGTAAAAGAGCCTGAATTTGTTGAAGAAGCGTGCAAAAAATTTGCAGGCCATATCATTGTCGGTATAGATGCCATGAACGGCATGGTAGCAACGGATGGTTGGGCAAATGTCACTGATGTGAAAGCTACTGATTTGGCAAAACGCTTTGCAGATGCCGGCGTATCGAGCATCGTCTACACCGACATCGCACGTGATGGCATGATGCAAGGTGTGAACGTTGAACAAACCGTAAACCTTGCAACATATTCAGGCTTACCTGTTATTGCATCGGGTGGCGTGACTAACCTTGACGACGTACGTAACTTAAAAGGCCAACCGGGCATTTTAGGTGCGATTACCGGTCGTGCAATTTATGAAGGCACATTGAACCTTCGTGAAGCTCAATTACTGCTTGATCAACAAAGCTTGTAATTTACCCGAGCAGAAAAGAGGTCTTCGGGCCTCTTTTTTTATTTCTCCACTTTGAACATTCAAATACACATGCCAACCGTCCAATCTGCTTGGAAAGCCAAGTTTCCGCAGCTCGCACTCATCCTGATTACCATGATTTGGGGCGCCAGTTTTATCACCGTGCAATACGGTTTAAATTTTAGCAGTCCCGTGCTGTTTGTCGGTCTGCGTTTTGCCGCAGCTACACTGGCTGTGAGTCTGTTATCGCTCAAATATCTTAGACATTTTTCTGAACATGATGTCATTGCGGGCGCAAGTATTGGCGCGGTGATTGCGATCGGCTATGCGACGCAAACGGTCGGCTTGCAAAGTATCAGCAGCAGCGAATCGGCTTTTTTAACTGCGCTGTATGTGCCGCTGGTGCCGATTTTTATGTGGCTGTGTTTTCGGCATAAACCACATCTGATGACATGGCTAGGTGTAAGTTTGGCTTTTGTCGGTTTGGTCTTTTTAACTGGTAATGGTTTTGGGGCTATTCAGCTCAATTTTGGACAAATCATTACGTTGCTCGGGTCAATTACCATTGCCTTTGAAATTATCTTGATCAGTTATTTTGCACCCCGCGTCAATCTACGCAGAGTGACGGTTCTACAATTGGCATTTGCTTCACTGTTCTGTTTTTGCTTTGCTCCACTGGTAGGTGAAACCACATTGCCCAAATTTGAATGGCCATTAATCGCTGTACTGTGCGGATTGGGGCTGGCTAGCGCCGTGATTCAACTGGTGATGAACTGGGCGCAGCGTATGGTTGATCCTGCACAGGCGGCAATCATCTATGCAGGTGAACCGGTTTGGGCCGCAATCATTGGGCGGCTTGCGGGTGAACGCTTAACACCGCTCGCTCTCATTGGCGGACTGTGTGTAGTGCTTGGTGTGATTGTGAGTGAATGGCGGCCGAAATGGTTAAAGAAACGCTAATTTCTGCATCCTCTATTAGATCAAAAAAGCGACTCATACGGTCGCTTTTTTGATGCCAAGATTTTTATGCCAAAAAGTTCTGAACTCGCATTACTCATACATCGGTCGGTTGTCATTGACACGAATTAAACCTTTAATCGCGCGGTACACAATCCATAACCAAGACAGTCCGATCACCGTGACGCAGAAGGTACTTGCTCCCAGTGCCACCCCCGCAAAGGCATTGGCATTATTGCCAGTAAAGAACAGAAAAATAAACGGCACGAAAGCAATGATGTTCCAAATGAGATACCACCAAAACGTACGAATCTGCCAAGTAAAATGGCTTTCAAAAATCGTACCGCGGACGTCACTGCGTTTGACGTAATTGATAATCAACGCGAGGACCGCAAGCAAGCCGGCAGAAAAAATCGCCACAATATAAAGAATATACAAAATAATCGTGAGCAGGCGGTTTGGATCTTTATCAATGGAATAATTCATTTCGCTCTCCGTCATGATGATTTTGCGGATCATTCCACCCTAAATATGTAGGATATTAAATGGTGAAATTAGCCATAAAATCAGTAATATGTTAAAGGCTATAGTACAGAAATATATTTTTCGAAATGGTTGTTTTTGTGTTTTATGCCGCAAACGTTGCTGCGCCAGCCATGCCGCCGGCCACCCACCTAAAAAAGACAAAAGATGCAGTGTATTTTCTGGCACGCGTCGGTTCCCCATTTGCGCAGCTTCTTTATCTTGAGCGTAGAACCAATAGGTCAGGACATTGATAATACTCACAAAAAGCAGCACCATGCCACTGAGTAAACCCGCCACAGACAAACCCGCCAAGGCTAGGATATACACAATGCACAAGATTTGCATCGGCTGTGCCTGACGCGGCATCTGCACCACATTTTTTTTATTGGGGCGTTGTGTAGCTTTGGTTTGTGAGGCTTTTAAATAATGCACTTGCTGCGCACGAAAGCGTCCGCGTTCGTCTAAGATCACAGCATAATCCAACGCGCAGCCCACGATTGGTCGTGGGCCGGGACGGGAAAAATCTTTAATGTGCAAAAATACGCGATCTTTGGTGCTATCGTTCGGTTGAATGAAGCCGTAGCCTTTGTCATCAAACCATTCTACTAAGCGTCCTTGATCACGCATGCTTTTACCTCTCGTTGTTTTTAATATTTATGCTGTGACGAATTTTAATCGTTCAATCAGCATATTACGCATTTCAGCAGGGTTTTTCTGCAAAATATCATCCCCTGTACGGCCTTCTGCAGCATTTTTCTGTGCTACCTGTAAACGCATCATCCAGAAGCGACCCGCCGCCATCGCCAAATATAACTCTAGGCATGATTTTTCATCTGCGGTTAATGGACGCACGCTTTCATAGGCATTTAAAAAGGCAATGGCTTTGTCTTCATTCAAATGTACATCCGGATATTCAGTACAGAAGTCATTTAAAGTAATAGCAATATCAAACAAGAGTTCGTCTTTATTTAACTCATAAAAGTCTAAAATGCCGTTGAGTTGATCGCCTTCAAATAGAGTATTGTCACGGAACAGATCAGAATGAATAAAACCGGTAGGACGGTCTGGATACATCGCCGTTAAGATGTCATATAAGCCCAACAGATTGTTAAGTAACGTGGTATCTGCTTCATTTAATGTTGGACGAATATCACGTGAAACTTGTAACCAATAAGCATGATCACGATATTCTGCACGTTCCAAAGGGAAATCTTGTAAAGCCACATGCATTTTCGCTTGGGCTACAGCAATCGCTTCTGCTTGCACTAAGCTCGCAGGCATGGGATGTTGACCTTGCATGCGTGGCGCAATCTGTGCAGGTTTATCCTTTAAGCTATGAATCGCTTTACCCGAATGATTCAGCGGTACAGGCACAGCTAGACCAGCCTGCCCCAAATGTTCGAGTACAGGCACCAGCTCCCCTGCACCTTGCTCATCCATCTCTTCAAAAACAGTTAATACATACTGCGTGCCATTTTCGCAAACAATAAAATAGTTGGTATTTTGAATACCGCCTTGAATCGGAATCAGGTCAATCACCTCCAGTCCATAAGGTGCTGCAAAATCCTGAACTTCCTTTAAAGTCAAAGTGGTATAAACCGACATAGAAAACCTGCGAAAAAACTTACATATTTTTGATAGAATAACCGCTCCGACTACTAAGGTGTAGCATCTAAGTCGCGAAGTTTCATAATCGGCTGTTATTTTTGGAAAAAATTATGCTTGCTAAACGTATTATTCCTTGCCTCGACGTGGACAACGGTCGTGTAGTGAAAGGTGTTCAATTTCTTGATATTCGTGATGCAGGCGATCCAGTTGAAGTTGCACGCCGTTATAACGAACAAGGTGCGGACGAAATTACCTTCTTAGACATTACCGCAACCTCAAATGGTCGTGATACCACTTACCGTACGGTAGAGCGTATGGCTGAGTCTGTATTTGTGCCATTAACAGTCGGTGGTGGCGTGCGTAAAGTAGAAGATATCCGCCTGTTATTAAATGCTGGTGCGGACAAAGTTTCGATTAACTCTGCAGCTATTTATAATCCTGAATTTGTACAAGAAGCCTCTCAGCGTTTTGGAGCACAGTGTATTGTGGTTGCTATTGATGCGAAAAAAACCGGAGATAATAAATGGGAAATTTTCACCCACGGTGGTCGTAAAGAAACCGGTATCGATGCCATCGAATGGGCAGTAAAAATGGCGGACTTCGGTGCAGGTGAATTACTCATCACATCGATGGATGCTGATGGAACCAAAGCCGGTTATGACATTGAACTGATGCGTAACATCAATGACCGTGTGACCATTCCAACCATTGCTTCTGGTGGTGTCGGTAATCTCCAACATTTGGCCGATGGCATTTTAAAAGGCGGTGCAGATGCTGTGCTTGCAGCATCTATTTTCCACTTTGGTCAACACACCATTCCTGAAGCGAAAAAATATCTAGCAGAACAAGGTATTGAAATGCGTCTTTAATTGATTCATTTTCAATGAAGATTGAAGAAGAGCGATGATTCGCTCTTTTTTTTGCTTTGTTGCTTTGATGCCACGTCATTGACGTTTTAGCAGAGCATCGTCCATACAATTCATTTACTATAGA
Organism: Acinetobacter sp. YH12076; assembly: GCF_013419525.1. Classification (NCBI taxonomy): domain Bacteria; kingdom Pseudomonadati; phylum Pseudomonadota; class Gammaproteobacteria; order Moraxellales; family Moraxellaceae; genus Acinetobacter; species Acinetobacter sp. YH12076. The sequence goes on along the minus strand of NZ_VOZY01000002.1, from coordinate 183,950 downwards.
CATAAAAAAAGGAGCCTTGTCGGCTCCTATAAACCAAGAAAAACTACAGCACTTGGTCTGATACTTAAAACAAATGAAAAAATATACATAGCAACTTCATCAATCAACTCGTCGTGTACAAGCCTTTTGATGATTTAAATATAGGGCATTTACACTGTATTTGATTGACAGTAGATTCATAATTTATTGACAAATTGCGACAGCCCAATTGGATAGCAACGCTCGTTGTCAAAACGCACAGTGCATCCATATTAGACCGTTTCAAGAAGTGCAGCTGGCTTTTCACGCTCAGCCACCCACTTTGCAGGAAATACCCGATTCACCCAGTGTGACAATGGTTTCGCAATCGCTGTCGGCAGTAGCACACCCAATGGGTTCTGTTCCTGTAATTTCGCCGAGGAGATCACTCGAGTCCCTAAAATATAGTCAAACCACGGCTTAGTCACACACCAATTGGCATCCTGATTTGAGTTCATATGGTGGTCATAGTGCCATGGAATCTTTTTCATCGCCCACTCTGGCTCAAGATGTGCGCGACGATGGATATAATAATAATTCCCTGCGCAATACAGCACAGACAAACTCATTCCTTTGGAAATGGGATAAAATAGCGGGACAAATACCGCTGAAACTGCCACCAGTGACAATATTTCATTTTTCGTGCGCCAGTTCTGTACACCTTCAACATAGCCATGATCATGAAAATCTGTTTTTCGAACTTCACGATGATGTTCCCAATGTGATTTCATGCTTTTCGGTACTGGACTAAAACGTGGCTTGCCTGACCGATGTGTCCCATGCAAAACATATTTATGCGCGAACCATTCAAAGGCATTGGCGACGACCAACCCTGCAATAAAACCTTTTAACATGACCAATATCTCCTTTTCTTAGCTCCACTATAGGTAATGAAAAGGGCTAGATATTGACCGTTTTTTTTAATATTATTGACAAAACACGACAAAATTTAGAATTAAAAAAATATGCAACAACTCAAGGACTATACAGGATCGGTCTATGGAGGACTGGGCCATTTGCTCTATGCTTATCACCAAGCTCAAGGCATTGCTATTCCTGAAAAATTGAATAAAGTTAAAAACTTAGAGCGTTTTGATTATGCCATTTGGCGTGATTTATTGATGGATTTAGATCAAAAGATCCAAAAGCCGGCGCTGGGTTTAGAAATTGCTGAACATGTGCAACCCAAACATATTGGCATTATTGCGTATATTGCCCTGTCCTGTGAAAACTTGGGCGAAGCGCTGCTCCGCTACCATGATTTTCATCGCTTAATCTTCGATGGCAGTCCATTGCTGATTGATATTCAAAATGATTTTTTCTCTATCGGTTGGAATGATTTACCCATGAATATGGCCAATCAATTGACCGATGAAATTGCGATTGCGTTAATGCTGCAGTTTCTAAAATTATTTATGCGTTTTGAAGATATCAATTTACACGAAGTGCATTTTCATAATCCTGCACCGAAAAATGTCGCTCAGTATGAACAATATTTTCGCTGCAAAGTTCGTTTTTCCCAAGAAAAGTCGAAGGTTATCGTTCCCATTCAAGAACTGTCTCGCCCTTTTTCCCAAGGCGATCAGACCTTACAAAAACTGTTGATGCAACAGGCACAGTCTTTATTAGAAAAACTGCCGAATACCACGCAAATCGACCAACGCTTACAGCAAGCCATCTTAATGGGTTTGCAAAAAAATCAGTTCCAAATTGAACATGTCGCTACGCAACTGAATCTGTCCGTCCGACAATTACAACGCCATTTACAACAACAAGGCAGCACCTATCAGCAACGTATGCAGGAAGTCCGCTGCATGATGGCAGAAGAATTTTTAAGAGACCCGCATTTAAGTTTGCAAGAAATTGCGTTACTGCTGGGTTATTCAGAACAGAGTGCGTTTCAACGTGCATTTAAACAATGGCGAAACTTAACCCCACAGCAATGGCGCTTATCGCAAATTGAAGCAGCAAGTTAAAAATGTGACACAGTTATCATTTTAAATGTTGTGATTTTCAGCAAAATCCATTAAATCTATGCATATTCAATAAATGAATAAAACAACACTTCACAACTAGATTGCACTCATGCTGAGTGAAAGATTGAAAATCTATTCCAAATGACAAAAACAAATGGAGTTTTAAATGAATAAATATTTAGCAGAACTGATTGGTACGTTTTGGCTGGTCTTTGGTGGTTGTGGTAGTGCGGTCTTGGCTGCAGCCTTTCCTGAACTTGGCATTGGCTTCGCTGGCGTGGCACTGGCCTTCGGTCTAACCGTATTAACGGCTGCTTATGCGCTGGGTCATATCTCAGGGGGACATTTTAACCCTGCCGTGAGTATTGGCTTGTGGGCAGGCGGTCGTTTTGAAGCCAAAGAACTAGCACCCTATATTATTTCTCAATTGCTGGGTGCAACCCTCGCCGCATTTATTCTATTCATCATTGTGCAAGGTCAGGCTGGATTTACAGGCGTCGGCGGTTTTGCCACCAATGGCTATGGTGAATTATCTCCGGGCAAATACTCTATGCTCTCAGCGTTAGTTATTGAAATTGTGCTGACGGCTGGCTTCCTGATTGTGATCATGGGAGCAACAGATAAACGCGCCCCTGCTGGCTTTGCCCCAATTGCGATCGGTCTTGCGCTCACATTGATCCATCTCATCAGCATTCCCGTCACCAATACTTCAGTCAACCCAGCGCGTAGTATGGGTGTCGCATTCTTTGCTGAAACTGCTGCGCTGTCGCAAGTTTGGCTGTTTTGGGTAGCCCCAATCATTGGCGCAGTGATTGGTGCGGTCATTTATAAACTGATGGCAAAAGACGCATAAATAGAAAAATACGCAACAAAAAAAAGCTCACAGGTTGTGAGCTTTTTTTCATTCATCCCGAATTGAGCATTGCGTCCTTCGACAGCCGATGACACAGCATTAAAGAAATGGATTTTCCACTTCGTTGTCTTCACCGCCCTGCGCTATTTTTTCAGCTAAGTTGGTTTCTGCCTCAAGCGTGGTCACCACATCATTGAAAAATGCCTGTAAAGCTTTCGCTGCAGCTAAACCAGCTTGGTCTTTCGTCACCTGTAAGTTGCCATAAATATTAATTCGATCTTGGCCATTTTCTAGTGTTAAGTCATGAATTGCATGCGACGCTGTGTCATTTTCAAATGCTTTAAACATGTTGGATATCCTTCTTTTTTGTTGTATTGATGCTGCAATAGAAATACGTGAAAAAGATTTCAACTGCAAGCAATGCTCCTCTTCATCGCTCGCAGTTCAACGCTATTATCTGCTCGATTATTTCAAAATTTGTAGCAGATATTGCAAAATTTCTTCAATCAATTGTTTGACCAAGGCATCTTGATTGTTGTCATTTTCACTGCTTGCCATGGATGTCTCTCCCACAGAACCACCACTCGATTTAAACTCTTTTTGCAAACTTAAAATCTTGTCTTCTGCGACATCTGCAGCACACTGGCTTTCAGCATCCCAATGCAAATAAGCGATATCTTGATTTGCTTTTACTTGGGTGGCTTTGAGTGGCAAACGGTAGGTATTACGCTTTTGGTCTTCAGTTAATTCTGGAAAGAAATTAATTCCAGTCAGTTCTTCTAGCGCACAAATACTCATGACTTTGACTGTCGGTGCCGTATCTCGCAAGGTATTGTCTGCATAGTACACGCCTGCAACACCTTTTTTCGGCAAATAGATCGCCTTATAAGTGGCGGTCGGCACGATGACCCCTTGCCCGATGGTTTTTAATTTTTTCGCACTATATACCGGCCCCGTTACCACATAGACATCTTGCTTTTGTTTGGTCACTATCGCCCGTGTGGCTTCTTCTAACTCACGCCACACTTGCTGATTATTTTTTGGAGCTTGCGGCACCATATTGGCCAAAGAAAAACTGTCTAACTGCGCAGCTTTATTGGGCATATCGGCATTTGGCGCCATGTGTCCACGGTCATAGCCTGAAGATTTATAGTCTGAAAGCAAAGCCCGATATTCAGACGGCACGCGAGTCTCTTCATGAAAGTTATCTTCACGCGGAATTTTTTGACTCAGGCGTGCGGGGGTTAATGCTTCTGCAACCCAAAGCGGTGTCTTGGATATCCCTGAATACATGACATTAAAGCCATTAAAACACAGTGGAAAACTGTTTTTATGTAGGCTTTCACGGACCAAATAAGGTGGCACTTCACGATAAAATTGGTCCAAACAGGCGCTATTTGAAGTGCTGCTCATAGAAACAAGTTGTTGAATTTTTTCTTGCCCGAAAGCAATAGCAAAGCTTCCTGTTGCCACCAGACCCAACAGCACTTTTATGCCATTTTGCCCAAATAACTGTGAAAGTGGATTTGCTGAATTGCGTTTCTTTTTGACCATGACTTACAACAATGACTTCTAAAAGGACTATTTTTCCGCAGCTTAGCAAGGGTGCATATTTTAGTACACTTTTCTTTTTTAATTTGCTTAACAATCACACAAATATTGTTTAACAAAGCAGCAGTTGATGTAACTTTATGTCGCAGTTGTGCAGTTCTTTATAGGAGGTCATGAAGCAGTTGCGTATGTTTCATTGAATTCGCCTCAAGAATTATGACAAGGTAAAAATACGAAAAATTGCGATAAAAATATACGGAGTGATTATGCATTCTAAAATTTTAGGTTTAGGTTTAATTTCAGGTTTAATGAGCGCAGCAGCATTTGCAGAGCCGCCGATTCAACCCGGTGACACTTTAGAAAGCTTGTCTAAAGTCAAAATTGTGACCACTGTGAATGGTCAACCCGGTTCTATTCAGGACTTGGTATCAAGTGGTCAAGTTCAATTGCTTGAAGTACCTGCCGGACAAGTCAATGCCGCTGCAACAGAACAGCCCTTAAACCCTGAACAGGCTCAGGCAAACCAAATCGATCCGAATGCACCTGCAGTCCCTGCAAATGCTGAACAAGCCGTGACTGAAGCGGAAAATGCACTCGCAAATGAACAACAAAGTGTAGCTGCTGCACCTACAGAGCAGTCCGTTCCAACTGAACAAACAGCAGTGGCCAATACACCTGAAGCCGCGGTAACTGAAGCACCTGTGGAAACAGCACAGCAAGCACCTGAAGCCGTATCAGCGGATAACAACGCTGCACCCGTCATTGCCTCTTCTGCAGAAGCGCCAGTGAATACCGATAGCACATCGGCTGCATTGCCTGAAGCTCCTCAAGCACAACAAGATGCTTTTATGGCAGCACCTGAGACTCAAAGTGTAAATCCTGCAGATGCATCAATTCAAGCCAACCCAGAAGCACCTGTTGCTGACGAAGCCATCCAAGCTGCGCCTGAAGCCTCTGCAGATGTAGACGCGACAATCAACTAATCAGCGTATTTTCAAGGATGAAATAACGCAACATCTTCATTCTGTTGTTTTGCTCGCATACTCCTCCCAGGAAAAAGTAACAGAATGATCTCTATGTCTTTGGACTAAAAAAGTTTAATTATTACAGATAAAAAAAAGCCAGAATTGATCTGGCTTTTTCGTGTCTAACTTTTAAATCTATGCCTAAAAGTTCAATCTAGGTCTTAAATTTCAATCTGACTGCCCAACTCAACCACACGGTTGGTTGGAATTTGATAAAAATCGCTGACTGGACTGGTATTTCGCTGCATAGAGATAAACAGCTTTTCTCGCCAAGGTGCCATGCCTTCACCCAAGGTATGAATAATGCGGTCTCGGGAAATAAAGAAACTGATTTGCATTAAATCAAATTCAAAGCCCAATTCACGATACGCATGCTCCAAAGCCGCAGGAATATTCGGCTGGTCTTTAAACCCATAAAACATCGTGATTCGATAGAATCGATCATCTAGTTGTTCCGTGATCACCCGCTCATTTTCGGGTACAAATGGCACATCTCGGGTGTTGACCGTAACCATAATATTGCGTTCATGCAGAACTTTGTTGTGCTTAATATTATGCAACATGGCATGAGGCACGATCTCAGGCGTTCCGGTTAAGAATACGGCATCACCTGGAACAAACTTGGTTTCACTACCCATGCTGACACTGCGAATAAACAGGTCAATAGGCAAAGCATCTTTACCGAGCCGATTGAGCACCAATGCCCGTCCATCTTTCCACGTCATTAAAATCGTAAACAATACCGCACCAATCAGGATTGGAACCCAACCGCCCGCTGCGATTTTTAATGATGTCGATGCAACAAAGATCAAATCAATCAATAAAAATGGCACTGCAAAAATCGCCACTTTCCAAACCGGCCAACGCCATAAACCATAAGCTAAAACTGAGATCAAAATCGTACCGCAGAGCATGGTCATGGTCACAGCTACGCCATAGGCACTGGCCAAATTCGCACTGTTTTCAAACAGCAAGATCAAGATCAGCACCGAGATAAACAATGCCCAGTTAATAAATGGCAAATAAATCTGACCACGTTCAACTTCAGAGGTATGTTTCACTGTCAAACGCGGCAAATAACGCAATTGAATCGCCTGATTGACCATAGAGAATACCCCTGTGATCACCGCTTGAGAGGCAATCACCGCGGCCGCTGTCGCCAAAGCAATCATTGGATACAATGCCCATTCAGGGATCAGCATATAAAATGGATTGGCTAAAGCTTCAGGATTACGCAGTAGCAAGGCACCTTGGCCTGCATAGTTCAACAGCAAGCACGGCATGACCACAATAAACCATGCCAAGCGGATTGGGAGTCGGCCAAAATGCCCCATATCGGCATAGATTGCCTCACCACCTGTCATCGTCAAGATGACCGCACCCATGGTCAAGAATGCAACATAGGGCTGCTGTACCACAAAATTGAAAGCCCAATGCGGACTGATCATGGTCAACACAAATGGTGTTTGCGAAATACTCCATAGTCCAAAACCACCAATGGATAAAAACCACATAAGCGTCAAGGGACCAAAGAATTTACCCATCGTGCCTGTGCCATGGCGTTGCACTAAAAATAGCCCCGCCAAAATACCGATCGATAAGGGTTGCAGCCATTGGTTAAACATCGGCGTCGCAATACTTAAGCCTTCAATCGCAGATAACACAGAGATTGCGGGGGTAATGATCCCATCACCAAAGAACAAAGATGCCCCAATAAAACCAAGAGCGATCAGGTAGATTTTTTTGTTTTCGGCAATTCGTGTGGTTCGTAGATTCAAGGCCAACAGCGACATAATACCGCCCTCGCCATTGTTATCTGCGCGCATAATGATGCTGACGTATTTAAAACTAATCGTCAGCATGATGCACCAGAAAATCAGGGACAGAATACCCAGCACAGACGCTTCGCTAATCGCCAAGTGTGCTGTGAGGAAACATTGGCGCAGCGCATATAACGGGCTCGTCCCAATGTCTCCGAATACTACGCCCAAAGCTGCCAAGGTGATGGCAGGCAATGCGGCTTTTTGTGCAGTACTTTGCATATAATTGTCTTCAATTTAGACAGGATTTTTGCGAATCATAGCACCGCTCAAGATGTTTTTGTCTAATTCAATTGTTTCTCTTGGCAGAATATATTTTTTTCGCTATTATCCACCGCGCAAAAGGTGAAGTGTCCGAGTGGCTGAAGGAGCACGCCTGGAAAGTGTGTAAACGTTTATAGCGTTTCGAGGGTTCGAATCCCTCTTTCACCGCCAGAATAAACTGCTATACCAAGCAGAATGAAGGTCTAAATTGATAAAATTTAGGCCTTTTTTAATTTTATTGTTCTCAATATTAAATATTTCTCCCTAATTGATCTTTAAACTTTTTGGCTCAATGACTTCACAGTATTTGAGTCCTGATTGATGGATTTAATTCACACGTTTCTTTCCTAATGCACGACTTATGGATTTTTTATTGACAGTAATAAGGACACGTTTATTTACAAATACAAATTTTATATTCTAAAGACAATTACTTAAGCCTATGCTAAAAATAAATCATCCTCTCAATATAGGTGCTATTCAAAAAATTATTCATTAATTTAAACATCATAGAACTGAAACGCGATTGCGGTACTTTTAACTTGATCAACGAAAAACTTAAAAAACACCTTTCATATATCACTGCTATTCCGGAGAGAACATGAATAACAGCCAGAACTATGTTAAGCAGATCAAGAACGCCAAACGTGGTGGCTATACCCCAACCCTTGCCAAAGACATTAATAAACATAAAATTCAAAAAGCACAGCGTCTGATTGACGAATGGCGAAAGCTCGCCAATGAACTCCGCCCCCAAATGCAACTGGAGATGGCATATACACTTGAAGAATGCGCACAGGATCTAGACCAAATTTTAAGAATGAAATAGCACTCAACGCTCACCCATCCTATTTTTTCGCCCACATCTTGTGGGCGAAACATTACCTATTTTTATTTCTCTGGTTTTTAGAGCCAAACATCGGTCGAATGCTGAATAAATCAAACGTATAAATTACATTCGATTTGCTGTTTTTTTAACTTGCACCACTTCAAAAAATCTGTAGAATGCATTCCACAACGCCGGCATAGCTCAGTTGGTAGAGCAACTGACTTGTAATCAGTAGGTCCACAGTTCGAATCCGTGTGCCGGCACCATTTCTTAGCCTCGCTTTTTAGTGAGGCTTTGATGTTTTTAAAGCCTCTTTTTTATGGCTTCCTCGCGCTAATCTGCACATAACGAATCAGCCCGTCTCGATACAACTTCTCACACAATTTTGCCGTCATCTTGATTTTGAATTGATCCACATGACTCAGGCTCATCTGACTTTTTTGTTCTTGAATATAATCGGCAAAACCCTGAAATACGAATTCGCTGATATCTTCAATCTGGATATTTTCGAAACCTGCCTGTTGCACTTGGTGTTGTAAATTTTGCTTTGAATTTAAATTTTTCAAATTCACATCTGCTGCTTTCAACAGACTTTGATATTTCAATCGTTGCACTGAATTTAAATTCAAAAACGCATCGGACAACATCAAATAGTGAAAAGCAAAGCGTCCCTTTGAATTCAAAACATTAACAACTGATAAAAGCAATAAATTCAAATCACTATGATACGCAGCATCAATACACAGTACGGCATCCATACAGTTTTGTGGATAAATATTTTTTAAATTCAAAAATGAATCTTGTTGTATTTTGATTTTTGAATTTAAATTTTTTTGGATTTTTTCCACACATTCGGTTTGCAATTCGACTGCGGATAAGTTTTGAATTTGAAAATGTTCCATCCAAAAAACCAAGCTCGCGCCCTGCCCACAACCAAGGTCTAAAACACGATCTGTAGATTTTAATTGAATGGATTCGGCAAGATGGAAAGCGAGTTTTTGACAGGCTGCAGGATAGGATGATTTTGCATCATTCCAATAGCCCAAATTGCTCCAAGCAAGCTCCGCATCATCTCCGAGTAGTCGACTGTTAATCGCATATTTATGGCTAGGGACGTACTGACGAATTGCTTGAAGCCATTTCATGTTAGTAACCGAGTTGAGGGGCAACCTCCACTTTAGGTTTTAAACCCACAAACGGCAATGGCGCACCAAAAATTTCTGCAATATGCATAGCAGACGTTACCGCAGACTCTAAAATCGGCAGACCATCGCAAGACCATGAGCCACAAAAGAAGACTTTACGCTCAGGGGATAAATGTCGTTGCTGTAACTCTTTATTCAGCGCCACCGTATGTGAATCCACCACTGCGCGTGTCAAACTGACCGAAGAGATCACTTTTTTAGGATCAATCGGTGTCACTGGCTGCCAAGTTTGGAACACTGGAGTTTTACCCACCAAGCTCGGCTCGATTGAGTTAAGCCACACGGTAAATTGCTGACGAGTAAATTTACGATCCATCATATAACTTAGTACAGACCAATCTTTGCGCTTCGGCGGCATCACCGTTTGATCAGTGTGGATCACCAACTGACCTTGCTCAAATTTAAATTTCTTTAAGAGCTCAATATCGTCAGCAAACTGAGTAGAATCTAAAAATTCTTCCGTTTTGGTGGTTGGTGTCGCAACAACCACGCGATCGAATAGATGATGTGCACCGGCCTCAGTTTCCACCAAGACTTTATCGTCTTGCTCGAGCACTTTGGTAATTGCCGTACCACTTTGAATATTTAAACCTTCAATCAGTTTATCAACCAACGCAGGTGTACCACCTTGGATACGCAACAAGGCATCACCATTGGTCAATTGACGCAAGAAAATCAACAGCGGTTTCGCAGGCCATTCGCCAATCGTTTTCGGGTTACAAGTGCAAATGGTATACAACACAGGCATGACTGCACCATGCCAAAATACTTCTTCAATTTCATTTTTATTAATGAATTCAGCAAGCGTAATATCCTGATTTTTTGATTTAAAAAATCGAGTGATCGCGGCTTTGAGTTGCAACATTCCTTTGACTAAACGCCAGCCATATTGTTGTAAGCCTTTACGATTATTAATAATTGGGAAATTACCAATACGGCTACGACTGGTGGTCAACCACGTTTCTGTACGATCTTCAAATAGCCAACTGCATGCCATATAGGTACGGACTGGGAAGGTTTTAATCCCTAAATGGGTCGCCAAACTTAAGGTATTTTTCCAGAGGTGTGGATTCATCACACGCAAAGGGGCATCGATCAAGCCGCCTTCAAACTCAGTGCTGTGGCTATCCATACCACGACCCGGCAGAGCTTCGAAAATTGTAATGTTATGCCCTGCGTCTTTAAGAATTCTTGCGGTAGCCAGCCCAGCCATGCCACTACCGATGACTGCAATTTCCAATTTTCTTTTCCATCTATAAAACACAGTTTAAAAGTATGACTGATCAGAAGTTAAAAATAGCTATTAAAAAATACCAGATTCGCACTTTTTGTATGGATTTCAGTACAGCCGTTTTTAAGTTAAATTTACAAATATTTACAGTCAAAAAGCACACAATTTAAGCTTTGTTTTTTAAACATATTTTTCTTTAAAATTTTAATTACCCTATAAAACCAAACAATTAAATTAACCATTTTTATAACTTTCGGTTTACTTTAAAGCCAAGTCTCGCTAAGATGCGCCACATAAGAAAGTGATAAATTCATCACAATTTATAAAAAGTAAAATGATATTTAAATCATGACAACTATAAATACTACAGCGCTCAATAAAAAAGCCTCTGACTGTTCAGAGGCTTTTTTTTCGGCTATTTCAACGGCATGAATTTCACTTAAGCCTCATGCGCTAGCGCAATTTCACCAAATTTTCCGTTATTGAAATCATCAAAGGCTTGAATAATTTCAGCTTTGCTATTCATCACAAATGGGCCATAACCTTGAATCGGCTCATTTAGTGGCTCACCGCTAAGTAACAGAAATTGTGTGTCCTGCAACGCTTGTAGCTGAATGGCGATATCATCTTTGGCAAACATGACCATCGAACTGTCTTGAACTTTATGGCTTTCATTCACCACAACCTCACCCTTCAAGACCACCAAAATGGTGTTATGCCCTTCAGGTACATGTAAGGTGGTTTCATATTGAGCTTTCAATTCACCATCCCAGACATTCACTGGACTAAAGGTTTGTGCAGGCCCAAGGTGACCACCCATTTCACCAGCAATCACCCGAATATGCCCTGCACCTTCATCCATGTCTATGCGAGGAATATCTTGGCGTGTGATCGCTTGATAACGAGGCTGGGTCATTTTGTCTTTTGCCGGTAAATTCACCCACAATTGAACCATTTCAAAAAGACCACCTGCTTGAGCAAATTCAGGCGAATGAAATTCTTCATGCACCAGACCCGACCCTGCGGTCATCCATTGCACATCGCCTGTTTGAATTGTGCCGCCACCACCACTTGAGTCCTTATGAGTCACTTCACCGCTGTAGGCGATAGTCACCGTTTCAAAACCACGATGTGGATGTGAACCTACACCATGCCGTGCAGTGGTGGGATCGAACTGATAAGGTGCCGCATAATCCAAAAGCAAAAATGGGCTAATCGCCTGACCTAGACGATCATAGGAAAATAAGCTTTTGACTGGAAAACCATCGCCCACCCAGTGCATTTGCTGATTACGATAAACACCAATTACTTTTTTCATTTCTTAGCTCCTATATTCATACGATAGGATGAACATAGCGCTTATTTTAAGCTTTGAAATACTTACTGACCATCTTCCAGATAGCATTCTATATCTCAAAATTAGAACAATACTCAGACATAAAATCTGCACCTCACTCAAAACCAAGCATTAATTTCGAAATTCTAAGGTTTAAGACATATACAACGATGAATTATCCCAATTTTATGATTGAGCTTCTCATTTAAACCCATTTCATTGTCTCATTTTTACAACTATTCTAAATCTAGTTAACACGCAGATTTCATCTGATCCTGCGTAGTTGCAAACAGGAAAGAGGACAATAAAATGGGGCAAACCTTACGTTCGTTTAGACAAAGATAATGCCGCGGTACTTTTAGTTGACCATCAAACAGGTCTACTTTCATTGGTTCGCGACATTGATCCAGATAAATTTAAAAATAATGTGCTCGCACTGGCTGCAGCCGCTAAATATTTTAATCTTCCAACAATTCTCACCACCAGTTTTGAACAAGGTCCAAACGGGCCATTAGTTCCAGAACTCAAAGAAATGTTCCCTGACGCACCTTATATTGCACGACCAGGTCAAATTAATGCTTGGGATAATGAAGATTTTGTGAAAGCAGTCAAAGCAACCGGCAAAAAACAATTGATTATTGCTGGTGTAGTGACTGAGGTTTGTGTGGCTTTCCCAACCTTGTCTGCTTTAGAAGAAGACTTTGACGTCTTTGTGGTGACCGATGCTTCAGGTACTTTCAACCATTTAACCCGCGACTCAGCGTGGGAACGTATGACGCAAGCGGGTGCACAGCTCATGACGTGGTTTGGTACCGCGTGTGAATTACACCGTGACTGGCGTAATGATATTGAAGGTTTAGGTGCGCTTTTCGGCAACCATATTCCAGACTACCGTAACCTCATCAACAGCTATACGCAAAATACTGAAAAGAAATAATCCTCCAGTAGTAAAAAGCGGCTTCGAGCCGCTTTTTTTATACCTGATGTATAAATTGACGTATGATAATTGGAATTGAAATAATTTTTCACTGCATAAGGTGATCCATGCATTCATTTGATGACTATTACTACTTTTACTTGGTGGTGAAACATGGCGGTTTTAGCGCTGCAAGTGAAGCATCGAATATTACAAAATCAAAATTAAGCCGACGCATTTTAGATCTTGAAGCCAAATATAATGTCACCCTTATTCAGCGTTCTACCCGACACTTTAAGGTCACGACATTAGGCCAAGAATTGTATGAAGAATGCATAAAAGTGATCGAACAAGTCGAATGTGCGCATCAGGTGCTCTTGAAGCAAAAAAGTGAACTTGAAGGCTTGGTTAAAATTAGCTGTCCACCAGTCATGATGGAACATCAAATTCGCCCCTTGTTAAATCAGTTTTTAAAAGATCATCCCAAAGTTCAGGTCGAACTCGAGCTGTCTAGCCGCCGTGTGGATGTCTTACATGACGACATTGATTTGGCGATTCGCACCAATTTTAGTAAGAATGAAGACTCGAGTATTATTGTACGTGACGTGATTAAAACCGTGCATTGCTTAGTGATTAGTCCTGAACTTTTACAAGGACGCGAGTTAAAGCATATTACCGAATTGACAGAATTTCCGAGTATCGTTTTGGGCACACAGAAAAACCGCTATCAATGGCATTTGCATCATACAGGACAGCAAGAACAGATTGAAATTGCCTTACAGCCTCGGATTAAAAGCAATGACTTAGCCGGTACTTATTATGCAGCACTCGATGGTTTAGGCATTGCAGACTTACCCTATTTAACCGTGCAAGCAGATATTGAGGCAGGTCGTTTAATTCACCTCTTCCCCGAATGGTGCTCAAATGTCGGTACGGTGCAATTGGTATATGCTTCGCGCAAAGGTCAACGCCTAGTCATGGAAAGATTAATTGACTATTTAGTCGATGGAGTTCGTGGCTATGCTCCAGAACATGATGGCTATTTAGTCTAATGATCTAAACCACAAAAAAGCCAGAACTGAGTTCTGGCTTTTTTAAATCTACGGTTGGATCACCAAATTAGATTTTACCCACTAGGTCGATCGATGGTGCAAGCGTCGCTTCACCTTCTTTCCATTTTGCAGGACATACTTCACCTGGGTGTGCATGTACATATTGAGCAGCTTTTACTTTACGCATCAATTCAGAAGCATCACGACCAATACCACCTGCATTGATTTCAACGATTTGGATTTTACCTTCAGGGTCAATTACGAAAGTACCACGGTCAGCAAGACCATCCGCTTCAATTAAAACATCAAAGTTTTTCGCAAGTGTCCAAGTTGGATCGCCAACCATTGGGTATTCGATTTTCTTAATTTCTTCAGAAGAATCGTGCCAAGCTTTATGCGTGAAGTGTGTATCAGTAGATACTGAATAAATTTCTACGCCCATTTTTTTGAATTCAGCATAGTGATCAGCAAGATCGCCTAATTCTGTTGGACATACAAAAGTAAAGTCAGCAGGATAGAAAAACACCACAGACCATTTACCGTAGAAGTCTTTTTCTGAAACTTCAATAAATTGACCGTCTTGGTAAGCGGTAGCGTTAAATGGTTTTACTTCAGTATTAATTAAACTCATTTGATATTCCTCTAACTCATTTCAGGGATTGCTTATCTGTTGAAGCTAGAATACGACTTATCAAATCATAGGTAAAACCGAACTTTTTTATAAAAACTATCGGATTTTTAGATTTACTATTTAAATCAATCTTTACCTTTCCATCGAGCAAACCAATCAATTTCAATGAGAGCAAGGCTTTATATCCATACAGAGGGCCTGCCAAGCAGCCTGTGTAAACTGTTGTTTATAGTGTGATGGTGGCGTTTTGACTTTATGCGATAACCATGCCCGACAATAATTTTCCGTTGCCCCTAAGACCAAAGACATCATTAATTCTTTGGGTAGATGCTCGATCAAATGCCAATCGGATTGTGCGGTCAACCAACCCAGCAGCGCGGTATTGCGTTGTAGATTATGTTGTTTTAACTCGGCTTGTAGCGTTTCCTTACGCATACTAAACCCTGCAGCATATAAGAATTCTGCAAAATCAGGATAGGCTTCGACCCAGTCTATATACGAGCACAAAATGGCTTGAATGCCTTCCTGCAGCGATTGGGCCTGTGTCAAGGCGTCTGCCCTTTTCGCAAATTGATCTTGCAATGCCGCAAAATACAATGCTGCTACTAAACCATCTTTATTTTTAAAATGATGGTAAATCGCTCCAACACTGGTCTCTGCACGGTCTCGTACATGTTCAATCGTCGTCGTTTCAATCCCTTGTTCTACAAAACATGCAAGGGCTTCTCCTAAGATCTGCCTTTTAAGTTCCGCTCTGCGACCACTGTAAATTCGTTGCAATAATGCTTGATTTGACGACATCGATACTTTCCTTTGCTCGGGTCATTTTAAAACAATGTTGGCTTTTTTTTATAGCTGTGACGTCATTTACGCCACTAACAGAATATTATTCTGCATTAGAATTATATTCTGAATAATGAAGGATAATTAAGCATGAGCCAAGCATTAAAATTATGGAAGACCTTCCAAAACAAACCCGCAGGGAAATGGACTTTTTCTAAATTGCTGTGTTTAAAAGCACCGTATTTCAGCAGTATTTCGCCTGTTTTTGATGAATTAAAGCCCCAATACTGTGAACTACATATTAAAAAACAGCGCAGTGTGTTGAATCATATTGGCACTGTCCACGCGATTGCCATGTGTAATATGGCCGAATTGGCTGGCGGTACCATGACGGATGTAACCGTTCCGAGCAGCCATCGTTGGATTCCCAAAGGCATGACTGTGGAATATTTGAAAAAAGCCGATACAGATTTAACGGCCATTGCCACGCCTGTCGATGCTAATTTTACGTGGAATGCAGGGAGTGATTATTTGGTGAATGTCGTGGTGAACAACACGCGTAATGAAGCCGTTTTTAAAGCCGTAATTACCATGTGGGTTTCTGAAAAAAAATAAGTCGTCGACTCAATTGCAAAATGAAACTGATCTTTCAAGATGAGACCTGCGAAAAAAAACCCTCAAGATTGAGGGCTTTTTTTGATGATGATCTACCGTTTTAAACGCTGTGTTTAAGGTTCATTAGAACGGTAAGTCATCATCTAAATCTGCTGCTGCAGGAGCCGGTGTCGGTGCAGGCTGTTGTTTTGGCGCAAAACCACCTGGGTTGTTATTGCCATAGCTATTGCCTTGAGCCGGTTGGTTATTGCCATAACCGCCTTGGTTTGAGCTATTACCGTAGCCACCTTGGTTTTGGTTATTGTTATAACCACCTTGTTGATTATTAAAACGAGGCTGACCAAAATCACCGCCTTGACCTTGTTCGCCTTGTTGGCGATTATTGTCAAGCATTTGCATTTGTTCACCACGAATTTCAGTCGTGTAACGCTCTTGACCGCCTTGATCTGTCCACTGACGAGTACGTAATGAACCTTCAATATACACTTTAGAACCTTTGCGCAAATATTGCTGTGCAATTTCACCTAAGCGGTTATGTAACACAATACGGTGCCATTCTGTTTGCTCTTTACGTTCACCTGTATTTTTATCTGTCCATGAATCACTCGTTGCAATTGAGAACTGAGTGAGAGAACCACCATTTGGGAAAGTTTTTGTTTCAGGGTCACGACCCAAAGTACCAACTAAAATGACCTTATTTACACCACGCATCAGACGTATTCTTCCTATTTGTTTCTATTATTTACTTTATAAGAGTTATGGTTAAATGGCTACCTCTTTCCCTAACAAGTGCGTTAAATGTTGTCGCGCAGATTCATCCATCTGCTGCTTATCCACTTTTACATAAGCCACTTGCTGGTCAGACATCACCACAACTTCTTCAATACCACGAATTGCTAAAAGCTGAGAAGTCCATTCATCCGTTTCTTTATCTTCAGGCAAACTAAACACCATAGACGATAAATAACGCGGCTGAGCCAACCCAAAACTAATGATCAACCATAAAATGGCTAGCGCTGTCAGGATGCCCCATCCCATTGCCGTATCATTTAGCAACAGAAGTTGCCCACCAATCATACCACCAAAAAATGCCCCCAGAAACTGACTGCTGGCGTTCACCCCCATGGCAGTCGCTTTGGATTGAATTGGAGCTGCTTTCGATAACCATGACGGTAATAATGCCTCCATCACATTAAATGCGATAAAGAATAAACCTAAGCCTGTCAGCAAAATATATTTTGATTCGAAACCAAAAATTAAGATGCCCAATCCTAAAATAATGCCACCAATGGCGGTCAAGAAAATGCCGCGCATTTTGCGATATTTTTCCGCCAAAATAATACTTGGAAATGCAAAAAACAGGCTCACGACCAAAAGCGGCAAATACACCAGACCATGCGAATGCAAGGGAATATTGGCGAAGTCAATCAACTGAGACGGCACATAGATAAACATCGCTGTGAGCAGTAAATGCAATGAAAAGACTGAAACATGTAAACGATTTAGATCAGGCATTTTCAGTACTTGCTTTAACTGCGTCAGATAACCTTGTTGAAAATTTTTATGATGACGCGTTACTTTCGGTACCAATAGCAACATCGCAATCGCGGCAAGTCCCATGATGGTGGTCACCCAAAATAAACCCGAGATGCCGACTAAACCTGTGAGCCAAGGCCCAAGGCTGAACGCGACCACAAAGGACAAACCGATACTCATCCCCATCATGGCCATGGCTTTAGTACGCTGTTCTTCACGTGTGACATCGGCTAACAAAGCCATCACTACGGCAGATACAGCACCACCACCGGCAATCGCACGCCCGATAATCACGCCATAGATACTATCGGACATTGCAGCAATTGCACCGCCTAAAGCAAACAACAGCAGCCCAATTACCACCAACGGTTTACGACTATAACGGTCTGCAATTAGACTAAACGGGATCTGTAAAATCGCTTGAGTTAAACCATAAACACCCACCGCTAAACCAATAAGTGCTGGTGTTGCCCCTGCATATTGCTGACCTGCCACAGAGAAAACAGGAATAATCATGAACAGCCCCAGCATACGTAAGGCGAAAATACTACTCAAAGCAAAAGTTGAGCGTCGTTCAAGAGCATTCATCATAGCTGGTTAAAAATTCATTAATCTTGGAATGGGATTATAGGACATTCAGCTTAAAGCGAAGCAGGATTTTTATTGATTTTAAATATCCTGATGATTGGACAAATAAAAAGCGCAGCTGATGCTGCGCTTTTTGGGAGATTTTAGGCAAATTTAAATTAGCCTAAATTTTCTTGACGCTTTTTATATTGAATTGAGGCAATCACAGCCCAAACAATAAATGCCACACCAATTAGACCCGTTACCACTTCAGGGACATGAAGACCTGTGCCACTCGCCAACATAATGAAGGCCAAAGCACCAATCGCATAATGCGCACCATGTTCAAGGAAGATATAAGCATCTAAGGTGCCTTTATCCACTAAGTAAATGGTCATTGAACGCACGAACATAGCACCAATAGCAAGACCGAGCATAATGATTACGACATCAGAGGTAATCGCAAATGCACCAATCACACCATCAAAACTGAATGAGGCATCGAGTACTTCAAGGTAAAGGAAACCACCAAAACCTGCTTTGATCACGCCTGTCGGTACGCCATTTGCGTCATGTCCAACCGCATTACCGTTTTCATCAACTTCAGGTTCACCACCCAATAAATGACTCAGTACTTGGACACCGATATACACCACGATCCCCCAGATACCCGCCATCACTACCGCTAGACGAGAGGCTTCGGCCACGTTTGCTGCCATTATCAATAACGCAATTAGGGCAATAAACACGGACATCGCAGGAACGTTTGCAAGATTGGCCAAACGGCGCTCTAGCCAACGGAACCAATGGGTATCTTTCCCTTCATCTAAGAAGAAGTTCAGGAACACCAACAATAAGAAAGCACCACCAAAGGCCGCAATTTCTGCATGATGGGCCATCAATTTTGCAGAGTATTCAATTGGATTATTCAATGCCAATTGCACCACTTCCATAGCGCCCATGTCTGCAGTAACAGCCACGATCACAATTGGGAAAATCAGACGCATACCAAAGACAGCAATCACGATCCCGACGGTTAAGAAAATCATTTTCCAAAAATGATCCCAACCACGGAGTACAGATGCATTGACAACGGCATTGTCAAAAGACAAAGACACTTCCATCACCGCTAAAATGGCAGTGATGGTCAGTGCTGTCAGCATGGCTTGCACACCTGCATTTGGGCCATGATTCAGACCCCAATATGCAGAAATGGCAAGACACACGATCGTAAAGACGATTGAGAAACCAAAATGTTTCATCATGATAGATCGACCTATTCATTCAATAAGATTTCAAAATGAGGGAATACCCAGTTTGAAGCTAAGTTTATGGCGCAATTATGCAGCTTTTCAGGATTGAAACCAAAAATTATTCGTTACATTTTGAATAAACACTCTAAGATGGAGGCTCTCAATTACATCGCATCATGGTGTAGACCCGTCTTTCATTTTTAACGACAGGAATGTTCAATGCGTTTTTCTGAAGAAGTTTGGCAACGTAATACCGCGTTATATCAGCAGATACTCCATCTACCTTTTAATCAGGAATTGGCTCAGGGCAGTTTAAGCCGCGACGCCTTTTGTCACTATGTCATTCAGGATGCCCATTATTTATTGGCCTATGGTCGTGCACTTGCAGTGTGTGCAGCCAAGGCATTTGATGCCGACGATGTGATTCAGTTTTCTGAAGCGGCAAAAATTGCCATCGTGGTGGAACGCAGTCTGCACAATGACTTTATGCAAGGTTTCAACATCAGCAAAGAACAGTTTGAAAATACCCCATTAACCCTTGCCTGCCATCATTACACTTCGTTTCTAACAGCGACAGCATGGTCAGAAAGTTACCCTGTGGTCCTTGCCTCACTCCTGCCTTGCTTTTGGATCTATGCTGAAGTCGGCAAAGCCATTGTCAGCCAATCTGTGCCGAATAACCCTTACCAAGCATGGATCGACACCTACTCAGGTGAAGACTTTAATACCGCTGTACAAAACGTGATTCAAACCATTGATCGAGTTGCGGCTCGCTGCGATGCAGATACACGTGAAAAAATGCATGCCGCTTACACAAACGGCGCAAAATTAGAATGGATGTTCTGGGACAGCGCATATCAACAGCGGACATGGCCCATTGAATAAACCTGTGATTTAAGCTGTATAAAAATTTAAGGATCTAAAATTACTTTTAGATCCTTTTTTTAATACGGTTGGATTCGGTTCAAATGACCTTGCACGATCATTCAGTGTATTAGCGTTTAAAACGATACCATCCGAGGAAAATCCCCATCGCGATAATCACCAAAAAAATCGCAAAACGTGCTTCACGCAATTCACTGCGCGCTGCTTTGCGTTCCTGCATTTCTTCTGAATGAAATTGTGATTTGATCATCGGATCTAGTTGAGCAATGGCCAATAAATCCTTAGGTTTCTCACCTTTGCCTAAAATGAAATACAGCCCTTTCACCTGCATTTCATTGAGTTTACCCAGTTCAATATTCAGTTGAGTAGCTTGTGCATTATAGTCAGGCACCCAATCTTCTACGCGGGCATATACATGGGCACGACTAATATCAAAGATTGATGCATCCTGCACTTTCTTGCCCGTTTGATCTTCCAGTTGTTCAATCAAATCGGAAAATTGGGACAGTACATAGTCTTTTTTCTGTGCCAACTGCACGCCGTCAAAAGCATACTCTTGTATTTTTTGTGCAGGATTATTTTTCGATAATAAACCTTGGGGAACGACTTTAAAGTCCAATACGGTGTTGTCAGGGACTTGGTTGGTTTGCAGCACCATATAGACCACAGACCATAACTGTTCATTTTGCGCGACCGTAGGCACGCTCACGCTATAGCGCTGCTCTGCTGCCGGGTCAATAAATTGTTCAAACGCGAGGATTTGACTGTCTTCAGCCCACAGGATTTGGCTTGAAAACATGAGGCAGATGATCACCCAAAATTGTTTTAACATTATTTGCTCTTATCATGATTATTTTCTGTTCTGGCAGAATTATAATTAATTATTCAAATACTTACATTTTAAATCACACATTTAGTGATTGGAAATTCATCATAATTTAATACAAATCTATTGTTTTATAAATGATCTAGAACCCATAAAAAATTGATCTAAATCAGCATCGATATAGGCTTTTGATGCTTACTGAAAACTCTGCCATGCATAAATCAAAACAGCCGCAGCAAGCACCCAACTCAACGTTGCTACACTCAAACATGCCGTTAAACTCACACGTGTTGCGAGCAGGTATACCATCAATAAATAAATGAAATAGGGGATGAGAGACCAGAGTCCAAACAGTGCAGTTTTTTGTAATGCGGCTGCACCCTGATCATTTGCCACGATCACATGGGCAATCAACGCAAAAGTCGGAAACAATGGAACCAAACCTGCAATATAAAACGCCTTACTTTTAGACAGCAAAGCAATTAATACCACAACAAAGGCACCCATTAAGCTTTTGAGAAATAAGGACAACATGGCATTCTATAGTTTCGAGAAAACTGCATTTTACGCCTTTTCTGCGATAGTCCTGAGATTTTCCAATGGATTGTTATACGCATGACACAGGAGATTTAAACGATGAACTCAAAAAAGTCATAGCGCTTTTATCTTTATGCACCTTTACACCACAGGCTAGATGTAAAGCGCGCCTTTTGTTGCTCAGCCATTTGCTTAAACTGCGCTTGAACTTTTAAATCTTCAGCACTCATCAAATGTTGATTGTTTTCAACAATTGCCAAAACCAAATCAAACTGTTGAGGAATTTTTTCGCAAGCCAGATGCTTTTTTTCAGCTTCTGTTTTGGCTTGACCTAATTTCGCAATATATAGATCAATTTTTTCACTTTCGGTATTCAGCGCCAAAGTTGCTTGTTCTAAGCTGTCATATTTTTGCGCTTTCGGTGTGTGGTTCGGGGTACATACACTCAAAAACACACTACACATCAATAAACCCATCACACCTAATGTTGGATTGAGATGAAGTTGCCATTTCATGTTAAAAGTCCTAGATTGCTGATTTGCGGATGTTTTAGGGCATCGGCACAGACAGCTATATTTTGATTCGGCCATTTTTCTCACAAAGTCACGCATAAATCTAGGTTTAAATTACACTTGAACATTTTTCATGCGCTATCATATATAGGTTTTTCGATGAATATTTTAGGACCCCTTGCATGAGCCAAAGCCATATCCGTATTCGAGGCGCACGTACCCATAACTTAAAAAATGTGTCACTCGATATTCCACGCGACAAGTTTGTGGTCATTACGGGTCTTTCTGGTTCAGGGAAGTCCTCTTTGGCTTTTGATACCTTGTATGCTGAAGGTCAACGTCGCTATGTTGAGTCCTTATCTGCCTATGCACGCCAATTCCTTTCGCAAATGGAAAAGCCCGAAGTTGACTCGATTGAAGGCTTGAGTCCTGCGATTGCCATCGAACAAAAATCAACGAGCCACAACCCACGCTCAACAGTGGGAACAATCACCGAAATTTACGACTATTTACGTCTACTCTATGCCCGTGTCGGCACGCCGTATTGTCCTGAACATGACCTCCCGATGGTAGCTCAGACTGTGTCTGAAATGGTCGATACCGTCAAAGGTCTAGAAGAAGGTACGGCGCTTATGTTGCTTGCCCCTGTGGTCCGTGACCGTAAGGGTGAATACACCAACTTATTTGAACAATTACAAGGTCAGGGTTTTGTCCGTGCCCGTGTCGATGGTGAAGTTATTGATATCGACACACCACCCGAATTAGACAAAAAGAAAAAGCACACCATCGAAGTCGTTGTTGACCGTTTTAAAGTTCGTGATGACCTCGGTAACCGTATTGCAGAAAGCTTTGAAACGGCTTTACGCATGGGCGGCGATATTGCCATTTTGTCGTGGATGAAAGGCGAACAAGAAGATCGCGTATTTTCAGCCAAACACTCTTGCCCTGAATGTGAACGTGCCGTTGGTGAACTTGAACCACGGCTATTTTCCTTCAACAACCCATTCGGTGCCTGCCCTGTTTGTGATGGTTTAGGCACACGCAGCCATTTTAGTGCTGACAAATTGATTCCTAATAATGAAGTTTCGATTAGCCAAGGGGCGATTCGCGGTTGGGACCGTCAACGTCCGTATTACTATAGCATGATCCAAAAAGTGGCAGATCATTTTGGTTATTCTTTAGACACACCGTGGAATAAACTCGATGCCGACACCAAAAAGAAATTCCTTTATGGTACAGGCAAGGAAAAAGTTGACCTCAGCTATATTGATGAACGTGGTCGCTCACACAAACGTGTGCAAGCCTTTGAAGGGATTTTGCCGCACCTAGAACGTCGCTACCGTGAAACGGAGTCGAACTATGTGCGTGAGGATTTAGCACAGTATTTGTCAAATGCCGCATGTGATGCTTGCGGTGGCTCACGTCTCAATGAAATTTCACGCCATGTCCGAGTTAAAGATAAAACCATCGCGCAAATCACCAAGATGTCGATTGGCGATGCTGAAAGCTATTATCAAGATCTCAACTTAAGCGGTGCCAAAGGCGAAATTGCCGACAAGATTTTCAAAGAAATCCGTGAACGTTTGCACTTCCTAGTCTCTGTCGGTTTGAACTATTTAAGTTTATCGCGTTCGGCAGAAACACTGTCGGGTGGTGAAGCACAGCGTATCCGTCTGGCTTCACAAATTGGTGCGGGCCTCATGGGCGTGATGTATGTCCTCGATGAACCATCGATTGGTCTACATCAGCGTGATAATGATCGCTTGCTTGAAACCTTAGTTCGCCTACGTGACCTGGGTAATACCGTGCTCGTCGTTGAGCATGATGAAGATGCCATTCGAGCGGCTGACCATATTATTGATATCGGCCCAGGTGCAGGTGTGCATGGCGGTCATGTGATTGCCGAAGGGACGTATGACGAAATTTTGGCAAATCCAGATTCATTAACCGGTCAATATCTATCAGGAAAACTCAGTATTGATGTGCCGAAAACACGAACACAACCGCCAAAACCTGAAGAACAAATCAAATTGATGGGCGCTGCGGGTCATAACCTAAAAAATGTCGACCTGACCATTCCTTTAGGGGTAATGACCTGTGTAACGGGTGTGTCGGGTTCAGGTAAATCGACCCTGATTAACCGGACATTATTGCCGCTTGCAGCAACTCAATTGAACGGGGCAACCACACTGACTGCGGAAAAATTTGACTCGATTGATGGCTTACAGTTCCTCGATAAAGTCGTTGATATTGACCAAAGCCCGATCGGTCGTACACCACGTTCAAACCCCGCAACTTACACAGGTTTGTTTACCCCAATTCGTGAACTGTTTGCGCAAACCCCTGAAGCTAAAGCACGTGGTTATGCGGCGGGTCGTTTCTCATTTAATGTGAAAGGTGGTCGCTGTGAAGCCTGCGAAGGTGACGGCATGATTAAAGTCGCAATGCATTTCTTACCTGATATGTACGTACCGTGTGATGCCTGCCATGGCAAGCGCTATAACCGTGAAACGTTAGAAGTTGGTTATAAAGGTCGTAATATTTCAGATGTGTTAGAAATGACGGTTGAAGATGCGATGCATTTCTTCGACGCTATTCCTGTGATTCACCGTCGTTTGGAAACCTTGAACCAAGTAGGCTTGGGCTATATCCGTTTGGGTCAGTCTGCAACCACACTTTCAGGTGGTGAAGCGCAGCGTGTGAAATTGGCACGTGAGTTGGCGAAACGTGATACAGGCAAAACCTTGTACGTGCTTGATGAACCGACGACAGGTCTGCACTTCCATGATATTGCCAAGTTACTCGACATCCTGCATGAGCTACGTAATAAGGGCAATACCATCGTGGTGATTGAGCATAATTTGGATGTGATTAAAACGGCCGATTGGATTGTGGATTTAGGCCCTGAAGGTGGTGCAGGTGGCGGTATGATTATTGCGGAAGGTACACCTGAATTTGTTGCGAAGAATAAAGTGTCGCATACAGCGAAGTTTTTAAAGCCGATGTTGAAATAACGCGATTTATTTTACTTAATCCTCCCCAACCCTCCTTTAAAAAGGAGGGAGTTTCCATTACCAGCAAAATGCTGTTCCCCTCTTTGAAAAAGAGGGGTTAGGGGAGATTAAAAATAAAATATAAGATTAAAATTTTTGGGGGAAATAATGCGGTTTTCAGAAAGATATGGATATAAGCCTGTACGTGAAATTATTCAAAAAGAAAGTATAGATGATGACTTAAAAAATAGATTATGGTCATGTTTATATAATCATTTTTTTGATATGTATCAGTCTTCGTATACATATAAAATCTATTACGAACCTCAAACTAAATTACTTTGGCAAAACTTTTTAAAAAAACCGATAGACACACTTCCCTCTTCATCATTTGATGCAACCAAACAGATCAGAATAATTTTCAACAACTCAAAATGGTATGAAATATATGATCTAGTTGAAGAAATTATAAAAATTTACCCAAACATCTATAAACTTAAATCATCCTTTCTTCTTGAGTTAAATATCATTTTAGAAGAAGAAAATTCAGCTTATCGAATTATAGATAATCAGGTTACAGAAATTACCTCCGAACAAGAAATACAATCCATAGAAGAAGCTCTAGAAAATACAAGTCTATATTCAGGTGTCCAACAACATTTAAAACGTGCTTTAGAATTAATGTCAGATCGCCAAAGTCCTAACTATGCCAAATCCATGCAAGAATCAATAAGCGGGGTTGAAGGTTTAGCGATGAAATTATTGAATCATGAATCTATTACTTTAGGAAAAGCGATTCCACAACTTAAAAATAAGTATAAATTGCACCAAAATTTATTAGCTAGTCTAGACAAATTGTATGCATATACATGTGATGAAGATGGTATAAGACACGGTTCACCAAATGAATCCACCGTTACCTACAGTGAAGCTAAATTTATGCTCGTTGCATGCACAAACTTTATTAACTATTTAATTGATAAAACCAAAGATCAAAACTGAAATTCAATCACATGACGGCGACATGGATGTCGCCTGTTTGACTGGGGCAGCACGGATGTGCCCTCAGTCAAACAAAAGCATTTTGCTTACTTTTGTGCTTTCAAAAGTAAGATAAATCCTACGCAATGGAAGCTAAAACCTAATGCAAAGCGAGGACGTGCCAACTCAAAACTCAAAACTCAAAAAATTAACGTAAATAATAAAACACACCCAACTTATCCAACACATCCAAAGTTAACTGCTTACGCTCTGCCACATCATCCCCTGCTGCCATCTGCAAATTCAAACTAAACGCCGTGATCTTGCCATGACCATCATCCACCCAACCGGTATACCAACCGACTTGGGGTTCAACATCCATGCCCCAACCGCTCTTGGCATATAACTTTGCATCGCCACGGCTTTCAATAAAAAGCATGTCTTTGACTTGCTTTTGTACCGTAACATCAAACGGTAATTTCTCTGTCGCAAGCTGATACGCAAATTTGACTTCTTGTTCAGGCGTAATCTTTAACGGCCCAACCAACCAAAAATTATCCACTTGTTTGCCAATATTGGCATTGCCAAAACCGACCCGTTTGACTTCTTGTTGCATTAACGCCAAACCTATTCGCCTTGCCAGTTCCTGATATACAGGAACTGCAGATGCTTGCATCGCTTCACCCAAAGTCAGGTCTTTTTCCCATGACGGGAAAGCACGTTTTTCACCTTTCCATTTAAAAACTTCAGTGGCTGTCGCCTTCTGATGCTGCAAACCAATTAATGCATTTAACATTTTAAAAGTAGATGCGGGAATGTATTCGGTGTGGGCGCGCTGTAAGTCATTGCCATAATGGCTCAAACGCTGACCATCAAATGTGACAAATACCGCCTGTGTCTGTGCTTGATTAAATAAAGACAGAATCTCACTCACCCGTGAATTTTCTAAATTGGCTTGAGTGGTTTGTTTTAAGTGTTGAGATGAATCCAACATGCCTTCATTTGCTGTACATGCTGTCAAACTTAGGACAGTCATCAACGATAGATATATTTTTTTCATTGCACTATTTTTATGGTGTTTAAAGTCCATAGTATAAGATGAAGTTCAAACCTGAATTGTGTACTTTTCAACAGTCTTCAATCTGTCGAAAACTCAGCATATCGACTATTTATTTTTAAACAAAACATCCTTATGATGACGCCTATCGTGGACTCAACAACGAATAATTTTTAACTTTTTAAAATATAAAAGCATACTAACAATGAATAAATTTATCTTAATTTTCAGTCTCTTATTATGTCCAATATATAGCTTTGCCGATGGCTATCTAAACGAATACATGGTGCTGTTTGTCTCACAAGAAGACCCCGATCTTAGCCCATGGAAAGATAAGCCGCAGTGTAAAGCCCTCAGTACCCCGACTTCACACAAAGGGATCTATGAAAATCAATATGTCTATGCCAATGGCAATGCCCTGACCACCATCTTTCTGAGCAACAGCAAAATTAAAAATGGTGAATGTGAACATCTCATTCACTTTCCTGATGGTATTCAAGGCTCAGGCGTATTTGAAAGTTTCTTCCCCAACGGCAAACCCCGTAGCCGCATTGCTTATAAAAATGGGGAGTACGAGGGCAAACTTGAGTTTTGGTTTGCCAATGGGATAAAAGAGCAAGAAAGTAGCATCATCAATGGTGAATCTCAGGGGGATTACAAAATTTGGCATCCAAATGGGCAACTGGCTTTTTCTCAAAATTATAAAAATGGTCTCGAAAATGGCCTGCGCCAACGCTGGTATAGCGATGGTAAACCATGGACTTATGCCAATTTTCAAAATAATAAACTGATTGGTGAGCTGAAAATGTGGTTTGAAAACGGCAAACTAGAACGCCAAGGTTATTATCGTAATGGCGTTCGTCATAACAGTTATAAAATTTGGTATGACAATGGGCAACCTGAAGCGGTGCTTCAGTACGATTTAGGCAAAATTACCCAAGCCCAGTGTTGGAATGAAGATGGTAGTCAAATGAACCAACAAGCCTGCAATAAATTATATAAAGATGAAGATTAATTCATTTGTCTGGCTAACTTTATGAATCTGCCAAGCTGCGTTTAGACTGAAACACGATCACGCCCCGCAGCTTTGGCTTTAAACAATGCTTGGTCTGCTCGCTCTAATAAATCGATCCAGTTTTCGGCCCCCACTGCCACACCAATACTCACCGTCACAATGAGATCGGCTTCGTCCTTTGCCAAATTAAAATTCACATTCTGAATATCGTGCCGTATAGTTTCGGCAATGTGTTGGGCTTTGAGCATATTAATCCCCTCGATCAGGACTAAAAATTCATCTCCTCCATATCGCACCACCAAGTCGGATGAACGAATATGTTGTCGTAATTGATTGGCAACATGTTGAATCACCAAATCGCCGACAATATGCCCATAGCGATCATTCACCTGTTTAAAGTGATCAATATCAATCACGATCAGTGCTGTATGTAAAAAGCCTGAATTTTGGCTGTCGCGAAATTTAATATATTCATCTAAGGCAAAACGATTGGCGACATTGGTGAGTGAGTCAGTATTGGCAATATGTTTAAGCTGAAATTCAAAGGCATCACGCTGTTCCAGCATGTTTTCAATATGCTGAATGGCGTCAAATAAACTGAGATAACTTACTTTGGCAGGTTCAATCACGCCTTGATCCATTTGTCGGTGCCGAGCCAGTTTAAATAACTGATTACGAGCACGAATTAAAGGTTCAAACACCCATTTCTTGGCATAGAACATCGTTAATAATGCAGTCAGTAATGACACGAGTGAGACAAAAAGCGTAAAGATCAATTTATTTCGCGCTTCACGTTGTTCATCCGCAGCTACTTTGAGACTGTAATCTAAAATATAACTTTGCAATTCCACCACTGTGACAAATTTGTTGACCATTGCATCAGTGAGCTGGGTGCCATCCATGTGATAACGCTGATGTTGAAGACTTTTTTGAGTCAAACCATCAATAATTGGCAAACCTTTATCTAAAAATTCCGTTCGTACCGCATGATGTAACTGTTTAAACTCGGGAGTTTTGTCATGTTCAGACTGCACGACATTGATCAATTCCCATAGATAGCGTGTTTGACGCTGGGTTTGTAAACTCCGCGCTAAATTTTGCTCTGGAATTTCCTGTTGAAATGATACCGCAGCCATAATATTTGATGCGACTCTTCCCGCCTGATCACGTAATTCTGCCAGTAATAAAATCAGCGTGTAATAATTCGATACACGGGTATCTTTACCATGTGAATGATTGACCAATTTCTGCATGGCAATATAGCTTTGATCCCAAGCTTGGAACATCGCCAAAATGGCATAATCCAATTTTTTAGCTTCACGCTGTTGTGTCGGCAGCGCAATATATTGATCGACCGTTTTGCGACCCTGCAACAAATATGGATATAAATTGGACTCTAACTGCTGGGCGATCGGTGCAAAGCCCGTTTCTTTTAAAACTTTCAGTGTATCTTGATATTGCCGATCAACGCCTTGACGATATTCAGCCAACTCAATAATTTTTTGCTCGCGCTGTTCACCTTGACTCGACATTGCACTGTTAGCTGGCGCACGTTCACGGGAAATTTGGTTGGTTAAATCTGCCACCATTTTCAGCATCTGAATTTCTTTCAGCGCTCCGGCACTTTTGAGGTAATGTTGATTGCTGCTCACAATCAATGGAACACTGATAAATACGATAGACAAGACGATTACTAGCATCGCAAGTTGCAAGCGCTTACTAATATGCTCTGTTCGTAATGTTTCCATCTATTTTATGCCCCACACTTGTTGCATACCCCAACCCACTTCTCAACTAAACGCGGGAATATTTAAATTAATGACCAATAATTTATTAATTTGTAAAGTGAACATTTATAGCTCTAAATTCTATATAAATGTGCTTAATCTGTCACATTTTTATCACTTTAGAACGAGATAATTTGCTAAAAAACAGCAGCATATTTCAAAGCGAAATATTTTTTATTAACTTGTTTAAATAAATATTTACAATTGCAATAAATTGGTGCAGAATGCACCGTATTAGGGCACACTAGATTTCTTCCTCAGCAGAATATTTTAGTTTCCCGAAAATTTTGGCTAAAAAATCCTGATTTTCCTTGAAAATCAGGATTTTTTTTGTCTATATCACTTTAATTGAAAGATAAATAGAATTATTAACGCACCATAAAAGTGCATTTATTTCTACAAGATATTTGCTCTATATTTTATCTTTAATATAAAGTTGCATTTTTGAATAAAAAAAAGCCCAACCTTGGGGAAAGCTGGGCGAATAAAAAACAATAATGGAGAATCAGGGTCAAAGTCACACTTTTAAACCGTGTGACGACTCGATTGGCAAATTATGAATCAAATAAAACCTGATGTAAAGCCAAGTATTTCACTAGGATATTAAAAATATCACAAAGACACATATTTAAGTGACATATCCCTCAAACTTAAAACAAAAATGTCTATTTAATATACAAATAAGTGGTTTTAGCCCAACAATTCAGCAGTCAAAGTCCCGATTTATTACCTCAAATGCGTGAAAAGCGTTAGAATTTACCCACTACAATAAATGTTATTTTGAATTAAAATAACAATAATAATTGTTATTTTAGATTGAAAAGTTGTGTATTTTTTCAAGTGTATTTTTTTAATTAAGAATTTAATAAAACTTACTTAATTGTTCTCAATGATTTTTTTTCAGTGACTTATTAGTTAGAGTAAAAACTGAATTTCTTATTATGAAATAAAGATCTGAGTCAGAGACTGAATAATAACCTTTAGGATCATTGACTTAATATATTGTTACAATACAATGCTCAATGTTTAATCCATTTGTAACAACTGGTAGAAAATCATGAAAAAACTCGGTTTAGCCACTGCTTTATTATTAGCCATGACCGGTGCTCAAGCTTACCAATTTGAAGTTCAAGGCCAAGCAGAATACATCGACACAACTGCAAATGACAAAGATTTCATTGGTGGTGTTCAAGGTACTTACTACTTCAAAAATGTTGACTCTACAAAAGGTCCTTTAGCAGAAGCTGCATTCTTAAACCAAGCTTCTAACGTATCTGTTGCTTACAACTACGGCGAAGTTGGTTCAAAAGGTACTGACGTAATTGCTCATAACTTCGGTGCTAAAGCTGAAGCTTATGTTCCAACTAAAGTTGTTCCTGTATACGCTAGTGCTTCTTACAGCCACACTATCCTTGACAGCAAAAATGCAAACAACACTGATGACAACGGCGACCGTTATGCATTAGAAGTTGGTGCGCTTCCAACTCAAAACTTCTTAGTTGCTGTTGGTTACACTAGCGTTGCTGACCAAGCTGCTGTTGACGCGTTCAACGTTATGGGTAACGGTGTTGCTAAAGCTGTTGCTGAAGCTACAACTATTGGCCAAGACCAAGACGCAATCACTGCACGTGCTAAATATGTTGGCGCAATCGACGACACTAACATGGCAATTGGTTTCGAATCAGGCATCATCTACGGTGATGACACTGCTTACCAATTCAAAACTGATCTTTTCGTAACTCCTAAATTAAGCGTTGGTGCTTCTTACGCTGAATCTAGCTTTGCTGGTACTCCAGACTCAGCTTGGGGCGCGAACGTAAACTACTTCATCACTCCTGCTGTTGCAGTTGGTGCTAGCTATGTAAATGCTAATGCTGAAGAAGTTGCGCTTGACACTCAAACTGTTGGCGTAAACGCTAAATTCCGTTTCTAATTCATATTAGATACTGAATACCAAAAAGGACGCATTTGCGTCCTTTTTTATTCTGCCATTATTTGTCTTTGGGCTCATGGCGTTCCGGTAAATGGGCAATATATTGCAAAGCAATTAAGCGTGAAACGATGAGAGCCAAATACATCACCCCACAAAACATTTGAAGCATAGCCAACACCCGTGCAGGCGCGCTCACAGGCATGAGATCCGACAAGCCCGTGGCAGACTGCAAACTAAAACTTAAAAATAATAAATCTAACCACGACTGCATGCCCGGCTCTGCAGGATTCACAAAACTATCCGGATAAATCAGCTGACAAATACTATAGAGAAAAGCAAAACCCCATGCGATGAGGGTAAATACTGCCCCGGCTGCAAAAAGTTCGTCTTTGGTTAAATAACGATCGGCAAACATATAGCGTAATAAGCCATAGGCTGCACTAAAATATGCGCATGCTTCAAAACCATGCGCAATAATTTGAATATTGGGATGATTTACACCGAGCATAATCAAAGTAGAAAACAATACGGCGCAGCCAACAAAACTCAGTCCTAGAATCGTAAACATTGGAGTTTGGCGAATCACTTTGGCAATGATCAATAGTACCGACACCCCAAGTACCCAAATTAGCGCACGAAAAGACAGACTTTCTCGGGTAATCGCGGTTAAAACCAAGATCAGAAACTGCACCAGTAACAGCCATGCTGAGGGTAAAAGTCTAAAGCTTTTCCAAAAATCTACAAAACCTTGCATTATTTTCAATCTCTATAATTTTCAATCTCTATATTTTTTTCATGCGCTGAAATGATCGATCTGAAGCATCATCAACTGATTGATTTTAAATTAGCACGAAGTGAGTTTTTTTTATTGCAAAAATTTGTTGATCTTAATCTGAAAAAGCATCTATATGAGCACTGTTCTAGATGGGTTCCTTATTACCAAAGAAGTTCAAAAAACCTACTGTAAGTTTCAGCATTCAGGCGCACATTTAAAGAAATCTCCTGCGTGGTAGATTTCATTATGAAAAAACATCTCGTATTTGCTCCCCTCTGTCTACTCATGCTCTCTGCCTGTACACAAGACAGTCCACTCCTCAAAGGCCATGAAAATTATGTGGGGACTTGGCAAAACAACCACAGTGAATTAGTGATCAAAGCGTCGGGCGAAGTGACGTATCACCATCAAGAACATACCGAAAAAAGTATTGCCAACCAAACCTTCAGTGGTGCTGAACAGTCGCGAATAAAAGCCCATTTGAGCAGTTTTGGTGATCAGAGCTTTAGCATCGGTCAGGATAATTTCTCTCAACAATTCACCATTCAGCGCTCGCCTGATCAAGATGATCAAGGCCATTGGAAAATGTCGATCAATGGAGAAAATTATACACGCAAATAGGACAGAGATTTGTCTACAAACCTCTGTTTCATATCATTCACTCAAATATAAAAAAGCCCCTTATTAGGGGGCTTTTTAGGCGATTCAGATTAGTGATCTGAAGCACCAGAGATACCAATGCCAGTTTGTGAACGTACATACTGTGCATCGAATGCTTTACGCTCAGCTTGTGCTTGTGCTGAATTATCAGTTACAGAGAACAACCAGCAGCAGATGAATGCCAATGGCATTGCAAAGATAGCAGGACCATTGAATGGGTTAATTGGTGTTTCAGAGATTGCGAATGTATCTACCCAAACTGCTTTAGACAATACAATTAGAATCACAGCAGTTGCTAGACCAACCACACCACCAATCACTGCACCACGCGTCGTTAAACCTTTCCAGAACATCGACAATACAAGCACTGGGAAGTTTGCACATGCAGCTACAGAGAATGCAAGACCGACCATGAATGCAACGTTTTGTTTCTCGAACAAGATACCTAAAATCATTGCGAAGATCGCAAGACCTAAAGTCGCGATTTTAGACATACGAAGTTCAGATTCAGGTGTAGTTTGACCTTTCTTGAATACGTTTGCATACAAGTCATGTGAAATTGCTGAAGCACCAGACAATGTTAGGCCTGCAACTACTGCAAGAATTGTTGCGAATGCTACCGCTGAAATAAAGCCCATGAACAAGTCACCGCCCAATGCATCAGACAAGTGAACCGCAGCCATGTTGTTACCACCAACAAGTTCTAACTTGCCAGTTACCGCCATTTTCGCTACATCAAGGAATTGTGGGTTGTTTGAAACATAAAGGATCGCACCAAAACCAATGATGAAAGTCAGTAGGTAGAAGTAACCAATGAAACCTGTTGCTACAACCACAGATTTACGCGCTTCTTTAGCATCTTTTACAGTAAAGAAACGCATCAAAATATGTGGAAGACCTGCTGTACCGAACATCAATGCAAGGCCTAGAGAGATCGCATCAATTGGGTTGGCTGCAAGTTTACCTGGACCCATAATGTTTGCAGCTTCAGCTAAAGATACGTCATGTACTTTAGAGAAAACTTGAATCGATTGAGTGAACATTTCAGAGAAGCTGAAGCCCACGCCTTTCATGACCATGAATGCCATGAAGCTTGCGCCAGAAAGTAGCATCACTGCTTTAATGATCTGTACCCAAGTTGTTGCCAACATACCACCGAAGATTACATAAGCCATCATCAGTAGACCAACGATCACAACCGCAATGTTGTAGTTCAAACCGAATAGCAGTTTAATCAACTGACCTGCACCCACCATCTGTGCAATCAGGTAGAACGCTACAACCACAAGCGAGCTTACTGCTGCAAGGGTACGGACAGGTTTCTCAGCTAGACGGAATGACACCACGTCAGATAAGTTGAACTTACCTAAGTTACGCAGACGCTCAGCCACCAAGAACAATACGATTGGCCAACCCACCATAAAGCCCAATGAATACAGCAAGCCGTCAAAGCCTGAACTGAATACCATTGCGGAAATACCGAGGAACGATGCTGCTGACATATAGTCACCGGCAATCGCTAAACCATTTTGGAAACCCGAAATACCACCACCCGCTGTATAGAAGTCAGCTGTGTTGGTGGTTTGCTTCGCTGCCCATTTGGTAATAAACAAAGTCAAGCCAACAAAAATTGCGAACATGATAATCGCATGCCAGTTGGTCGCTTGTTGCTGTGCTTCACCTAAATCTGGTCCAGCCATTGCCATGCTTGACATGAGCAGAGCAGGAGCCGCTAATACTATTGCTTTCAATGAATTCCATTTCATCTTAGTGCGGTCCTTTTTCTTGAGTAATTGCTTCTACTTCACGCATTGCTTCTGCGTTTAATGCATCCAACTTGTTGTTTGCAATATACGAATAAACACCACACAGTAAGAATGACAATACGATAATGCTTAGACCTAATGGCATACCAATCGTGGTCACACCACCACTCACGGATTGCATCAAGAACTCTTTGTTATAGCCCACAAGGAGCATAAAGCCGACATATACCACCAACATAATGATCGTCAAAGTCCAGCTCAACTTACTTTTACGGCTGACCATTTCCTTAAATTTTGGATTCTGTAGAATTTGTTCTACCTGTCTCTCATCCATAATGTTCTCCTTACGCCGAACCTTGGCGCGCAATTTTCTAATTCGAATTATTTCGAAGCTAAACTTACCAATGTTCCTTATCTCTTGTAATTTAGACTTTGGTCGTTAAATTTTGAGCAATAACCTCCCTAAGCCTATGGATGCGTTATCATTAAGCGAGAATTAATATGCTGCAGGCTTTATGAATAGTTGGCTTATCGTCGGGGTATTGGCCCTTTACATCGCATTACTCTTTGTATGTGCATTCTTTGGTGAAAAGCATGCCAGCAGGCTCAGTACTCGCGGCAGAATGCTTCTCTTTAGCCTAACTTTAGGGGTTTACTGTTCATCTTGGACATTTTATGGCGCAACAGGTGCCGCCGTTCGTGAGGGCATTATTTTCCTGCCAATTTATCTGGGACCGCTGCTATTTGTTGCGCTCGGCTATGATATTTGGCGACGTTTAGGGCGTGTCCGTCAGCATCATGCCATTTCATCGATTGCCGACTTTGTAGCAGCACGATATGGTAAAAGTGGCCCCTTAGCTTCACTGGTCACGATCCTTGCCGTAATTGCCATTATTCCCTATTTAGCCTTGCAGCTACGTGCGATTGCCCTAAGTGCAACGGTCATTTTAGAACCGACCGCTGGTCTGACAGGTACCACCAATAGTGTGCTGTTTTTGACCGGTGTATTGGCGATTTTGGCGATGATGTTTGGGACACGACAGATTGCCAATACTGAACAGCACGGCGGCTTAATGTTGGCTGTGGCATTTGAGTCTTTCGTCAAGCTGTTTGCACTACTTGCAGTCGCATTTTTCTTTGTTTTTGAATCACCTGAAAACATGGCGCAAATCAGCCATGACATTAGCAGTACATTTAAAGATGTCCAGCTCAAAGGTGTGCCAGAAAGCTTTTGGATTCAAACATTATTGGCTGCTTTAGCGATTATTTGTCTACCACGTCAGTTCCATGTCGCGGTGGTTGAACTACGTGATGAAAAGCATATCCGTGGTGCTCGTCGTTGGTTTGCCATTTATCTGATTTTAACCATTATCGCGATCATCCCGATTGCCAGTTGGGCGCTGCATGCAGCACCTGCCTACTTGGCAATCCCCGATGTTGCTGTGCTCTCACTGCCTTTAAGTTATAACCAAGACTGGTTGACTTTACTTGCCTTTCTCGGTGGTTTTTCAGCTTCGACAGGTATGCTGTTGGTGTCTTCAGTGGCTTTGTCGATTATGCTCAGTAATGACTTGATCATGCCTGCACTGTGGCGTACACGCTTATTGTCACGTCATGACAAACGCCTACCACTCGTACTGAAATTCACACGTCGTGTGTGTATTTTAGCGGTCATGTTATTGGGCTTCTTGTTCTTCCATTTCTTCAATGACATTGACCAATTATCAGTATTTGGCCTATTGGCCTTCAGTGCTGTGGCACAGTTTGCACCGGCGCTAATTGGTGGTTTGTATTGGCGTGGCGGAAGTAAGCAAGGTGTATATGCGGGTTTGTTGGTCGGTTTTGGCATGTGGGCTTATACCCTGTTATTACCAACCGTATTGCGTAGCTTACCTGAACAATTTAAAACATTTACCGAAAATCTTTTAAGTCAGGGTCCGCTAGGCTTGAGTTGGTTACGTCCTGAAGCACTGTTAGGGTTTGAATCTTTCGATCCACTTACCCATGGCGTAGTTTGGGCGCTCGGTTTAAATATCACCCTCTATATTTGGATTTCCCGCGTCTTCCGTCCAAGTGTTGCCGAGCAAATTCAGGCCGAAAGTTTCTTTTATTATGAAACCAAGCCCCTTCCTGCTCAAAGTACATCGAATGACATCAGCTATATTCACCATGATGTGGCGCGTCTAAAAGTAGGTGATTTGATTACCTTGGCAAAACGTATTACCGGTGAAGGTCCAACCATGCGTGCCTTCAACCAGTTCTGCGCACAAAACAATGTCGTTTTAAATGAAAATAGCAGCGCCAACGGCATGTGGTGGCGTTTTACCGAACAGTATCTTGCAGGCACCATCGGTGCGGCATCTGCCCGTACCTTACTCACCACAGCCATGGTTAATAATGGTTTAGCACTCGGTCAGGTCGCCAATATTCTTGACCAAGCCTCACAGTGGCAGCGCTTTAACCAAAACCTGATCATGACCATGATCGACCATATGACTCAAGGTGTGTCTGTGGTTGATGAAAATATGTGTTTGGTGGCATGGAACAATCAATACCTCAAACTGTTTGATTATCCAAAAGACATTGTCTACGTCGGTTGCCCAATTTCAGACTTGATTCGTTATAACGCTGAACGCGGCGAATGTGGTCCCGGTTCAGTCGAGGAACATGTGCGTAAACGCATGCATTGGATGCAAGTCGGCAGCGCACACGAATTTGAACGGATTCGTAAAGATGGTCGTGTGATTCAGATGCGCGGCAACCCAATCGAAGGCGGTGGTTTCGTCACGACCTTTGCCGATATTACTGCTTTCCGTGAAAATGAAGCCTTGCTTGAAGGACGTGTACAAGACCGTACCCAACAGTTGGCAGATGCCCTGTCTGAACAACAATTGGCACGTGAGCAAGCCGATAAAGCCAATATGTCGAAAAGCCGCTTTATTGCTGCTGCAAGCCATGACTTATTGCAACCGATGCATGCTGCGCGTCTGTTTAGTACCGCCCTCGAGCAAAGCGTACAAAATGATGATGATCGTAAAACGCTTCAGCAACTTGATCGTGCGCTGCATGGTGCGGAAAGTATGCTCTCTGCCCTCTTGGACATTGCACGACTCGAAGGTGGAACCATTCAACCGAAACGTCAGCCTTATCCACTACATGACTTGCTCAGTGATCTTGAACTGCAATTTAAATCGATTGCAGCACAGCGTAATATCAAACTGACCGTACACGATGCTCAGTTCTGGATTGACACCGACCCACAGTGGATTCGTCGTATTATCCAAAACTTCGTCAGCAATGCCCTACGCTATACGGCGCGTGGTCGTGTTGTGGTGGGTGTGCTACGTTCAGCACGTCCGGGGCATATTCGTATTGGCGTTTGGGATACAGGTCCTGGGATCGCGGAAGAACAGCGCATTAAGTTGTTCCAAGAGTTCGAACGCTGTGGACACACCTCTCCATGGGGTGAACAGGGTCTGGGCTTAGGTTTAGCCATCGTGCAACGCATGAC
The DNA here is from genome assembly GCF_013419525.1 of Acinetobacter sp. YH12076. Classification (NCBI taxonomy): domain Bacteria; kingdom Pseudomonadati; phylum Pseudomonadota; class Gammaproteobacteria; order Moraxellales; family Moraxellaceae; genus Acinetobacter; species Acinetobacter sp. YH12076. Next base: position 145,251 of record NZ_VOZY01000002.1, on the reverse strand, counting down.
CAGCTTACTCGACTACCCAGTACATGTGTTCTCAGAACTTGGTCATGGTTCATGCTTTATGATTGAAGTCCCTGTAGTCGCTGCGCCAAAAGTGGTCGCTGCACCGACTCAAGCCGTTCCGCTGAAAACCAAAGCCTATAAGATTCTGTGCTTAGACAATGATGAAACGATTTTGGAAGGGATGTCGACCTTACTGACCAAATGGGGCTATCAAGTCTTTAAAGCCACTGAACCTGAACAGGCCATGGAGTTGATTCAACAAGAAAATATTCAAGTTTGGTTGGTTGACCAACACTTAAATAATAATAAGATCGGTCTCGACTTTATTTTAGATAACCGTCAGGAAAATGTCCCTGTGGCGCTGATTACCGCAGATTCTGATCCTGAATTACCGCAACGTCTAAAAGAGTTAAACATCGTCTTACTGAAAAAACCGTTGAAACCGGCTTCACTCCGTTCATGGTTATCTGGTTTGAAGATTTCAAATCAGTAGCTCTGTTACATGACATCGCTCTGTGAAAAATAGCCCATTTCATTCACATGAAATGGGCTTTTGTTTACCTTGTTCTTACTTAAACTTACCTAACTGGCAAAAAAATTTTTCTCAGCGGCAAGATCATTCAAAATCACCCCGATATTTCGTCTATTTATTAGCCATAAATATCAAATTTTGATTGCCTATGGCAAAAGATATCGAATGCATGAGTGAACACTTGTACACTTAGTTACAATTAAAAATCTATTTGATTTAACTCAGTATTTTATAGGTTAAAATAAAAACTAAAACTTTAGTCTTATATTTAGCTGCCGCCGTTCGTTTTAAAAATATTCATAAGAAGTTGATCAGTTTCAAGCCAATTCAAGAAGCGTCATAACTCAACACTTGAGAAGCTGATCTCCCCCGCATATTAGGAGTGATCTTGTGAATATTTCAGAAACAATGCCGCATGGTTTTGATCAAAATCTACAGTTTCATCGTCAGTATGGTGCCAATGCCATTTTGCCAGAGATCGATTGGCGTCAGCTATTTAAGTTCAGCAAATTAAGTGATGTGCATGTCGAAGCGCTAGAAACGCTCTATCGCAGTGCCGTTCCTCTCGCGTTGCAGGTGTTTGACGAACTGAATTTTGATGTCTTTGCACCAAATGCCTACAAACCCCAAGGTCTTGGCTTATTCGATCGACTGGCAGAACAAGAAGATCTACTGCTGCAGAATTTAGAAGCAGAATCCAATAGCTTGGGTTTGGACACCCGTCATCAGATTTGGAGCATGCTACTGCGTGGTGGTGCGGTTTTGGTATTTAAAGCGTGGCTTGGTAAAGTCAAAACCGACCAAAACCAGCTGGATAAAACACAGTTTGATGAATTATCCGATTTACTGTTTATTAAAACAGCGCCATTTGAATTGGCTCAACGTTTAAATGTCGATGCCAACTCCAAGCAAGACCATATCTTCCTGATGTACGACAATGATGTCTATCTGGACCGTTTTAACAGCTTAGAAACTGCAGCCCTATTTGTGGATTTGGGTGTTTATGATGCTGCTTTTCTAAGTTTACGTGATGACCGTGTCGCGGATTATCTCAAAGCGCGCGGCTATGTGTCCGATGAACAAATTGATGAGCTGCAATGTGCGCTCAACCCTTTGTACTGTACGGATTTGACGCCTAAGCAAGACTATATTGCTTAAGTTGAAGTGGTCTGTTTAAGTCATTGTTAAGTTGCATTGCTCTATTGCATTTAAACCGCATGTAAAGACCAAACGGCATTTAAAATGCGAAATGATCTAGCGCCAGCCTTAGTGCTTAAACAAAAAAAAAGACCTCCACGATGGAGGTCTTTTTTTTTGAAAAAATCCTTAGATTTTCTTTTCTTCAATATTCAGTGCATTAATTGCCAATACAGCTTGAGTTCGATTTTGTACGCCCAACTTACGGAAAATCGCCGTCACATGCGCTTTAATGGTTGCTTCAGACACATCCAACTCATAGGCAATTTGTTTATTCAACAAACCTTCCGCCACCATCATTAACACGCGGAATTGTTGCGGTGTTAAAGACTGAATACGTTCTGCCAATGCTGTTTCATCTGCAGCACGTGGGTCAAAGTTCATATTGGCTGGTAAATTTGGTGGCAACCAAATCTCGCCTTCTAAGACTTGACGAATCGCTTCACCAATGTGGCTTGGATGTGCAGATTTTGGAATATAACCCATCGCACCATGTGCAATCGCACGTTGGATAATCGACGCTTCTTCATGCGCAGAGACCACAATGATTGGAATCGATGGATATTGTGCGCGAATATGTACCAAGGCAGAAAAGCCTGAAGCACCCGGCAAGTTTAAATCCAATAACACAAGATCAGGCTCAGGGCCATTTTCAAGACGTTCATAGCATTCATTGACTGCTGCAGTCTCATGAATTTGCGCCTGAGGCAAACTATAACGAACCGCCTGAATTAAAGCATGACGAAACAGCGGGTGATCATCAACGATTAAAATATTCATAAGCAACGTGAGAGATCTTGTGCACAATGCCCCTATTCTAACCACACATGCTATGTGAAGGATATGCAAGAACTTATTTTTTTGCATTTAAAATGTAGATTTTCACCTAAAATGCGTCTTTTTTCGCATTTTCTATAAATCTTTAAATCTAATCATATTTTCATATAAATTTTATCAACTCAGTAAAAATGCTTATATCTAAGCATTATATGTTTAAATATCAACAGTTTAAAATTTGAAATTTCACCAATCTTGAGGTTTTTACAACATATCTAAAAATAAGATAACTTTTCTGATTTTCGTTATTTTACAGTGATCCACCCATCGGGATTAATAAAAGGCATTCCGAGAAACCACACTTTTAGGTTTAAAAAATGTCTCAAGTTGATCTACAAAAACCCCTGAATATTGTTGCTGTGTCAGGTGGTCTAAACAATCCATCTAAAACTGAAGCTTTGGTGCAAGCTATTGTTGATGAACTCGGTGATGCGACTCCAATCAATGTGCATTTTATTAAGTTTAGCGAAATTGGCAATTTATTAGGTGGCGCAATTTACCGTAACCAATTGCCACAACGTGTACAAGATGACCTTGCTGCCGTTGAAGCTGCTGATGCACTGATTGTTGGAACGCCAGTTTACCGTGCTTCATTTACAGGCCTGTTTAAACACTTCTTTGACTTTGTCGAACAAACTGCATTGGTCGATGTACCTGTCTTGCTTGCAGCTTCGGGTGGTTCTGAACGCCATGCCTTAGTGCTTGAACATCAACTGCGCCCATTGTTCAGTTTCTTCCAAGCGCAAACATTACCGATTGGGGTCTACGCAACAGATCGTGATTTCACCCCTGAATACACCATTCATAGTGAATTACTCCGTGACCGCATTACTTTAGCTGTAGCACGTGCGCTGCCGATTTTGGAATGGGCTCCAGCCAAAGGTCAGCGTGCTGAAGTGGTGAAAGCCAAGTCTCAACAAGCCAACCAAAACTTGGGCATTAATAAGCAAATCGAGCAAGAAGAAGTCCTTCCTTCTGCAGCTGTTCCAAGTTTGGATGCCGCTGAAGCTCGACTGCATAGTAAAAAGCCAAAAACGCAAGTGGCCTAAACACCACAGCATAACAATTCGATCCCGAGGGTTTGCAAAATGTCAGTACAAGAAAAAAACATTACATTTGCGTATTGGGTACCAAACGTCAGTGGTGGTTTGGTGGTCAGTAATATTGAACAGCGTACCGATTGGAGCTATGACTATAACGTGCGTTTGGCACAAGCTGCAGAAAAAAGCGGCTTTGATTATGCGCTGACTCAAATTCGTTTTACCGCAGGCTATAACGCCGAAAATCAACATGAGTCGGTTAGTTTCAGCCATGGAATTTTGGCCAAAACTGAAAAACTCAAAGTCATTGCAGCGATTTTACCCGGCCCTTGGAAACCGGCTTTGGCTGCAAAACAATTGGCGACCATCGATCATCTTACCAATGGCCGTATTGCAATCAATGTTGTGAGTGGCTGGTTCCGTGGTGAGTTTGATGCGATTGGTGAAGAATGGCCCGAACATGATCAACGCTATGCGCGTTCTGAAGAATTCATTCGTAGCTTAAAAGGCGTTTGGACGCAGGATAACTTTAGTTTTGATGGTAAATACTATCAATTTAAAGACTACACCCTATCTCCAAAACCGGTGCAAAAACCGCATATTGAAATCTTCCAAGGTGGCAGTTCACGTGCAGCACGTGACATGGCATCACGTGTTTCCGATTGGTACTTCACCAATGGCAATACCCCTGCTGAGTTGAAAAAGCAGATCGATGATATTCGTGAAAAAGCCAAAGCTAACAACCATCAGGTCAAAATCGGGGTGAATGCCTTCATCATTGCCCGAGATACGGAGGAAGAAGCCCAAGCGGTGCTTCAAGCTATTATCGACAATGCCAATACCGAAGCGGTCAATGCCTTTGGCGATGCAACTCGTGAAGCAGGTGCATCCACCAAAGAAGGAGAAGGTAACTGGGCAAAATCTACTTTTGAAGATTTGGTTCAATATAACGACGGCTTTAAAACCAATCTGATTGGCACGCCACAACAAATTGCCGAACGCATTGTGGAACTCAAAAGTGTAGGTGTCGATTTGGTTCTCTCAGGTTTTCTCCACTTCATTGAAGAAGTGGAATACTTTGGCGAAAAAGTGTTGCCACTGGTTCGTGAACTGGAAGCTCAACAGCAGCAAGTTGTGCAGGCTAAATCAGCATAATTGTTGATGCAGTCACAGCTCATGTAATCAGCATAATAATCACAACTGGCTCACTTCACTTTCCTCCCCTAAGGCTCGGCTTAGGGGATTTTTTATCTCGAGTATCATTTAAAGACATGCTCTGATTCTATAAATTGAGCGGATCTGTAAACAAAGAAAAAGCCCGACATCCTGTCGGGCTTTTTCTATATGGATACTTAAGCCTGACTCCTGTCTTGCTTCACAGTCCTGATGGTGAACACTTTGTTATTGTTTTATGTTCCGGAACGTCCTGTTCCTGTATGAGTTCATCTTAGGTAAAATTTAAAAGTGCGCCTAGCGTCAAAAACTTCGTTGCTTGTACGCTTAAGCTGACAGAATTGTGCGCAATCGGTTAAGTTAAACCATAGATATTATATGGTTTTTTATTAAAATCGATATTTTTTAGATGATTTTATCACCAATTGACACCCCCGTAATTCCAGTGATATTTCCAACACAAACGAGGCAATAAATATGCAACTGGTTTGGTTTCGACAAGATTTAAGACGACATGACCATAGCGCACTGTGGCAGGCGACACAGTCTGGTCCAACGATTGCCTTTATTGCGCTTTCTCCTGAACAATGGGCAAGGCATGACGATGCCCCCATTAAAATCCATCGCTATCTTGCCCAACTGGAACTTTTGCGACAGCAATTGGCTGAGCTAAATATTCCACTGATTATTCAGCATATTCCCCATTGGTCAGACATCGCCACTGAGCTATTAACCCTATGTACTCAGCTCAATATACACACTGTTCATGCACATATTGAACATGGTGTGAATGAACTTAAACGAGATCGCGAAGTACAACAGTTATTAGAACAGCAGCACATCTCTGTTGAGCTGTACCATGACCGCACCCTGTTTCCTGTTGGCAGTATTCGCAATCAATCTGGACATCCTTATCAAGTTTTCGGTGCATTTAAGAAAAATTGCTACGAGAAACTGAGCATCAGTTTGCCTACTTGTTATCCCGCTATTGAAGCCCAAGCGGCTCTCGAACCGCATCCGCTGTGGCAAAATGAATTTGATCTGCGTCCTTTTTATCCCGCAGGGCTGTTAGCTGCTCAAATCGAGCTTTGGCCGATTGGAGAAGATCACGCACTACAGTGCTTAGATGAATTTATTGAACAACATCTGCATCGTTATGCTGATGATCGGGACTTTCCTGCGCTCAATGGAACCAGTCGAATTGGCATGTATTTAAACTTGGGCATCTTGTCTATTCGCCAATGTCTGCAAGCCCTTTTTCGTGAACAAGGCGGCTATTTCCAGATCGACCACAGAGGACAACAAACTTGGCTCGATGAGCTGCTTTGGCGTGAATTTTACCAGCACATTTTATTTGACTACCCGCAAGTTTCTCAGCACCAGCCGTTTCAAACCAAAACCTTAAAAATAAAATGGCGCCATGCACCACAAGACTTTGCTGCGTGGCAATACGGCCAGACGGGCATTCCGATCGTCGATGCAGGGATGCGTCAACTACTGGCTACGGGTTGGATGCATAATCGGGTGCGGATGATTTGTGCCATGTTCCTCAGTAAGAATCTACTGATCGATTGGCGGTTGGGGGAACAATGGTTTATGCAGCACCTTGTCGATGGCGACTTAGCGGCCAATAATGGCGGTTGGCAATGGTGCGCCTCGACGGGTACAGATGCTGTACCTTATTTTCGGATTTTTAACCCAATCAGCCAATCTCAGAAATTTGATCCGAACGGAGATTATCTACGTCAATGGCTACCTGAGCTGGCAGATTTGGATGCAAAGCAAATTCACCAACCCTTTGCCAAAAATCCTCAATTGGAATTGAACTACCCTCAGCCGATCGTTGACTTAAAACAGTCTCGCCTAGCGGCAATTGAAACATTCCGAGCATTGTAGGCCATTGCCAAAATCGAACTGCGACAGATCAAAATGCTGTACTGAAATGGTCACTCTAAGGCATAGCCGAGCGTTCGTTTTGTCCCTACAATATAGAAAACGCAAATCATTTTAGAGACGCTCCCATGTATACAGGCATCGTGCAAGGTTTAGAAAAAGTCTTAGAGATTCGTCAAGGTAATGGCTTCACAACCTTGGTGATTTCAAATCATCAGAATTTTTTTCATGATGTCTTTATCGGGGCAAGTGTGGCGATTAATGGCGTGTGTTTAACGGCTACACATATTGATTTGGCAGCCAACCAAGTGCATTTTGATGTCTCTGATTTGACCAATCAACTCACCACGCTGAAAACTCTCAAAGCTGGTGATGAGGTCAATGTCGAACGCTCAGCCAAAGTTGGAGCAGAAAATGGTGGTCACAATCTATATGGTCATATCGAAGGCACAGCCACGATCAAAAACTTAGAGCATCGCGGGGAAACCTTTCATCTCGATATTCACATTCCGGCAGGCAATATTAAATATTTCTTTCTCAAAGGTTTTATTGGGCTCAATGGTTGTAGTTTGACTGTGAACCGTGTTGATCGTGCCAATAGTGAAATTTCAATCGATCTTATTCCTGAAACACTGCGCCTCACTACATGGAAAGATGTCCAAGTCGGTGATGCCGTGAATTATGAGATTGATCAAACAACGCGAACCTTAGTTGATACCTTAGAAAATATTCATCAGCGTTAAATCGACTGACAGCACATTGCAAAAAAACCTCCAAAACGGAGGCTTTTTATTGGCTCATGTGCAATATACGTTTAAGAATAAAAACTTGGATCTGGCACTTTCGCTGTGAGCACCCATTCACCGACCTCCTGATATTTATAATCAATCGGATCGTGTAAGGTCTGGGTACGTACATTGCGCCAGAAGCGATCTAAATTTAGTTTGGCAGTTGTGGCACGTGCGCCCATCACTTGGAAAATATTTTGCGTAATGTATAGCGAGCTATTGGTGGCTGCGATTTTGGCAGTTGCAATCGCAATAGAGACTTCTCCACGTTGTTCCGCCGTCAAAGCTTCACCAATCTCCCAAGCCCATTGCAAACGCTGAACCGCTTTATCTGCCAATAAACGTACACTTTCTAATTGCACATAAAACTCAGCAAAATGCTTTTGAATGAAAGGGTCATTCACTGCATTTTCAACCAATGATTTTGACCATGCTTTTTGGTTTTGAACCGTCTGTTTTGCTGTTTCAAAAGCCCCTTCTGCCACCCCTAGAAACATATGTACAAAGATCAACTGTGCAATCAAAGGGCGTAAACTCGAATAAGGTTTACTTAATGGGCCTGGGTTCAGTAGTAATTCATCTTTGGAAATTTTAACTTGTTCAAAATGGCTGCTTCCACTGTCGGTTTGACGTTGTCCCATATTGTCCCAATCGCCGAGAAAACTGACGCCTTCACGTGCTGTAGGAATCACCCCGATCAATAATTTTCCGTCGTCATTGAAGCCAGAACACAACAAAATGTCTGAATCCATAGAACCCGAACAGAAGCTTTTATCGCCATGAAAGACGTATTCGTGTTCAGACAGTTGCGTCGCTGTAGTACGACGGTCTAAGGGGTTTAAGGTATTGCCCCAAAATAAATGCTCACGTGCAGTCTGTTCAAACCACGGGCCATATTGCTCTGGCTGCGCGAACAACTGTACCGTTGCAATTAATAAATGATGGAAACCATAAACATGCGCCAATGAGCTATCCACTTGAGCAATGGTTTGAATGGTTTTAAAAATCGTCAGCCAATCTGCCCCCTGTCCACCGTATTGTTTTCCAATGGAAAGTGCAAGCAAACCACTTTGACGAATCAAATCACGTTCAGCTTTGGGATTTCCCCCCTGCTTATCACGCTGAGCAGCCGTCGTGGCAAATTCTGCCGCCAGTTTTTTGGCAATGTCGATCGGATCTTGAGTCAATGGAGTTGAAGCGTTCATATATCTGTCTGATTATTCTGTTACCGTTTTAGCTTAACAAAGTAGAGGCATTCAGCTTATCTCAATGCCTGCAGTCTATATCTGTAAAATCTATATCTAATGAAATCTAAGTCACCAAGATTCAGGCGACTTATAATTTGATCATTTTATACGTCGTATTTAGGATGGATAAAATGCATCATGAACGGCCCTTCATCCTAATCAACTTTTATAGGAGAAAGGACGTTCATTATTGCTTTAATAATCCTTCGTATAAGCCATAGTGAACTTTCATCAGAACGTGATCACTCACGCTCAAATGGTTTTTATGACTTCGGATAAACCGTAGCAATCAAATGTTCAACCACTTGAGGTTCTGCCAAGGTCGAGGTATCACCTAAAGAGTCCAATTCATTGGCCGCAATTTTTCTTAAAATACGGCGCATGATTTTACCAGAACGGGTTTTTGGTAAGGCCGGCGCCCAATGCAATGCATCTGGCGTTGCCACTGGTCCAAGGATTTTGCGTACCCAAGCCACCAGTTCCTGACGTAACTCATCCGTCTCTGCTGTCCCTGCTTGTAGGGTGACAAAGGCGCAAATCCCTTGCCCTTTAATATCATGCGGCATACCCACCACTGCAGACTCTGCCACAGCATCATGTGCAACCAATGCACTTTCAATTTCAGCCGTTCCCAATCGGTGTCCTGAAACGTTCAAGACGTCATCCACACGACCCGTAATCCAATAATAGCCAGACTCGTCACGACGTGCGCCATCACCTGTAAAATACGTCCCCGGATAAGTGGAGAAATAGGCCTCAATAAAGCGCTCAGGATCACCCCAAATGGTTCGCATTTGTCCCGGCCAAGAATCCTTAATCACCAAGTTACCTTCTACGGCACCTTCAAGCTCATTGCCTTCAGCATCGACAATCGCAGGTTGCACACCAAAGAATGGACGCGTCGCTGAACCTGGTTTTAAATCGGTTGCTCCAGGCAATGGCGTAATCATGAAACCACCCGTCTCTGTTTGCCACCATGTATCCACCACTGGGCAGCGGCTTTCACCTACCACGGTGTAGTACCAATTCCATGCCTCTGGGTTAATCGGTTCACCCACCGAACCCAGTAAACGCAAACTACTGCGGTCACTTTCTCGGACAAAGGCATCCCCTTCTCGCATCATGGCGCGAATTGCAGTCGGTGCCGTATATAAAATAGTGACGTTGTGTTTATCAACAATATGTCCGGTCCGAGCCCAACTTGGATATTGTGGTACACCTTCAAACATCACGGTCGTGGTGCCATTCGACAATGGCCCATACAACACATAAGAGTGTCCCGTAATCCAACCAACATCGGCAGTACACCAAAACACATCATCTTGTTTAAGGTCAAAAACTTCACGGAAGGTACAATTCACATAGGTTAAATAGCCGCCTGTGGTATGCAATACACCTTTCGGTTTTCCTGTCGAACCTGATGTATATAAAATAAACAGCGGGTCTTCGGCATTCATAGGTTCAGGTGGACAAATATCATTGACCGACATGATTTCCATGTGATACCACAAATCACGATCTGCTTTCATTTCGATCGGGTTACCTGTACGGTGCACCACAATGACATTTTGAACCGAAGATGTGCCTTCAATGTCGAGTGCAAGATCGACATTTTCTTTGAGTGGAATGGGCTTACCACCACGCATCCCACAATCCGCAGTAATCACGACTTTCGCCTGACTATCATCGATACGACTTGCCAATGAGTCTGGTGAGAACCCGCCAAAAACCACGCAGTGTACTGCTCCAATTCGGGTACAGGCCAACATAGCAATAGCCGCTTCGGGCACCATTGGCATATACAGCACCACACGGTCGCCTTTGCCCACGCCATGTTTTTTCAGCACATTAGCAAAACGGCAAGTTTCATCATGCAGTTCTTCAAAAGAAATGATTTTATGCCGTGAAGGATGATCACCTTCCCAAATAATGGCCGGTTTATGTGGATGTTCTTTTAAATGTCGATCGAGACAGTTGGCACTGACATTCAATTCACCATCAGCAAACCACTCGATCTTAAAATCATCTTGCTTAAAATTGGTATTTTTAACTTGGGTAAACGGTTTGATCCAATCGATCTTTTGCGCTTGCTCTGCCCAAAACTCATCTGGTTGTTCAATCGATTTTTGATAACGCTCAAAGTACTCCGACTCATTGATGCGCGCGGTTTTTTTGAAACTTTCAGGTACTGGATAGATCTCTTTCATATTGTATTTTCCTTGATCTGATTCATCTCATCACGAGATGCCATGCCACATTTCTACTTTTATAATTTCTGCATCACAGCAGTATGACGATTAATTTTTAATCGCAGCAATCATGCTTTGGTCGTATTATTCTTTCCCATTTAAAGCATATTTTTGAGCAAAATTTCAACAAAAACATGTTTCAATTCAGTATCTGATCAGTTCATTTGAACCTATAATGCAAAGGTAATTTTACTCAGCATTCCGCTTTTTTATTCTTCCATACACGTTGAGTTGACCCAAGCATGAATACCAATGACTCTTCTTTCTTTTCCCGTCAGACGACCACTACATCGGATAATCCCCTGAAACCTGATGGACGTTTTGGTCGACTGAGCATGATTGGTTGGTACGGCTTTCTCAATATCATCAGCTTTTTTGCCTTGATCGCTTTAAGCCTTGCCGTTGGGATTTTCAATATCAATACTATGGCGTTAAATGAGCAATTTGTTGGCATATTCACCGGGGTATCTGGCCTCGCCTATTTGGCGATTATTATTCTCTACATTTATTTTTATTGTGTCTTTGTCGTGCGTCGGCTGCATGACCTCAATAAAGCCGGTTGGTTGCTACTATTATTATTTATCCCCGTGATCAATCTGTTCTTTATCCTGTATTTATTATTGGCCTCAGGCACACCGACCGTAAATCAATACGGCGCGCCACGCCCTGCTGCGGTTTGGGAAAAAATTCTGGCATGGTTGATGATTTTAATCAGTGTCTTGTCGCTCTTGGCTACAGGTAGCATCACGTCTTATATGATGGGTAGCGGAGAAATTGAATCGCCTACAGAAATCATTCAACAAGGTACTGAATACTTCTAAGCCACTGACCGAATTTGAGCCTGTCTGAATTTTGATACATCTGTTCGCAAGCCTGTAAATGAGGGTTATTTTCGCCACTAATTTCAGGCAAAATAGCGAAAAATCTGAACATTTGGAAAACTCGTGGCTGAAAAAGAAAATGCCTTGAGTGATGTCACTCAAGGCACGACTCAACTTTTGCAAGAGGCAACAGAAAAAACCGCACAAACCGTGCTGGAACATACCTCTAAATATAATGACGCATACTCAACGATCGATAAATTTGTCGATGGATTTTGGGAACGCCTGCCTTATATTTGTATCGCATTAATTGTTTTTACGATCTTCTATCTACTGTCAAAACTCTTTAGATTCTTTGTTCGTAAAGCACTCACTGACCGTTCTTATTCAAAACAAAATCTAGTTTTGGTCCTGAACCGTGTCGGTAGCTCAGCCATTATGTTCTTCGGTTTCCTGATTGCAATGGTCATTGCGATCCCTGGTTTCACACCGGGTCAGCTCATGAGTGCCTTGGGGATTGGTTCGGTTGCAATCGGTTTCGCGTTTAAAGATATTTTCCAGAACTTACTGTCGGGTATTTTGATTCTCCTCGGTGAACCGTTCAAAATCGGTGACGACATTATTGTGTCAGGAATGGAAGGTACAGTTGAAGATATTCAAATTCGTGCAACCTTCCTACGCTCTCCCGATGGTCGTCGTATCGTGATTCCAAATGCGACGGTTTACACCAGTGCGGTAACGGTGAATACCGCTTATCAACGTCGTCGTTGTGAATTTGTGGTGGGTATTGGTTATGAAGATGACATTCAAAAAGCTAAAAACATTGTTTTGGCCATTTTAGACAAAGACCCGACCATTTTGAGCCAACCTGCGTTTACCGTAAACGTGAATGCTTTGGCTGATTTCTCGGTCAATCTGAATGTCCGTTGGTGGGTAGATACCACAGAAACCACCACTGCGAACTCAATCAGTGAAGTACAAGAACACTTGATCCAAGCATTCAATCAAAATGGTATTTCAATTCCGTACCCTGTACAGGAAGTGAAAGTTTACCGTGGTGATCACGCTGAGGCAGAAGCGTCAACAGCTAAATAATCGCCCTAAAACGTACGGAATCACTGTTTCTGTACGGATAATTCGGTTGCCTAAGCTGACTGCTTGGCAGCCGTTTTTTATGAGTAAATCTACCTCATAAGGGATATATCCACCTTCAGGTCCAATGATGATCGTACATCCATGTTGAATTCCTGTAGGCATCACATCTTCGACATAAGGATGCGCCACATAAGCGGGATAGTCTGACGAGATCATGCTCGGTAGAACATCCTCCACAAAGGGTTTAAAACGTTTATACAGTTCAATTTTGGGCGCAATAGTGTCACCAGCCTGCTCCAAACCTAAGGTCACATAGTGATCGAGCTGCTGTAAAAATGGGGTCTGCCAATAGCTTTTATCCACGCGATAACTGTGCAGCAAAATGATTTTTTCTACGCCTAAGGTGACGGCATCCATGATCAGACGGCGCAACACTTTCGGACGAGGCATTGCCACAATTAAAGTCACCGGATGCTTTGCTGGTACTTCTTCTTCTTGTAAGGGTTTAAGTTGAATGCCGTTATCCGTAATACTGACGATTTGGGTTAAATAGCGTTTTCCTTCCCGAATCCCGACTTTGAGGGTATCGCCCACTTGTACATCGACATGGGTTTTTAAATGCTCAATTTGGCGTTTGGCACTGATATTCCACAGTTCAGATTCAGTTTGACGTGGGTCAAGCAAGACGATGTTCATAAAAATTCTCTTACCCAGTTCAATTGGATATGCGAAAACGTCATCCACAACTGTTCGAGGCAACACTCAATAGAATCACTCAAGTTTCAGCGATTATTTGTTAGACATAAAAATTCGACGTGTTTTGTCGGTGAGCTGCATTGCACCGCAAGATGGCTTCCTTACGAAGCTTCGCATTCCATTTTGCCGAATGAGAACAACGTTTCGTAAGAGTACCTCCAGCCAAAGGCTAAGCCCTTTCTTCAAACCTTAGATATAAGACTCCGCCGAGCCTATTCATTCATCTGTTTAAAGCAACAACCAATTCAAATCATGGTTGAAAAATCAAAGGTACTGATCAATCACCTGAATATGCTTTTGCAGCGACCCGGTATTCTTTTGCATAATCAGCTGCGCTGCATCATTTAAAGCCTGCGCTTTCGCAGTATTTTGAATGATCTCAACCAATGCACTGGCCGCCTGCTCAAAATCCTGCACAACCACAACCGCATCAGCTGCTACAAATTCATCCACAATGGTTTGAAAATTAAAATAATGCTGACCTAATACTGTCGGGACATGTAACGCGATAGGCTCCAAAATATTATGTCCACCGCCTGGTTCATTTAAAGACCCGCCGACAAAGCACGCCTGACTCAGTGCCAGCCAAAGCCATAATTCACCCATACTATCCGCTAAATACAATTGCGTTTCAGGCTGAATCGTTTGGTTTAAACTGCGGCGCTGTGTGCGTAAATTCAGTTTCTGCGCTTCTACAAAAACTTCATCAAAGCGTTCAGGATGACGTGGTACGACGATACATAACAGCTCAGGCTGTTGTTGCAAAATCGGCTGCAGCGCAGCGAGTAGTTTTTGTTCTTCTGGTGCATGTGTACTGGCAATGGTAATGATTTTACGGCCTTGCAAATCCCAATCTTGTCGTAACTGCGCTGCTTGTTGCACAAAGCTTTCGGGCGCATGAATATCAAACTTGATACTTCCCACGACTTGACTGGTATGCGGGTTTGCACCCAACTCAATAAATCGCGCTAAAGTTGCCTGATCTTGCGCCAATAATTGTTTCAAACTCTTTAGCATCGGCTGCGTCAAACTCGGAACTTTGCCATAACCCTTCGCCGATTTTTCAGATAATCTGGCATTAATTAATAAACTCGGAACGTTGGCCTGATCGGCTTCAATCATCAAATTTGGCCAGAGTTCAGTTTCGACCAGAGCCAACATTTTAGGTTGATATTTTTCGATAAAACGACGGACTAACTTTTTTTGATCTGCCGGCAAATACACGGCCTGAAACAGTGATTCATACGGTGCTTTTAAAAATAATTGTTTCGCACGCGCTTGTCCGGTTTTGGTAGTATTGGTGACTAAGACCGGATGACCTGCTTTGAGATAATGTTCAATCAGCGGCTGTGCAGCGTTGGTTTCTCCTACGGAAACCACATGAAACCAAATTGCATCGCGGTTTTTAACTGGCTGAAATGGCCCAAAGCGCTCAAGACACTCTTGCTGATATAGTTGGAGATCTTCAGCACGTTTTTTGAGGCGCCATTGATATAGCGGCTTAATCAGTGCCAAAGCTGCGTTATACCAAAAAGGAGTAGTCAAATTATTACGCTCAAAAACGGTTTGAATCGGCAGAATATATCAGAGCATTATCCACATGTTAATGGATAATGCGTATTCAAGTGTCGATTAATAGGTTGAACGACCTGAACCAAATTTATTTTTCATGCTTGGATAATCAATATAGCCTTCGGCAACATCTGTTCCAATCATATTTTCCAACTGCAATTCATTCAGTGCAGCATTCGCCAGCAAACGTTCAAACAAATCTGGATTGGCAATATAGGCTTTACCAAAAGACACCGCATCGGCTTTACCTGAGGCCAATAAATCTACCGCATCTTCACGACTTAAACGCATATTAGCAATATATGGCACACCATTTGAGCGCTTTTTAAGATAATCACTAATACTGTCATCCGCCAGATATTCACGGGTAAAGAAAAATGCAATCTTCCTCTGCCCCAACTGCTCTAAAGCATAGCCAAAGGTTTCACGTGGATCATGATCGCCCATGTCGTGTTCATCACCACGCGGCGCAAGATGCACACCTACACGACCTGCCCCCCACACTTCGATCAGCGCATCCACCACTTCAAGCAATAAACGTGCGCGGTTTTCTACAGAACCACCATACTCATCTTCACGTAAATTGGTTTTGCTTTGTAGGAATTGATCGATCAAATAACCATTGGCCGCATGCAATTCCACACCATCAAATCCCGCTTCTTTGGCTTTGATCGCAGACTGTTTGTATTGTTCTACAATGCTTTTGATTTCTGCAATCTCTAATGGACGTGGCACGACATATTCGCGTTTTGGGCGAAGCAGACTCACATAACCCGCCTGTTGTACCGCACTGGCAGAAACTGGTGTATCACCATTCAAAAGGTCGGGATGTGAGACACGTCCGACATGCCACAATTGTGCCACAATTAAACCTTGCTGTTCATGTACGGCTTGGGTCACCAATTTCCAGCCCTGAACTTGAGCATCGGTAAATAAACCCGGCGTCTGCAAATAGCCATTAGCTGCTTCTGAAATGACTGTTGCTTCTGAAATGATTAATCCAGCACTTGCACGCTGTGCATAATATTCAGCCATCATCGGCGTTGGAACACGGTCAATGGTTGCACGACTACGGGTTAGTGGCGCCATTACAACGCGATTTTTGAGGTGTAAATCACCCAAAATGAGAGGAGTATTAAGTTCAGCCATATATGTCTCGCCTGACACTTCAAATGCGAAAAATGATTTAAAGTGAGTTCTGCAGATAATCAATATATTGCTGAATGAGTTCTTCATTGCGTGAAAAATACGACCATTGACCATATTTCTCGGCTTGAATTAAGCCCGCCTGTTGTAACACAGACAAATGATTAGACATCGTAGACTGCGAAACATTACCGAGTTTTTCGATATTGCCAGCGCATACACCACGATTAAAGCCGCCACATTGTTCTTCTGACAAAAACTGTTCTGGTGTTTTCAACCATTCCAAGATTTGACGTCGAGTCGGATTGGCAAGTGCTTTAAAAATTAAATCAATATCCATAATTTAAACGGGTTTAATTAAATAAAAATTTGGACAACAAAGTTCTATTCAGCATCTTGAATACACTATATCGTATTTTTTCGATTTTTATATCGATTTTTTTAGATATATTGATCAAGAACAGATAGAACTTTGTTTTCTATATAAATTTAAATTACAAACCTTGTTTGAGGCTGGCTTCAATAAACTTATCTAAATCACCATCAAGCACTGCACCGGTGTTTGAACTTTCTACACTAGTACGTAAGTCTTTAATACGCGAGTCATCTAAAACGTATGAACGAATTTGACTGCCCCAACCGATATCTGACTTGGTATCTTCCAACGCTTGTGCCGCATCATTACGTTTTTGCATTTCAAGTTCGTACAATTTTGCACGTAGCTGTTTCCATGCATGGTCACGGTTGGCGTGCTGTGAACGTTGGTTCTGACAAGCCACCACAATCCCTGTTGGAGCGTGAGTTAAACGTACCGCAGAGTCTGTTTTGTTAATGTGCTGACCACCCGCACCAGATGCACGATAGGTATCAGTACGTACATCAGCTGGATTGATTTCAATTTCAATATTGTCATCAATTTCAGGCGATACAAAAACCGCTGAGAATGAAGTATGGCGACGATTACCTGAGTCAAAAGGTGACTTACGGACTAAACGGTGTACGCCAGATTCTGTACGTAACCAACCATATGCATACTCACCTTCTACACGGATCGTTGCAGACTTGATCCCTGCCACATCACCATCAGACTCTTCCATCACTTCTGCTTTAAAGCCATGACGTTCAATCCAACGTAGATACATACGTAGTAACATCGATGCCCAGTCCTGTGCTTCAGTACCACCAGAACCTGCTTGGATTTCGACATAGCATGGGTTCGGGTCCATCGGATTACTGAACATACGACGGAATTCTAATTTCGCAAGTTCTGCTTCCGCTGAAGTTAACTCTGCTTGCACATCCGCAAGTAAGCTTTCTTCTTCTGCTTCAACCGCAAGATCCAACATCGCTTGCGCATCTTCTAGCTGAGTTGAAAGCCCTTCGAGCACGTTAATGACGTTTTCGAGTTCACCTTTTTCTTTTGCCATTGCTTGTGCACGGCTTTGATCATTCCAAATTGCTGGGTCTTCCAGCTCACGTAGAACCTCTTCTAAACGCTCTTTTTTCAGATCGTAGTCAAAGATACCCCCGTAATGTTTGACCACGGTCGTTTAAGTCTTTTAGCTGTAATAGATACGGATTAATTTCCACGTGAATTACTCTCAATCAAAAAATTTGGCTTAAATAGCCGTCTATTATATCACAGAGAATTTGCACAGATTCAGCCAGATTGATCATCCAAATCATTGACTTCAATGCACATAATATGAACAATACGCTCGCGTTACTATTTATTACATTTTATTTACAACAATAATGTTTCGAGGGTTTTATGAAAAAGACATTACTTGCACTAGGATTAGCTGTTATCACTTCATCAACTTTTGCTTATGATGCGCAAATTGATGGTGGTTATACATATACGGATTGGGATGATGACTATACAGATTCAGATCATTCTGTTGATGTAAAAGGTACATTGTACTTTGAGTCAGTAAAAACTGGTAATGGTCCGTTAAATGAAGCCGCATTCCTTGGGCATAATAGCAACGTCTATGCGCAATATGCTTTTAATCGCAAAGAAAGTGTTGATTACGCAATTTTTGATGGCGTTGAACTTGGTACTGAAACTGATGAACAAGATGTACATTCAATTTCGGCTGGTATCGAATACTACTATCAACAATTTTATGTAAACGGTGAAATTGGTACTTCTCGAGTTAAGTACAAAGAAAACTATAAATTCCCAAGTTGGTCAGGTTCTTATAAAGACGACTATGATGTAACAACTTATCGTGCATTAGTTGGCTTCTTACCTGTTTCTAATTTACTTTTAGCTGCTGGTGTTGACGGCGTTAAAGTTGAAGATGGTGATGACGATAACCGTTTTGCTGTTAAAGCAAAATATGTTGCGCCGTTGAACAATGGTCAATACATCAACCTTGAAGCAGACGGTGCTTTTGGTGACATTGATTCTGTTACGATTGGTGCAGACTACTACTTCGACCAAGCTTTTAGCATTGGTGCATCTTATAACATCGAAGATGATGGTGATGAAGACACGGATTACTTCGCTATTCGTTCAAAATATTTCCTTAACCCGAACCTAGCAATCGGTGGTCAAGTTGGTTTTGGTGATGACGTTCAAGCGTTCAACATCAATGCAACTTTCCGTTTCTAATTTCGTTTGAATTAGAAGTTTGCTAAAAAAGCACCTCAATTTTGAGGTGCTTTTTTCTTTTCGATGTAATATTTACTTTAAAAAAAGTCCAGTTATTGACCAAATAGTCTACAAATTCATAATATCTACACAGTTTTAATAAAACAAAACATTAATAATAATTATATATTTTTCAACATCTTAAATTATTAAAATTACATAAAATTACCGAATACACAGTTCTGCAACTTTGCAGCGATTGACCATCTCTAAAAATTCTCTAGACTAAAACTTGTAACAAAAAATGTATTAAATTTAGCCAAACAATTTAGAGGGGTAGTTTCCATGAAAAAACTCGCAATTGCTTCAGCACTTCTTTCTGCACTTGCTATTACAGGTACAGCTCATGCTTATCAAGCAGAAGTAGGCGCATCAGCTGGTTACATCGACCCAGATAATGGAAGCTCTGGCAGTGAATTTGGTGTAAACGGTACTTATTACTTCAACCCTGTTCAAACGCGTAACGCTCCTCTTGCAGAAGCTGCATTCTTAAACCGTGCAAGTAACGTAAATGCACATGCAACTTTCGCTGACCGTGGCAATGTTGACGACAATACTTATGGCGTTGGTATCGAATATTTCGTACCAAACTCAGATTTCTATGTATCTGGTGATGTAAGCCGTAATAATGTCGAAGTTGACACTCCATTCGGCACAGTAGATAACGATACAACTTATTATGCAGCTGAAGTGGGTTACCTTCCTGCACCTGGTTTCTTAGTTGCTGCCGGTCTAAAAGGTTGGGACAATGACGATGACGACGGTGTAGATCCAACACTTCGTGCAAAATATGTCACTACACTAAGCAATGGTAAAGACATCAACCTTGAAGCGGGTGCAGCATTCGGTGATCTAGATGAATTCAATCTAGCAGCGGATTACTTCATCGACAAAACATTCAGTGTTGGTGCTGACTACTACAACAATGATGTCACTGATCGTAACGAAGTAGGGATCAATGCACGTAAATTCTTCAACCAACAAGTGAGCCTTGAAGGTCGTGTTGGTTTCGGTGAAGTTGGCAACAATGACTACAATTCATTTGGTGTAGCAGCGAAATACCGCTTCTAATCCATTGAAGTCAAAACCATAAAAAAACCGCTCTTCTGAGCGGTTTTTTATTTGCCTGTAAAAATAGAATTTATTGAGCCAAGTGTAGAACTCTCAATTGAACACTGACATTTCCTCTAAATTCATTTTTATCGAGTTCGTAGACCAAGCGGATTTTATCTTGCATAGGATTAAATTCATATTTTTCTGCCGCATTAAATGCAATTGCGTCCACCATTAAGCCATTATCTAAAGCAAGTTTTAATTTCAGATGCACATCTTTCAACCAACGATAATCTAAAACTTTAAATAGGCCTTCATAGACCGGTGCAGGGAATTTTTGTCCCCATGGACTTAAATTTTGCAAAAGATCGACGGTTTCGACATTAATGGCCGAATCGGGCAATTCGCCATCTGTCCAAATAGTGGCCTGAAATAAATTTTCATCTTGCGCAGCGATGAGTGCTTCAAAAGCGGTTTTAAATTCAGAAAAATGCTGCTTTTGAATGGTTAGTCCTGCTGCGGCAGCATGTCCACCAAAATGACTCACCAAATGCGGATGTAATTCAGCAATACGCTCAATACTGTCTCGAATATGAATACCTTCGATAGAACGCGCAGAGCCTTTAATATGTACGCCATCCTCATCTGCGGCAAAGACGATTGCAGGTCTATGGAATTGTTCTTTCAAACGCCCTGCAACAATCCCAATCACCCCTTGATGCCAATGCTGTTCAAACATGATCAAGGCTGCAGGTAAGTTATCCTGATCAAGCTGAATATGTTCTAACTCAGCCAGAGCTTCCTGTTTAATCTGCCCTTCGACTTGGCGTCTTTCAATATTGAGTTGATTCAACTGCTGCGCAATCGGATAAGCCGTACTTAAATCTGCCGCAATCAGACACTCAATCCCAATATCCATAGTCTCCATACGCCCAGCTGCATTGAGTCGTGGGCCAACTACAAAGCCCAAGTCCTGTGCTTTTAACTGTGCAGGATCACGACCGGCAATATCCAATAATGCACTGATCCCTGGACGACATAATCCTTGCTGTATCCGCTTCAAACCAGCATCAATCAAAATCCGATTATTCAGATCTAGACTTGCAACATCGGCATAAGTGCCTAAGGCCACCAAGTCCAAATATTGGCTGAGGTTGGCTGTGGATTTAGCATTTTTTTTACGCATACTGGCCAAATTTGCCAACACATAAAATGCAACACCTACGCCAGCCAAGGCTTTACTTGGAAATTCACATCCCAATTGATTGGGATTTACCACCGCTTCTGCTTGTGGTGTTTCCTTTGTGGTCAGGTGATGGTCGGTAATGATCACCTGCATACCATGCGCCTGTGCCTGTGCTACACCAGCATGACTCGAAATACCATTATCGACTGTAATCAACACATCTGGGGTAAAGCTCACGAAGGCCAAATCGGCAATGGCGGGTGTCAGGCCATAACCATATTTGAAACGATCTGGAACCAGATATTCAACATCCGCGCCCATATCACGCAGTGCCAAGACCATCAATGCAGTACTAGTCGCACCATCGGCATCATAGTCGCCCACAATGACGATTTTTTTCTGTGCATCAATGGCTTGGTCGATCAACTCTATGGCTTGCTGCATGCCTTTTAAGGTCGGGGCATGTAAATGCTTAAGCTTCAATTCCAGCTCTTGTGCGGAAGAAACCCCGCGACGTGCCAATAAATCAGCAATAAACGGGGCAACGCCCTGAATATCTTCAGGGCGCGTCAAATAGGGTCTTTGTTGAATTAAAAGTTTAGACATTTATGGCATCAGTCGCTGTAAAACCCATTGACCATCCTGTAGTTTATAACTCAATCGGTCATGTAAACGATTCGGACGGCCTTGCCAAAATTCATAATAATCCGGAACTAAACGATAGCCGCCCCAAAACTCAGGTTTCTCCAAAACGTCTTTGCTTTCCACTTGATCATGCAAATTTTGGAAACGCTGTTGTAATTCTTCACGACTGGCGATAACACCACTTTGTGGAGTACTAATGTGCGCTGCGATTTGGCTGTCACGCGGTCGTTTATGGTAATAATCCGTAGATTCTTCTAGAGATATCTTTTCCACACGACCACTGACCCGAATTTGACGTTCCTGCTCTTGCCAATAAAACAATAACTCTGCATAAGGATTATTGAGCAGATCGTTACCTTTTTGACTGTCATAGTTGGTGTAGAAGTCATAACCTGAATGGGTCGCACCGCGCAACAGGACCGTCCGCACGTGCGGACGACCTTGGGCATTTGCCGTCGCCAAAGACATAGCATAGGGTTCATGCAATTGTGCTTCTAAGGCATGGTTAAACCATAATAAAAACTGCTCATGCGGATCACGGTTCACCTGATCTTCATGCAACTCACCTTTTTGATAAGTTAAACGCAGTTCACTTAAGTCCTTAATCACATCATTCATGCAATTTCCCCTCTTGATTTAAGCTGCATTGGCACGAACAGCATCGGCCAAATGATTTGCCAATGCGGTGACTTCTTCAAGGTCATTACCTTCAACCATGACACGAATGACCGGCTCTGTGCCTGATTTACGAATCAAGATGCGACCACGCCCTTTAAGCTGAGCTTCAGCTTTTTCAAACTCGCTCACCAGTGCAGGTACGGCGTAGGGATCAAACATCGCAGCCAAGCGAACATTCACCAAGACATTTGGTAATAACTCAAACCCTTCCACCAATTCATGCAAAGCTTTACCTTGCTCAACCATCACCGTTAACACCTGAAGTGAAGCAATGATCGCATCACCTGTGGTGCTCTTGTCCAAAGTCAAGATATGACCTGATGGTTCACCGCCCGTTACCCAGCCCTTTTCTTCTAGGCCTTGTAGAACATAGCGGTCACCAACTTTGGCACGAAGCAACGGCACTTTGGCTTGATCTAAAGCAATTTCAAGCGCCATATTGCTCATTACGGTACCCACGATACCCGCAGGTTTTTGACTCGCTTGAGTGGCTAAAATATAAAGAATATGGTCACCAGTAATTTGCTGACCGTTTTTATCGACCATAATCACGCGGTCGGCATCACCATCAAAAGCGATCCCTAAATCTGCCTGATGTTCAACCACTGCTTTTTGTAAAAACTCAGGATGTGTCGAACCACAGTCTTTATTGATGTTTAAACCATCCGGTTCGTTAAACAGCGCAATCACTTTTGCACCGAGTTCACGATACACCGAAGGGCCGACGCTATAGGCTGCACCATTGGCACAGTCCACCACAATTTTTAAGCCTGTCAGGTCAAAATGGTACGGGAAGGTTGATTTACAAAACTCGATATAACGACCATTGGCATCTTTTACACGCACACTTTTACCTAAGTTTGCAGGGTCTTCGATCACCAAGTCATTTTCAAGTTCTTTGTTAATGGCTTCTTGAATTTCATCCGGCAATTTTTTACCTTCGCTCGAGAAAAACTTAATACCATTGTCAAAATACGGATTATGCGACGCCGAGATCACGATGCCTAAGCTGGCATGTAATGCACGGGTTAAATGGGCAATTGCGGGTGTAGGTAATGGACCCAACAAATGAACATAAACACCTGCTGCGTTTAAACCGGCTTGTAATGCTGACTCTAAAATATAGCCCGATAATCGGGTATCTTTACCTAGTACAACGATGGGCTTTGCTTTTTTACTGTATTGTTTTAATACTTTACCTGCGGCAAATCCTAGTTTTAATGCAAATTCAGGGGTAATAGGCAATTCACCGAATTTGCCACGAATGCCATCTGTACCAAAATAACTCATGTTGTACTCACTTCTTAATGGTGATCTTAATCATCACTTTTTACTGCAAATACTTTACACCAAAAACAAAAAGGCCGTCATATTAATGACGGCCTTTTTGGCTAAAAGCTACTAAATATCAACCAACACGGTAGTTTGGTGCTTCTTTAGTAATAGTCACGTCATGTACGTGAGATTCAGACATACCTGCCGCAGTAATTTTGACAAACTGTGCATTTTTACGTAAGTCATCGATCACCGCAGAACCGGTATAACCCATAGATGAACGTAAACCACCCATCATTTGATGAACGATGTTACCCATTGGGCCTTTGTACGGTACGCGACCTTCAATACCTTCTGGTACAAGTTTTTCAGCGCCTGCTTTTGAGTCTTGGAAATAACGGTCAGCAGAACCTGTTGCACCTGCCATCGCACCCAATGAACCCATACCACGATACGCTTTGTAGTAACGACCTTGGAAGAATTCAACTTCGCCCGGTGCTTCTTCCGTACCCGCCATCAATGAACCTACCATGATGGTACTCGCGCCTGCACCAATCGCTTTTGCCATATCACCAGAGAAACGGATACCACCGTCTGCGATCAATGGAATTTGATCTTTTAGTGCATTGGCAACGCTGTCAATCGCAGAGATTTGCGGCATACCAATACCAGCCACAATACGTGTAGTACAGATTGAACCTGGGCCAATACCCACTTTCACTGCATCTGCGCCAGCATCTAATAATGCAAGTGCTGCATCACCAGTCGCGATGTTACCGCCAATCACTTGAACTTGTGGATAGTTGGCTTTTACCCAACGTACACGTTCAATTACACCTGCAGAGTGACCATGTGCTGTATCAACAACAATCGCATCAACACCCGCTTCCACCAATGCTTCTACACGGCTTGGTGTTTCTGTACCTGTACCAACTGCAGCACCAACGCGTAAACGACCTAAGTCATCTTTGCAACTGTTTGGATAGTTTTCAGCTTTACGGAAATCAGTAACCGTGATTAAACCTTTCAGTTCGTTGTTGTCATTTACAACAAGGACTTTTTCAATACGGTGTTTTTGAAGTAATGCTTGGATGTTTTCTTTTGATTCGTTTTCACGAACAGTCACCAAACGATCATGACCTGTCATGATGTTACTAACAGGTTGCTCAAGATTGGTTTCAAAACGAGTGTCACGACCAGTAACAATACCCACCACTTGACCGTCTTTCACCACTGGTACACCGCTGATGTTATTTGCTTGAGTTAAAGCAATCAGCTCACGTACAGTCGTTTCTGGTGTAACGGTAATTGGGTCTTTCACCATACCTGCTTCAAATTTTTTCACGCGGCGAACTTCTGCAGCTTGTGCAGCAATATCCATGTTTTTATGCAGGATACCGATACCACCGTTTTGCGCCATTGCAATCGCCATACGTGATTCAGTCACAGTATCCATTGCAGCAGAAACAAGTGGAATATTCAAATTGATGCCACGTGTGAAACGTGTCTTAAGAGAGACATCTTTTGGGAGAACAGTAGAATAGGCAGGGAGTAATAAGACATCATCAAAGGTTAGGGCTTCTTGAACGATGGTCAACATAACAGTCTCGCTGGTAATTTCCGTGAGCCATTATATACAAATTTCCGTTCAATTTTCATTTTAATTGCGGCAATTCTTTACGGAGTTTTCAATATTAACCATCGAATATGCTGTTTTCAGCAAGAATACTCTGGGGGTTGGTCAGCATCCAGTGCAATACAGGCAGAATCCGAAGACTCTACCTCTTAGATTTCAATAAATTTATTCTGGAAATAAAGCCTTAACTGACTTGATCGAAATCTTCGTCATTTTCAGCATCATGCAGTGGAATACTGATCAATGGAATCATTTGATGCGCGATGCGTGCTTTATTACATTGCTCATCGGCGATTTGAACTTCTTTACAAGATGAACTACGTGCCTCATACATGTTACAACTCACCTGTTTGCCTACTTCTCCACCTAAAGCAATACAACGTGGATTTGCCTGATTCGTACCCACCATACATGAATACACCGATGTCACAGGTTCCGTATAATGTTCAGGCATATTTAGCCCTTCTGCCCAATAAAAAGAAACGCGATAGTGAGCACAACATGCTCCACAGGTTAAACATGCATCCTGAGTCGGTATTTGAGACAACATTTTTATCTATTCTCGTCATCTAAAAGCTTATTTTATGGACGAAAAATATTAAAAAATGTTATCTGCAAACTCAATTATTTTTTGAAATTTTCAAGTCATTATACTGGGCAAGTAAAGACTGTTTCATCCATTAAATCGACACCACACTGCAAGGTTTCGATCCAATCTAAGAATTGATTGATCTGTTCTTTACCAATAAATGGCGTGCCGTGCTGCGGTACGATCATTTCCACATCCATCGTCCGTACCATGTTGACCCAAAGACGGATCACTTTGTTTGAACACATGTAGCGCTGATGGAAGCCTTTCATTTTAGGAATATGGGCGGCAAAATTTTCTAAAGGTTTAGAGGCATCATCCACCATAGATGCGCCCATATCCCCTGAGAATAAAATTTTGGCAATCGGGTCATAAAATTGGAAGTTACCAACTGAATGTAGGAAGTGTGCAGGAACAGCCACCAAATGACTGTTGCCTAATGGAATCACCTGACCATGATCTGGCAGTTCGATCAGACGATCCAACCAGTTGCCTTTCATGCGGTCACTCATGAATGCAGAGTTTAAATGTGGTAAGAAACGCGCCCACAGTTTAGATGCCACCACTTTGGCGTCGGTATAAACCAACCAACGTGGCATCGAAGTAATAATGTCAGGGTCCTGATGCGAGGCCATCACATAGTCAAGATTGGTCAAACGGGTATATTTATTCAGTTCCATAGTCAGTGGGACATAGGTCAAGTCACCACCCGGATCGAGCACTGCTGCGCGCTCATTATCCAAAATCAGGAACTGGTTCGCCTGTACGCCCTCGCCTTTTACCAAGCTGGTAAAGCTAATACATTTATGCTTTCCATCATCATAAAGTACCTGTGATGTTGTGCGTTCGAAAGCCATTCCCATTCCCCAAATTTTTTATCAAAAAATATATATTCTATAGGTGAATAACATATATTTATTTAGGGAAACTTACAATAAATATTCAGTCAATATTATCTGAAATATCAGTGAATTGGGTCTCATTTATTGGCAAATAATCCTGAGTTTTTAACTCAGGATTTCATGTATTTTTAATATGGTGAGATCATTATTTAAAATAAATAGTGTTGTGCCAACGCAGCCAAACCAATCACCAAGAATACCAAGGCGCCAATTTTATGAATCAGTGAAATCGGTAGTTTTTCTGCTAGTTTGTTGCCAATAAATACCGCAGGCGCATTAACCAACATGATGCCTAATGTCGTCCCCAAAGTCACCCAGCCAATACTGTCAAAGCGTGCAGCCAGTGCAACAGTGGCAATTTGGGTTTTATCTCCAATTTCAGCCAAGAAGAACAAAACGAAAGTGGCGCCGAAAACCCCATATTTTTGCCACTTATTGATACTTTCAGATTCATCATCCAATTGATCGGGGATCAACATCCACACCGCCATGGCAATAAAGCCCAGAGAAACGATCCACAATAAAACGATTGGGCTTAAAACGGTGGTAATCCATTGACCCAGCACAGCAGAAACCCCGTGGTTCACCACAGTCGCGAGGAAAATTGCAATTAAGATCGGAACGGGTTTACGAAAACGTGCAGCAAGCAGTAAGGCAAGTAATTGTGTTTTATCACCCATTTCTGACAGGGCAACAACAGCAAGGGAAATGAAGAAAGCGGTTAACATGGTGCATTTCTCTGGCTAGCAATAACATATACCGATGACTTATCCCTCCTGCTAGCCAATGTGCAGAGTGATAAATCAAAGGTCTTGCCAACAAAAGAAAGCTACGAAGAGCTCATTTGGTTCTTTGCTATGATGACCATGCTCGTTTTAGAGCAAATATGTTGACCATCACCTTTTTACTTTGCGTAAAAAGCGGCTACTCCCCAATGAAGTAATGCTATTCTAGCGAGGAATGCATGTTTTCGCAATTTTAATTTTCGATGACTCAATTTGATATGCAAAACAATAATCAAAAATTTCAAGAATTTATTCAACACTATATGCATGTGCAGGATGTATTAATCATTGCAGGTGGTCCATCTCAGCTCAATTTCGACTTAACCACCATTCAGCCCTCAAAAAAGCTGCTGATCATTTGCTGTAATCAAAGTTTTCTTCAACTTCCTCAGGCTCAAATTGCCCATCATTCAGACTATGCATGGTGGTTGCAGTATCACCCCATGCTTAATGCATCCTTTCAAGGTGACATCATTAGCGGATGTGGTTTAGGTCACAACCGTCCATATCCTGAACATGAAGTGATTAACTTCAAAACCGTGCGCATCGATACGCAAGCGGAGTTATTTCATTCACCGTACTTTGTGTATGGTAATAATTGCGGCCTTCAAGCCTATTCACTCGCACATCTCTTTCAACCGCATCGTATTTGGCTGATGGGCTATGACTTTCAACACCAACAAGGTCAAACACATGCTTATCAGCATCAACATGTGCAAGAACTGGGACATTATGAAAAGTTTTGGGGTTTATTTTTAAAAGACTTCCAACGCTTTGAACATTTACGACATAAGCTTTGGTCGACGGCGCAGCCACATCGTACGCTTCCACTCACCTATAACCTCAACGCAAACTCGGCATTAAAGCTCTACCCTTCACCCATTGAACTTCCTGATTGGCTTTGTCAGTCCACCACCACGCCATAAAAAAACCCTGCCAAAGCAGGGTTCATTTTGAAACTTAAACAGGTCAGATTAGATCAATAAAGTTCGGATATCTTTGAGCAGCTTCGTCAGTTTATTGGCAAAACGTGCAGCGTCCGCTCCATTAATCACACGGTGATCGTATGACAATGACAGCGGCAGCATCAAACGTGGATCAAAGCTTTCACCATTCCATACTGGCTGCATGGTTGCAGGTGAAATACCCAAAATCGCCACCTGTGGCCAGTTGACCAACGGTGTAAATGCCGTGCCACCAATTGAACCCAAACTGGTAATGGTAAAATTCGCACCTTGTAGATCTTTTGGCGATAGTTTTTTGTCACGTGCTTTTTGACTCAGCTCACCCAACTCAATTGCAATCTGCTTAATCGATTTTTGATCTGGATTACGCAGTACAGGCACGGTCAAACCATCAGGCGTGGCAACGGCAATCCCCATATGGATTTCATTACGTAACAATACTGACTTGCCATCATCAGACAAATGACCTGCAAATTCACGCTCTTCTTTCAACAAATAAGCCACTGCTTTGATGATGAAAGCCATAATGGTTAAGCCAATACCTTCTTTCTTAAAGTTAGCTTTTAAATCATTACGCCAAGCTTCAAGATCAGTAATATCCGCTGCATCGAACTGCGTCACTTGCGGGATAAAGTTGTTTAAAGACAATTGCGGAATCGACACTTGTTGTAAACGTGTCAAAACTTTCTCTTCGACACCACCAAAAGCATCAAAACTTGGCAACTTCGGCAAACCTGAAACCTGTGCCACAGCTTGCGCTGCTGGTGCAGCTTGCGGAGTGGTCAAACGGGTTTTTACATAAGCGAATAAATCTTCTTTCATTAAACGCTCATGCGGGCCAGATGCTTTTACTTCTGCCAAAACCACACCCAATTCACGTGCAAGCTTACGAACGGCCGGACCTGCATACACTTTGGCATTGGCAGCATTTTGCTCTTTGGTGAGCTTATCTGCGCCTTGTGGTTGCGGTGCTGCTGCTTCAACTTTGCTTTCAGCTTTAGGTGCAACTGTCGCAGGCTGTGCTACAGCTGGTGCAGGTTTCGCTGCTGGCGCGGGTGCTGCAACAGCTTGACCTTCAGCTTCAATCGTCACTAAAGCGACGCCTTCAGAGACACTTTGCCCTAACTGAACATGAATCGCGGTGATTTTACCAGCAGTAGAGCTTGGCACTTCTACCGTTGCTTTGTCTGATTCCACCACGATGATGCTTTGGTCTTTTTCAACCACATCACCCACAGCGACTAAAATTTCAGCCACCGCTGCTTTATCAACACCTAAGTCAGGCACTGCAATTTCTACAGGTCCAGACGCTGTAGCCGTAGACGGCGCTGGTGTTGCTTCTGCAACAACAGGTGCAGCAACAGGCTGTGCAGTTTCTTGCACAGCAGCCGATTCAACCGCAGCAGATGAAGTCGCCGTTTTCACCGTTAAAATCACTACACCTTCTTTCACTACATCGCCAGCACTGATCGTGATCGATTCAACACGGCCTGATACAGTACTTGGGACTTCGACTGTCGCTTTGTCTGATTCCACCACGATAATACTTTGATCAACATCAATCTCATCACCAACAGAGACCAAAATCTCACTTACCGTAGCTTTTTCTACGCCAATATCAGGGACTTGCACATCGACACTTTGCGACTGAGGAGCATTGGCTGCAACAGGTGCTGCTGCAGCTTGTTCTGCTTCCACAACCGGAGTTGGTTCTGCTGCTTGGTCTTCAGTTGCATTTTGTACTGGCTCAGCGGTAGCAGTACTTTGACCTTCTGCTTCCAACTCGATCAGCACAGCACCTTCAGCAACACTGTCACCTAGATTAACTGCAATGCTTTTCACCACGCCTGCCGAAGTGCTTGGCACTTCAACAGAGGCTTTGTCAGACTCTAACAACACAATGCTGTCATCAACGCTAATGGTGTCGCCGACTTTCACTAAAATCTCAGCGACCGTTGCTTTATCTACACCAATATCAGGAGTCGTAATTCGCATGATTAGTTCTCCTCTTTGTAGTCAGCCACAGCATGCAGTTCCGGCGTTTCCTGCGGAGCCCATGCCACTGGACGGTCAGTATCTAGTTCAAAGCTTGAGATGGCATCTTTGACTAAACGCGCATCAACTTCGCCTTCATCCGCGAGTTTTTTCAATGTTGCTACCACAATATGTGCGGCATCAACACCAAAATAGCTACGTAAGTTGCCACGTGTATCTGAACGACCATAACCATCTGTGCCTAATGCAACGAACGGACGATTGTCTGGAAGATAAGCACGGATTTGTTCGCTATAAGCACGCATGTGATCGGTTGCCGATACCACAATACCGTCTTTTTCACGAAGTAATTGAGAGATCCAAGCTTCTTTCGTATCTTCAGCCAATGGATGTAGGCGGTTGTATTCTTCACACGCCATACCATCACGAGCTAATTCGTTAAAGCTAGTGACGCTCCACACATTTGAATGAATTTGATATTCATCACGAAGTATTTTCGCTGCTTTAATCACTTCACGCAGAATCACACCTGAACCCATCAACTGAACCGTTGCTTTCTCATCTTCTTCGAAGAGATACATACCACGTTTAATGCCTTCTTCAGCACCTTCAGGAATAGCAGGGTGTTCGTAGTTTTCATTCATTACTGTTAAGTAATAGAACACGCGCTCTTGGTTCACGTACATGCGTTTTAAACCATCATGTACGATTACTGCCAACTCATAACCAAAACATGGGTCATAAGAAATACAGTTTGGAATCGTATTTGCCAAGATATGTGAATGACCATCTTGGTGCTGTAAACCTTCACCGTTCAGTGTTGTACGACCCGCAGTTGCACCGAGCAAGAAACCTTGCGCCTGCGCATCACCTGCCGCCCATGCAATATCGCCAATACGCTGGAAACCGAACATCGAGTAGTACATATACATCGGAATCATTGGCAAGTTATTGGTTGAATAACTTGTTCCTAACGCAGCCCAAGCACTCATCGCACCCGCTTCGTTAATCCCTTCTTGTAGCATGTGACCATCTTTGGCTTCACGGTAATGCATCAACTGTTCTTGGTCTTCAGGGGTATATTTTTGACCATGCGCAGCATAGATCCCCAACTGACGGAACATACCTTCCAAACCGAAAGTACGCGCTTCATCTGGCACGATTGGTACGACACGATCTTTAATGGCTTTTTCTTTCAATAATGATGAAATCAAACGTACCATCAACATGGTCGTCGATTGCTCTTTACCGCCACTGCCTTTGAGTACCGCATCAAACACAGACAATTCAGGAATCGCCAGCTGCTCGCTTTCTTTACGACGTGCAGGTAAATAACCACCCAATGCCTCACGACGTGCTTTCATGTATTTAATTTCAGGTGAATTTTCACTTGGACGGTAGAATGGCACTTCTTCAAGCTGTTCATCGGTAAATGGCAAGTTGAAACGGTTACGCACGTATTTCAACGACTCAAGCTGCATTTTCTTGATTTGATGCGTCTTATTGACTGCTTCAATCTCTTCCGACAAACCATAACCTTTGACTGTTTTTGCCAAGATAACTGTTGGCTGACCCGTTTCCTTCATCGCTTCGGCATAAGCCGCATACACTTTGAATGGGTCATGACCACCACGGTTCAGGTTATCAATATCTTCATCGCTTAAGTTGCGCACCAACTCTTCAGCTTCAGGATACTTACCAAAGAAATGTGCACGCGTATACGCACCGCCTTTCACTTGATAGCGTTGGAAGTCACCATCGACCGCTTCTTCCATCACCGCTTTTAAGGCACCTGAATCATCTTTTGCTAGTAGTGGATCCCAATGACGACCCCATACCACCTTAATCACACGCCAGCCTGCACCACGGAACAATGATTCAAGTTCTTGAATAATTTTACCATTACCACGAACTGGGCCATCTAGACGCTGTAAGTTACAGTTCACAACCCAAATCAGATTGTCGAGCTTTTCACGACCTGCAAGTGAAATGGCACCTGTACTTTCAGGTTCATCCATTTCACCATCACCGAGGTAAGCCCAAACTTTACGGTTTTCTTCTTTGATCAGGCCACGATTCATCAAGTACTTTTGGATGTGTGCTTGATAGATCGACATGATTGGACCTAGACCCATCGATACGGTTGGGAATTGCCAATAATCTGGCATCAAATATGGATGTGGGTATGAAGGCAAACCTTTACCGCCGACTTCACGACGGAAATTATTTAAGTGTTCTTCAGTCAAACGACCTTCTAAGAACGAACGTGCATAGATACCCGGCGCACAGTGACCTTGATAATAGATCATGTCACCGCCAAAGCTGTCGCTATTGGCACGGAAGAAGTGGTTAAAGCCCACGTCATATAAAGTTGCAGATGATGCAAAACTTGCCAAGTGACCACCTAAGTCATCACCTGTTTTATTGGCACGCAGTACCATCGCTAAGGCATTCCAGCGGATCAACGCACGAATACGGCGCTCCATATCCGAATCACCTGGCATAGGTGGCTGTTCTTCAACTGAAATGGTATTTAAGTAAGGAGTATTTAGTCGCTGAATGGGAACGTGCTTAGCAATCGCTTGTTGATAGAGTTTTTCAAGCAAAAATGCAGCGCGGTCAGTTCCCATGTGCTGTAAAACTGAATCAAATGCGTCCTGCCATTCTTGGGTTTCTTGCGCATCTGTATCGCCATAAAACGCCATACTTCACCTATCCTATGTGCTAAATATATGGCTCTATTAGTACCATATTTTGGCTAGGCTCAGTTATCGCCACAAATGAATACGAAATAGCTCTGTTATTTATTTACTAAATACTCATTGATTAACAATTACACAAATTTACATTTTTGGGTCAATTTTCGCCATTTTTCATACAGACAATATTTTTTAAAATGATAATTTTATAGTTATTAGCGATAAATAAAAAAGCCATTGTCTGTAGAGGTTCAGACAATGGCTTCGTATATAGATGTTATATGTGCTTATGGTAACATCGCTAAATACGTTGATGGATTTTTACGTTGACCATCTTTCACTACTTCGTAATGTAAATGTGGGCCAGTACAACGACCAGTACAACCAACGTTAGCAATATGCTCACCCGCAGCAACACGGTCGCCTACACGTGCAATTAAGCGTGATGCATGTGCATAACGTGTCAGGTAACCATTACCATGGTTAATTTCAACATATTGACCATAACCTGTGCCCCAACCTGACTTTGTTACAATGCCTGGACCCGTTGCATAAATAGGTGTGCCACTAGCCGCAGAAAGATCTAAACCTGAATGATTTTCTGCACGGCCACCCATGGTACGACCACCATAGTTTGAACTTACACGCTTCATGTCTGGAAGTGGGTGGGCAATTAACCATGAATATGGATTATTTGAACTTGCTGAATAGTTTTTAGAGGAATTGCTTGAACCGTATTTTTTTGCGATTGTCGCATTGTTGAGCTCAATTGATTTTTCACGAATTTTAACATTCAACTTAGTTTCTGCTGGAATATCAATATCATTGCTTTCAGAGTAAGCACCTTGAGACAAAGTGCGAGTTAACTGTTCAATACGATCTGATGATGAATCTGCTTGATTTAATTCAACTAAATCTGCAAAAGCGACTGAAGCGGCCGAAGCAGCCAATGAAAACGCCAATAAAATACGTCGTAAATGCATAAAAAACCTCTATAAACTGTTCTCTTTTGTTCCTTGTGTGATTTCGTCCTTGATATCAGCCAAAAGGAGCGCATAAGATTAAGACATAAACATGTAGGAAATATGTATGTCAGAACCTGTCAACGTCTTTCAACCAACAAGAAAACACATAAAAACAGGAAACTTTTCGTTTCTCTCAACGCAAGTTGCTGTATGGCAGAAGCTTACGAAAATTGTCCAACCGCTATTACCCCAACCGGATCAATGGCAAGTCGTTTGTTATATAAACGGTGTACTTATATTAACTGGTGAAAATCAGGCACTGATAAGTCAGTTGGCCTATTTACAAAAGCAATATATTGCACAGTTATCACAAATATACGAATTCAAGGATTTACACAAGATTCAAGTTCGTCTGAGAACTCCGTCTCCAACGCCCCATTCCCCTGAAAAAATTTCAAGAACCCTCAGTACAGAAACTCAGGATTTACTCCGTAATGCTGCTGACTTTGTGAGCGACCCTAAGCTTAGCCAAGCAATGCTGCGTTTGGCAAGCAATAAAAAGTAACCACCGAGTTGTAACAGATAAATTTGAATATTCAGAATGTGACAGACTTAACACTTATAAATGATACAATATAACATCACTATTATAAGACAATGACTTATGTCACATTCACATAACTAATTGGGCAATCTTTAATGTCATCAAATGTTACAATTTCATAGCTGTCTGGATCACTTTTGACATTGCGTAATAACTGATTATTTAATGCATGACCTGACTTATAGGCATCATATTTCGCAATAATTTGATGACCGAGCAAATATAAATCACCCACAGCATCTAATATTTTGTGACGAACGAACTCATCCGAAAAGCGTAAGCCTTCTTCATTGACCACACCATTGTCATCTACACCAATGGCATTTTCGAGACTCGCCCCTAAAGCCAAATTATTAGCTTTTAGGTAGTCCAAATCTTTCATAAAGCCAAAAGTCCGCGCTTCACTAACTTCATAGACAAATGTTTCGGTTGAAAAGTCGATGGTTGCCGACTGAAATTCTTTCTTAAATGCAGGATGGTCAAAATCAATCGTAAAATTTAATTGGAAACCGTCATGGGGTTGGAAGGCAGCACGTTTATCATCGATCAGTGCTTCGACAGGTTTGCGTATTTTTATGAATTTTTTAGGTGCATTTTGTTCTTGTAGTTCACCTTGCATAAGCAAATAAATGAACGGGCCGGCACTCCCATCCATAATGGGCACTTCAGACGCCGACACTTCCACGATCAGGTTATCAATCCCTAAACCAGCAATCGCACTCATAATGTGCTCAATTGTGCCCACCTTGGCATTTTCTTGCACCAAGTTAGAACACATGAATGCTTCTTGAATCAGCATAGCATCGGCTGGAATATCAATCGGTGGATTTAAGTCGATACGACGAAACACAATCCCCCCATCGGCATGATGTGGCACAAAGTTTATCATCACTTTTTGCCCACTATGCAGTCCGATGCCACTCGCTTTCACGATGCGTTTCAGGGTACGTTGTTTCAACATGTGTCTTCTATCATCAGTTCACAAAACCGCTATACGTTAGCATATTTAGCCATTGATAAAAAACAAAAAGGTAGCTGATCAGCTACCTTTTGTAATCAACAGACATTTAAGTCATTGAATTTATGTTATTTACGCTGCTGATTTTTCAAATAGTCTTGAATACTCATTGGCGTAGGGCGTGAATTGGATGCTGCTGCAGCTGGAGCTGCTGCTTCATTGTGCTGACGTTGAATCGCTGGCACATCATCTTCATCTACAGGTACTTGTGCAGAAGCGACTGTACGCGTTGCTTGTGCGACAGGGCGTTTCACTGGCTCAGCAGAATCGGCAGAATTACGAGTTAAACCCGTTGCGATCACCGTTACACTAATTTCATCACGTGCATCTGGATCAAATACCGTACCGTAGAATACTTGACCTTCATCAAGATCCACAATTTGGTTCACCACATCAGTGATTTCTTCAATTTCACCGAAGGTTACGTCATCGCCACCTGTAACGTTAATCAAAATGCCTTTTGCATTCATGATGGTCACGTTATCTAACAATGGGCTACGGATCGCTTGTTCAGCAGCTTGACGCGCACGGTTTTCACCACGACCAGAACCTGCACCCATCATTGCATAACCACGTGTACTCATGGCAGTTTTCAAATCGGCGAAGTCAAGGTTGATATGACCCGGACGCACGACAAGATCAAAGATACTACGCACCGCATTTAACAATACATCGTCTGCCTTTTTATAGGCATCTTTCATTGAAATATCGCGGAATACTTTAAGTAGACGTTGGTTCGGAATAATAATCAGAGAATCAACATGTTGCTCAAGTGCTTCAATACCTTTCTCAGCAGACTGCTGACGACGTTTACCTTCAAAGTTAAACGGAGTCGTCACCACACCTACAGTTAAGATACCCATTTCTTTGGCAATTTCAGCAACAACTGGCGCAGCACCTGTACCTGTACCACCACCCATACCTGCAGTCACAAACACCATGTCCGTACCTTCAAGGTGTTGGCGAATCAACTCACGGCTTTCTTCAGCAGCAGTTTGACCCACTTGTGGATTTGCACCTGCACCCAAACCACGAGTACTTTGCTCGCCGAGTTGGATTTTAAATTGTGCATTCATGCGGTCGAGTGCTTGTTTGTCTGTATTGGCACAAACAAATTTTACACCTTCAATATCTGATTCCAACATATGTTGCACAGCGTTACCGCCAGCACCACCTACACCGAATACTGTGAAACGGGCTTGACCGTTGCTGTCGCTTTGATCATCTTCTAAAAATTCAAATGAGGCCATGCCTAAAAAATTCCTAATCCATAATTGGCAGACACTTCAGCCCGTATACTGCCTTGATCTTAATAAAAATTGTTTTTTAGAATGCTGTCCAAGTTCCAGCTTGTCAAGTACAAGCAATAATCCGTACAACTTCCCAACAATATTCCCAAATATTTCAACTTAAAAGATCGACTTCAAGGTGTCATTGAAGCCCGACCATGCACGTTTTACCCGATTCAATACTGAAAGTTTTTCCGTATCTTCTGGCTCAACGATCGTATCTTGTGTTTCACTTTGACTGAAAATTAACAGACCTGCGGCAGTCGCGTATTGTGAACGACGTAAAGCGGCTTGCTGTTGATCATCAGCATACACTTGCATAGGTGGGTTACCTAAATGTGCAGAAACACCTAACATCCGACGCGCAAATGTCACCATCCCTTCAATTTGGCAGGCATCACCTGTGAGTACAACACCATGGTATAACCCATGAATCGCACCATGATCGACCAACTCATTACGCACTTGATTAAAGATTTCTTCATAGCGCGCAATAATGATTTCGGTCAGTTCAATACGGCTAATGGTTTGTGGACCATCAATACCTTGGAACTGAATCATACTTTCAGGTTTAACCACTTTCAGATCAACACAACCATACAACAGCTTAATGCGTTCAGCTTCTTCTGTTGTGGTTTGCAATACAGCAGCAATATCACGTGTTACATGCTCACCGCCACGTTGCAAGGTGTGTGTCATCGCCAAGCGACCATCTAAATACACCGCAATGTTGGTCGTACCAGCACCAATATCAACCAAGCACACACCATATTCTTTTTCATCTTTAAGCAAACTGGCTTCAGCTGTTGCTAATGATGAAATGACCATGCGTTCAACACCAATATTGGCACCTTTTAATGCGCGATCCAAATTCTGCATGGTGCTGATGGGCAACATCATCAAATGATAATGTCCTGTCATACTCCGTGCTGACATGCGAATCGGGTTTAACACCCATTCAGGTTCATCATCTAGTTCAAAACCTAAAGGTACAGCACTCACCAAATAATGGTCAGATGTTAAATGACTGGCTTTGGCCAGTTCTAAAGCACGCACCACTTCATTGGTGGTAATCGCATGGTCATTATTTTCAATTGGAGTACGACCAGAGGCATAAAAACTTTTTAGTTCAGCACTGGGAATGGAAATCCACGCAGAATGTACACGACATTCCGCCATATCTTCCGCTTCCTGCACTGCATTTTTAATTGCGGTAACAACTTTATCGAGACTGACAATTTTCCCTTTATTCATGCCGCGGTTACGAGCGGTCGCCATCCCTACCACTTGGATATTGTCTGGCGCGTGTACCTTACCAATCAAAACTGAAACTTTGTGTGTCCCAATGTCAATCGCAACAACCGAGGGAACAGCTTCATTCATTATTTACTACTACCATTCACATGTTTGTTTAATTTATGGCTTAAAGCCTCTACTTATAAAGCCGATCATTATGGCTTTACAGGCGCTGCATTCGCAATGCCTATGTCATCACTGGTTACAACAAACTGACCATTTACCGACTTTGCTGGCACAGAGTTTTTCCATTGAATCGCTAAACCATTTCGGTAGCGCAAATCGATGGCAGAAATTCGTGGCCAAACAGGTTTTAAGTCACTATGTGCGAGATAACTTAAACGCTGCAACTTACTCATGGTCTGATCTTGATCGACAATCACGCGTAAGCCTGAATCAAACTGCATAAACCAAGTCATTCGTTCGGTTAAATATAATTCTTTTAAACGAATGCCAACAGGCATAAATAATTGATTAATTTCATTATAGCGACGCATCATCATTTTGGACTGACTCGTCGGCCCATGCAATAACGGCAAATTCTGATGATTGGTCGGGGTTAATTCGGCAAATACATCACCACTGTCGCTTAACAGTCGCCCAGTTCCCCAACGTGCAATCGCTTGACGCGGCATCACCCGTACACGAATTGCATTTGGCCAAGCACGCGATACCACCACGCGATCGACCCAAGAGATTTCTAAAGTACGGTCACGAATGACACGTAAATCAGAGGTAAAATAGTTTTCAGTCATCATCGGTGAAACGTATGATATGACTTGTTGTTTTTCTTGGGCGCTCCGCACACCCACCACATCAAGTTCAGCCACACGTGCATCCGTCATGACTTTATATAGCCCCCAAATTCCGGCAATCAAGACCACACATGCAATAAACAACAACAGCCATCCACCCACATTGGTAAGCTTTTCCTTACGTGTCGGTGGTTTGTCATGTATCGATGTCGTTGCTGCACGTTTACGGCGCATTGACGCAGGAAGTTGAGCCATAATTTAGTGTGCCGCACCTGTTAGGGTTTGTTCCAAAATTGCGACACAAAGATCATCAAAACTATAACCTACGGCATTGGCTGCTTTTGGTACTAGAGAATGACTGGTCATACCCGGAACGGTATTTACCTCAAGTAACCAAAAGTTTCCTTCTGCATCTTGCATCGCGTCAATACGACCCCAACCACTCGCACCTACCGCTTGGAAAGCGCGTAAAGATAAAGCTTGTAAACGCTTTTCTTCATCTTCAGTCAAGCCACATGGAATACCATATTGCACATCGTTACGGTTATATTTCGCTTCGTAATCGTAAAAAGCCACATCTGCAGGCGGTTCTAAACGAATCACCGGTAAAGCCTGACCATTTAAAATCACAATGGTAAATTCACGTCCGGTAATCCATTTTTCTGCCATCACGACTGCATCATGCTGGGTCGCTTTTGCAATTGCGGTTGCAAAGTCTTCAATTTTTTCAACTTTGCTCATACCAATGCTCGAACCTTCATGCACGGGCTTGATGATAAATGGCAAACCAATTGAATCTACAATTTCTTGTAAATCTGAATCTTTACTGACAATACGATATGGTGCTGTCGGTAGTTCTGAACCTTGCCAAACTTGTTTAGTTTTGACTTTATCCATACCAATCGCCGAGCCTTGAACGCCCGTTCCAGTGTACGGAATGTTTAACCATTCCAAAGTACCCTGAATTTGACCATCTTCACCACCACGGCCATGAAGTACGATAAATGCACGGTCATAAGCCACCAACTCAGTCACACTGCGTTGCTGCGGATCGAATGCTTCGGCATTTACACCCGAACGCACCAATGCTTCAAGTACAGCTTTACCACTATCGAGAGAAACCTCACGTTCGGCAGATTTCCCACCTAATAACACGGCAACTTTGCCGAATTTTGAAGCATTTGACACGTTTATATCCTTAAACTTTTATCTACGGTCTAAACAAACTTTGGATCACCAAGCGATGATCATTTTACATAGAGATTGTTTTGAGCAAGTTCGATTGAGATTGCTCCAACATTACCTGCGCCCTGTGTTAATAACAAGTCATTTGCTTGTAACACTTTTTTCATTACTGCTTGTAAGTTGCCTTCTACTGGATCGATGAGAATCGGCTCAACTTCACCACGTAGACGAATGCTTCGAGCCAATGCACGACTATCCGCACCCACAATTGGTTTTTCACCCGCAGGATAAACTTCTAATAACAACAGTTGATCGACTTGTGACAAGACATCGACGAAGTCATCAAAACAGTCACGCGTACGGCTAAAACGGTGCGGTTGGAACATCATCACCAAACGACGATCTGGATGACTTGCACGTGCCGCTTTAATGGTCGCTTCGACTTCTTTTGGATGGTGACCATAATCATCGACCAATTTCACCAAGCCATCTTCAACTTCAAATTCGCCTTGTACTTGGAAACGACGACCTACACCACTGAAGCTTTCTAAGGCACGCGCAATCGCAGCATCAGAAACACCTTCATCCGTTGCAATACCAATCGCTGCCAAGGCATTTAAGATGTTATGAAGACCCGGCAAGTTAATGGTTAAACGTAACGGCTCACGGTCTTTACGCAAAACGGTAAAGTGTGATTGCATGCCTTCTTGAGCCACATCAACAGCACGAATGTCGTTGTCTTCATTGAAACCATAAGTCACGACAGGACGACCAATACGCGGCATAATTTCACGGATGTTGGCATCATCACCACACATCACGGCTAAACCGTAAAATGGAAGACGCTGTAAGAATTGTACGAAGGTATCTTTCAATACATCGAAACTACCGCCATAAGTATCCATATGGTCAGCATCGATATTGGTGACAATCGTTGCCATCGGCTGTAAATGCAGGAAAGATGCATCTGATTCATCCGCTTCGGCCACGATATAACGACTTGCACCCAATGCAGCATTCACACCAGTACGATTTAACAAACCACCAATGACATAAGTTGGGTCCAGATTTTCTTCTGCCAACATGCATGTCACAAGACTGGTTGTCGTGGTTTTACCATGCGTCCCCGCAACGGCAATACCATGACGGTAACGCATTAATTCACCCAACATTTCTGCACGACGCACGACAGGTGTACGGGTTTCAATCGCCGCTTTCACTTCCGGGTTTTCAGAATCAATGGCTGTTGATACCACGATTACATTGGCACCTTGAATATTTTCAGCAGCATGACCGATGAAAACTTGAATGCCATTTTCTTCAAGCTGAGCCGTGGTTTTCGACGCTTTAATATCTGAACCTGAAACTTTATAGCCTTGGTTTTTCAATACTTCTGCAATACCGCACATGCCCGCACCACCAATCCCAATAAAATGGATGTGTTTAATACGGCGCATTTCTGGCACTTTAATGAGTTTTTTCGCTTGATCGGCAGGCGTTGATGGAGACATAGATTACTCGAATTTTACAAATTTTGAATTAAACCAACCACGTGCTGTGTCGCATTGGGTTGTGCCTGTTGTCGAGCCTTAACCGCCATTTCCATAAGTCGTTGGCGATTCATCAGCGGCTTCAACAACGCTGTTAAACTTTCTGCGGTCATGTCCGCTTGTGGGCAAATTTTTGCAGCATTGATATTGGCCAAGAACCCTGCATTTGCAGTTTGATGGTCATCCACTGCACTTGGCAGAGGAACAAAGACGGCTGCTACACCCGCTGTCGCAATTTCAGTGA
Organism: Acinetobacter sp. YH12076; assembly: GCF_013419525.1. Classification (NCBI taxonomy): domain Bacteria; kingdom Pseudomonadati; phylum Pseudomonadota; class Gammaproteobacteria; order Moraxellales; family Moraxellaceae; genus Acinetobacter; species Acinetobacter sp. YH12076. The sequence goes on along the minus strand of NZ_VOZY01000002.1, from coordinate 102,932 downwards.
CGGTTAGTGCACCAGCACGGCAGATAATCAAATCCGCTGCAGAATAGGCTGCTGCCATATCCTCAATAAACGGCTGAACTTCAACTTTTATATGTTCAGGTGCGTTTGCATAACGAGCCAATGTGCTTTCAGCATTATTTTGACCACACTGATGATATACACTCAGGGGCTGTTCTAATTGTTGCAAAGCAGCCGGCACACATTCATTTAAGGCACGTGCCCCCAGTGAGCCCCCTACAATTAAAACCCGTAATGGCAACCCAGCTTTTTCACGCTCTTGGTAACGCCATGACGGATTTAAAATTTCTGTAATTTCCTTACGTACAGGATTACCTGTGGTTACGATTTTATCTTGTGCAGGAAAGGTATTTGGAAATGCCTGACAGACAATTTTAGCCACACGTGACAACTGCGTATTGGTAAAACCTGCTACAGCATTTTGTTCATGGATAATGACTGGTATGCCCAATGCACGAGCTGCCAAGCCACCTGGCCCAGCCACGTAACCCCCAAAGCCTGCAACAGCATCGACTTTGAGTTGTTTCATATAACGCATGGCACTCAAAGTGGCTTTGAGAATTTTAAACGGTGCCATCAGCTTACGCACGACTCCATTGCCGCGTACGCCCTGGATATCGATTTGATAAATTGGAATATTATGATTTTTAAGCAGGCGATTTTCCATGCCTGTTGGCGTTGCGAGCCAAGAAACTTCACAGCCTTGTTGTTGCAACTCTTTGGCAACAGCGAGCGCTGGAAAGACATGACCACCGGTTCCGGCAGCCATCATCATGACATGTTTCGGCTTTACTTGCGTTACTTCGGTCACTGTCTAATTCTTCAATTCTAAAAAGAGGCTAATGATATTCGATTTTAAGCAAACAATTGTAATCACAAACGCATGACCGTGAAAGGTAATTTACTTTTTTTCAACAGGCGTATGATTGTTTTTTTCTACTATTTTAAAAGTTTAAACTAGTTTTATTATTAATCTATGAGAATTGAAAAAAAATCAGACAATTTTTCACTTTAATTGCATTCACTTACATTTTTTTGCTTTTTAAGCTCCCCTCCCCTGAGGGCAGGACAAAAAAAGAGCCCGTGGAGGACTCTTTTAAATCTAGTGCAAAATTAAGCTTTTAAACCTGCCTCAAGGACATCAAATAAATCATCGGCAATCGAGGTACCAAATTGCGCATCAATTTCACGTACGCAGGTTGGACTGGTGACATTGATTTCAGTCACGTAATTACCAATCACATCCAAACCAACAAAGACTAAGCCTTTTTCACGAAGGAATGGCCCGACTTTGGCTGCAATGGCTTTATCATTTTCGGTCAATGGACGCGCCTCGCCCAAACCACCTGCCGCCAAGTTACCACGCACTTCACCATTTTGCGGAATACGCGCCAAACAATACGGCACTGGCTCTCCATTGATCATCAAAATGCGTTTGTCACCATCCACAATTTCGGGGATGTATCGCTGCGCCATAATCGGCTGTGTGCCGTTATTGGTCAGGATTTCAATGGTTGAACCAATGTTTACGCCATCTTGGTATAAACGAAAAATGCCCATACCACCCATGCCGTCTAATGGTTTCACGATCACATCACCATGTTCTTGTAAAAATTCACGAATCAGACTTTGCTGTGAAGTCACCAAGGTTGGTACTTGAAGTTCAGGGAATTGTGTCGCAAACAATTTTTCATTGCAGTCACGTAGGCTTTGTGGCTTGTTAATAATCCATGCACCTTCGCGTTCAGCCTGTTCCAAAATATAGGTGGTGTAGACAAAGTTCATGTCAAACGGCGGATCTTTACGCATCAAAACCACATCATAAGCAGCAATCGATTCTTTTTGTTTTTCGCCGAGTTCGTAATAGTGGTTGTAGTCTTCAAAAACTTTTAGCGGAGAAATCAAACCAAAGGCTTTGCCTTGATCGATATATAAATCTTGCTGTAATGCATAGCCTAGCTCATGTCCACGACGTGCTGCTGCCCATAGCATCGCCATTGAGGTATCTTTTTTTAGGTTTACATTTTCGATGGGATCCATCACAACAAGTACACGCATTATTCAGTGCTCTGTTCATTATCAATTTATGAACGAGTATAGCCGAGATTTTTCTTTTGTTTATTCTGATTTTGCATGTGTATGTATGGATTCGTGTGATGCAGACGATAATTCAAAACATTTCTATCATCTGCCTTATCTCTATAACGGAAATAAGCCGTGAAAGCATTATGGTGTTAGGCCTGCGTAAATAGATGCCAAACAATTGAGACAGATATTCATCACACCTACATCTCACTCATCACTATTTTTGGTGAAAAAACACGTGCTTTTTATTTTTTTTAGCTATTGTGTTAATTATTGTAAATAAAGAAATAGAATTAATTAATGATTAACATTGAGCAGATGGCTATCATTCTTGATGCTTTGCCAGACCCTGCTTTTGTCATATCGCGTAGTGGAAAATACGTTGCGGTTTTTGGTGGGCGCGATAATCGCTATTACCACGATGGTTCCGGTCTTGTTGGTACCTATATTTCAGATGTGATCAAGCCAGATAAAGCCAACTTGTTTATGCAACTGATCGACCAAGCTCTAGCGTCAGGAAATCTACTCATCGAAGAGTACGAATTGAGCAATAGGGATGTAAAAGGTCTGCCCGATTATGGTCCTGAAGAGTCCATTTGGTTTGAGGTGCGCATCCAAGCTCTCAGTTTTTCGGTAGATGAAGAAGACGTTGTACTTTGGGTCGCAAGTAATATTTCAGCGCGTCACAACCTGGAAATCAAGCTGAAAGAACTCAGCCATACAGATCAGTTAACCGGTCTTTTCAACCGAAGAAAATTAGAACATGACTTAGCATTACATTATGAATCATACCTACGGCATTCCATACAGACCTCGATCTTGATGTTCGATCTTGATAACCTCAAAAAGATCAACGACAGCAAAGGCCATCATGTTGGTGATGAGGCAATCCGAGCAGTCGCAGATATTCTTCGTTTAACGCTGCGTAAGACCGATTGCGCCTGCCGCTTAGGTGGAGATGAGTTTGTGGTCGCCTTGCCCAACACGGGCTGCGAGCAGGCCATCCAGTTTGCCAAACGGATTCATGAACATTCCAGAAAAGAATTAAGTCGGTTTTCAATAGATAACGCGCATGTCACCGTGAGCATAGGAGTGACAACCATCATGCCTGAAGATTGCACCTACGAAGATACAATTCAACGTGCTGATCTAGCGCTGTATAAAGCTAAACATGGCGGGAAAAATAGAATTGTCGCGGCCTAAGTGTGCGCCAGAAATAAACCAAATTTCACAGTCTATTTTGCAATTCGATATTCAAGCCGTTGTGATTGCTCAACATGAAATCTTTTCCCTTTTCAGCATCATTTTAATTTAGATAGGTGTTTAATATGCAGCAAGCCATTGTTGATTTTGCCTTGGATGATGAAAATCATTGGTATGCCATTTTAGCTTGTGGTCATACACAGCATGTCCGCCATGATCCTCCATGGCAAAACCGTCCTTGGGTTATCACTGAGCAAGGACGGAAAGAAAAGTTAGGGGTAATGTTGGAATGTAAGAAGTGTGATGAAGAGAGTTTCGTATAAGAGATTTTATGTTAAATATAGTCTCAGGCTAATAATTTAAGCTATCTTAGTAAGTTCAAAAAATTATCAAAACTATCACATACTTCTATCAATTCTAATTTAGGCTGTCCATGTTGATCCTTGATATATTGATCATGGTACATAAGAACTACTTTCGGATTATTAACGTCAGATCTGTAGTCAAATCCGATATAGTCACCACAACCATTTAGTCCAAAGACGACTATCTTATCATGGCCATATATATCCTGATCTTGACAGTTTTCAATATGATCACCTCCTACCCCTTGTCCAAAACAACAAAAGGCTATGCTAGATTCTCCAACTTCATTGTTAGAATCAGAATATTCAAAGCTATTCTCAATAAATTGCACCCCATTGTGGGAAGCAATCAGCTTTTTATAACTTAAAGGAAAATTAATTTTATTATCTTGCTCAAAAATTTCTATGACCTTTACGTCGATTGGTCCGAAGTCATACATAATATTTAAGTTCTGATAAGGCATATGATTGTTTTACCTGCTAGGAATAACGAAATTTCGTATAATCGCCATTATGTTAAATAAGAAAATTAGTAATTTATTTCTTATATTATTTATAGGCAGTATTATTAACCCACAATCCTAGCTTCGTAATAAAGCAAGTATAATCATCCTCAACGTCAAAGCTGTAAGTTTTTAATCGGAATGCCTCTGAGAGAACGTGAACACTTTCACCATTAACACATATTGGACTAGGTACATTATCATCACCTATACATTCGATAGGTCCTTCTAAGCCATATTTGATAAAAGTAAAATATTCAACATTTTCAATATCAAAACCTTTTTTATCCGCATTAAATATATTGCTAGGATGGTAACTTCCAGCCACATTTTCCATACTTGTTTTTCGTAATGGATTCACCATAAAAACAAGACCAATGATTTCTTGATCAGATGTTTCTATAGCTTGACCGTTCTTCAACTCATCCAAGCGCGTCCATCCAATATTCTTAACCCAGAATGTCTGATTAGACCTCAGCATATTACTGACCATTTTTCCTTTGCGAGAAAGTTGCAATAATTTGCTTTTATTTAATTTTGATAAATCTGTATTTGCTTTAATTTGGAAATAGGTTAGCTCCCAAATCTCACTATTCTCACAAGTAGATATTCTTATAACAGGTTTATAGCATAACTCTCCGTCACCATTTTTTGGCTTTGACAGTACTAAATCTCCGACTTTAATGTTCTGAATGGCGATTAAACCTTTGTCTGTATTTATACGTGTTCCAGCAGGAAAACCAGCCCCTGAATTAAGATATGAGTCCATAAGTCTCTCTTATATTTTTAATTTGATGATTAGTGAGCTTTCCTAAAATTAACATAATACGGATTATACGAAATCATCAATGTATAGCTTTAATTTCCTGTTGGAAAGCCATGAAACATCCATTGTATTCCCCATAAGATTACTAAGATAAGGATCACCCAAACCATAATCTTTAAATTATACATTCTGTAAGTTTTCCTAAAATTAACATAACACATGTTATAGGAAATTGAAAAATTGAGTATATAGTATTAATTTTTATGTATTTTTTTAATTTTGTATAACAGCCATTATGTTAAATGGGAAAATTGGTTAATAGATTTCTCATATTGTTTATAATCAACTATTAGCTTTAGTACAGTTAGGGTTGAGAACCCATAAACCATCATTAAAAATAAAGTAGGTATCACAATCTGCCAATTCAAAGTTATAAACTTTCTGCCTAAACGTTTCTTCTAAAACATAAACGTTTTGACCATTCATTTTTAATGGGCTAGGTGCATTCTGATCCGGAATTCCACATAATCCTGTTTTGTCATATTCAAACAAATCAAAATAATCAACATCTTTAATATCAAAACCTTTACGCTCAGCATCAAATACATTACGAACATGATAACCACCTGCAATATTGGGCATACTAGTTTTTCGTAATGGATTAACCATGAAAACTAGAGCGACTACATCAGGATTCATCGTTTCGATAATCTGACCCTTTTGTAATTCATCTGCACGTGTCCAACCACTATCTTTAACCCTGAATAGATAATTCGCTGTAACACTTACACCGCTTAACTTACCTTTATGAGAGAGCTGTAATAACTTACCTTTATGCAGCTTGGATATGTCAGTATTAGCTTTAATTTCAAAATAATGTAATTTCCACAATCCTTTATTTTCATAAGCCACCATTCTTAAAATAGGTTTGTAACATAGTTTCCCTTGTTCATTTTGGGGTTTACACAGTACTAAGTCTCCAATGTTAATATCCTGAATGGAGATTAAACCTTTATCCGTATTTATACGTGTTCCAGCAGGAAAACCAGCTTCTGAATTAAGATATGAGTCCATAAGTCTCTCTTATATTTTTAATTTGATGATTAGTGAGCTTTCCTAAAATTAACATAATACACGTTATACGAAATTCTTTAAATTTTCTATAAGCATCAATACTTTAACTAAAGCCGTTTCAGTAAATAGCGCACTGAGACGGCTTTTTATTGATTCTTCACGTTTAACGCCTACTTTTTAAGCAATATTTCACGTTTTTTATTATTTAGATGCAACAATCATCATTTAAAGACGTAAAAAAGGCAGCTTCAGCTGCCTTTTGAAATCCCGAAAAATTAGATGCCGTATTTAACACGGTACGCTTCCATTTTCGCCAAGGCTTCAGTTTCGCCTTTTGCATCTAAGAAAGTCATTAAATCTTTCATAGTGATTAAAGCATGTACAGGAATTTCTAACTCTTTTTGTACTTCTTGAATCGCAGACAAATCGCCCTGACCTTTTTCTTGACGGTCTAGCGCCACCAATACGCCCGCAATTTGTGCACCGGCATTTTTCAGAATAGTCACTACTTCACGAATCGCTGTACCCGCAGTGATCACATCATCAATAATCCAGACTTTTTTACCTTCAACAGACGCACCAACCAATACACCGCCTTCGCCATGGTCTTTCGCTTCTTTACGGTTAAAGCCCCAAGGTACGCTCACACCATGGTTCTGTGACAGTGCGACAGCCGTTGCTGCTACAAATGGAATACCTTTATAAGCTGGGCCAAAGACCACTTCCACATTATCGCATTGTGTTAATTTAGCTGCATAGCCAGAAGCCAATAATGATAAGGCTTCGCCATCGTTTAGTAGACCTGCATTAAAAAAATAAGGACTCACACGACCCGATTTTAAAGTAAACTCACCAAATTTAAGCACACCACGTGATAATGCGAGTTCGATAAAAGCTTGTGGATTAAATGCCGCTTGCGCTGTCATGAGGTGCTCCATTTTTTTAAGTTTGAGGTTAAACCTGAGCATGATACCAAAGAGTAGCTATCCAAGTGATCAAAAAATTTTACGTGTCGTTTCAATTAATGTGAATGGCCTGCGTTCCGCTGAAAAAAAAGGTATTTTTGACTGGATGGCAACTTCAGATGCCGATGTCATCTGCATGCAAGAAAGCCGCATTACCCATGAACAATGGACCGATAAATTTAAACCCGAAGGTTGGTTTACACACCTTTTCCCTGCAGAACGCCCAGGCTATGCCGGTACTGCGATTTATAGCCGCCTACCTTTTGTTTCAGTGACAGATGGTTTAGGTTTTGAATTGGCAGACACTCAAGGCCGCTTTATTTCTGCTGAGTTCGATTTAGGACTTGGACAAACTGCACATATTTGCTCGCTCTACCTGCCTTCTGGTTCATCGGGTGAAGAAGCTCAGGCGCGCAAAGACCTATTTTTAGGCAAATATCAACAAATTTTGAAGCAATGGCGTGCTGAAAATAAGTCAGTGATTGTTTGCGGTGACTACAACATCGTGCATAAACGTATTGATATTAAAAATTGGTCTGGGAACCAAAAGGCTTCAGGCTGCTTACCACATGAACGTGCATGGCTCGATCATATTTATGATGAGCTTGGCTATGTCGACACCTTCCGTGAGGTACGTAAAGAAGCCGAGCTTTACTCTTGGTGGTCTAACCGAGGACAAGCGCGTGCCAAAAATGTGGGTTGGCGTATCGACTACCATGCATGTTCACCAGACTGGAAAGAACGTACAGTCAATGCTTGGATATTTAAAGATGAATGGTTTAGCGACCACGCCCCTGTCATTATTGATTATAAAATTTAAGCTTCCAACAATTAATTGAGTGAACGATTGTTTACTCAATTAGAGCTTATTTCTCACATTACATGACGAATTTGTGGATTTATCTCATAACTTGAACATAGCATTATGGTCGCACGGCAAAGGGACATGTCAGGATGACATAAAAGGATTGGACGCCGAAGGAAGTATAAAAACAAACTAAATCATTTAGCTTGTTTTCAAGGATGTGACAATGGACGTTGGATTGAGACCCGCATGATCAGGATGATTAAATGCGGGTTTTCTCTTATCTAGTCCCCACATCTATAGACTCAAACATCCCCCAAATAAAACAGCTAAAAATTCGATCTGCACAGCATTTTCTTATTCTCGCTTTCTTTCTACTTTTGACTGTGCAACCTTAAGCTGAATTTTCTTGTTATTGCATCGCTTTCTTTTCTGAGCATCGTTTTGTTCTGTAGGCTATTCTAAAAGACCAAAATGTCGTTTTGATGACAATACCCAATATTTATTACATGCGACTTTTACAGCAAAACATTTATTTCTCAATCCACATCCAGATCGAGCTTTGAGCATTGATGAATTAGCCTGTAGGATAATGCTGAATTGTATTTTTATCTTATTGTTTGAATAATTGAGGACACCTGTTCATGCTTAAAATTTATGGCATCAAAAACTGTAATACCATGAAAAAAGCTTTCGACTTGCTCAACGAATTAGGCCTAAGCTACGAATTTCATGACTATAAAAAAGAAGCGATTGATGCTAAAACCGTAAAAAAATGGCTTAATGCCAAAGGCGCTGATGTGATTCTCAACAAAAAAGGCACAACATGGAAAAAACTCAGTGAAGAAGAGCAACAGACAGCCTTAGCCAGTGAAGAAAATTTGATTCAATGTTTAATAGCGCATAGCAGCATGATTAAACGTCCTGTACTCGATACAGGTAGCGATTTATTGGTTGGCTTTGATGAAAGCGCTTACCGTGCATTGAAATAAATTTTTTTATCACACTCATGCACGGCTCTAGTTCAATTGTGGCTGAAAATAGGCTATAAAAAAGCCTGACATTGTCAGGCTTTTTTTGTTTGAATCATGTCAAATTAGTTGGCACGAATCCATGTTTGATTACGACCTAAAGCAGCAACGCCAATAAAGCCGCGAAGCTCTAGCTTTTTGCCACCATCAGCCAATTGACCTTTTAACTTGTAAGTTTTACCTGATTGAGGATCCAAAATTGAACCGTCTTCATAGCTTGTACCACCTACATTTTTAAGACCTGTCACAATACGTAAGCCTTTTAATGATTTGTTGTGATATGGGCCTTCACATTTTTTACAAGCGTTCTCTTCACCTGGTGTCAAAACTGACTGAATGCTCGCAGAAAGCGTACCATTTTTTTGCTCAGTGAATTTTACAATCGCTTTTGGCTGCTTGGTTTTATCATCAATGGTTTTCCAAGTTGTACCATTTAGCGGATCTGCAGCATTTGCAAATGCGGCTAAACTCATCAATCCTAATGCTAGTGCAATTTTTTTCATTTTTGTTTATTTCCCTGGTCTGATATAGACGACATTAGTATCCAAAAGTCACAACAATTTATCAATTTTTGTATGTGACCGTTTAGTGTAACCTTGTAATTTGTGTTGGTAAATATGCTCACACGATTCCAAAAATAGAAAAAGATGGAAAGACAATGAAGATATCGCCACTGACGAAACAACTGATTACAGAAAGCATTTTAAAAACCACAATTCGTGGGCCGAGCCAATTCAATTTACCGCCCAATACTTTAAGGTTTGCTTTGGAACAAATGTGTCGTGCATTTCCCCAAAACCCGGATGTACAAATTCGTCCTATTCGCTTAGCCGGCTTAAAAGCCGAAGAAATCAAACCACAACAGGCATCGACCCAACTCATTTTTCATATTCATGGGGGCGCATTTTTCTTGGGTTCGATGAACACGCATCGGGCGTTTCTGACTCAAGTTGCGGCACGCACGCAAATGCAAGTGTTACATTTGGATTATCCTTTATCCCCAGAAGCACAGTTCCCTGAAGCACTCGATGCCCTTTTTGATGTGTATGCGGTGTTATTAGATCAAGGGGTTCAAGCCAAAGACATTATTTTGTCAGGCGACTCTTGTGGTGCAAACTTGGCGCTTGCCTTAGCCCTTAAAATTCAACAGGACCAACTTCCACAAGTCAGTGGTTTGGTGTTAATGTCACCGTTTTTAGACTTGACGCTGAGCAGTGAATCCCTACGCTATAACCGTAAGCATGATGCGCTGTTAAGCATAGAAGCCCTCGAAACAGGTATTGATTATTATGTACCCCGCTCGGTCGATCGAGCTGATCCATTGGTCTCGCCTTTTTTTGCAGAGCTCAAAGGACTACCTCCGATTCATATTCAAGTGGGTTCTAAAGAAATTTTATTGGATGATGCGCAGCGTTTTAAAGTCAAAGCAGAAGAAGCCGGCCTAGATGTCGAATTCAAGTTATACACTGGCATGTGGCATAACTTCCAAATGTTTAGCCCATGGTTTGAAGAAGGACAGCGTGCGCTGAGTGATTTAGCCGATTTTGCACACCGACTAGATCAGGACTAATCCCTGAAAACTAATTCCCTAAGAACAGATCAAAGTCACCACAAAAAAAGGTCAGCAGATGCTGACCTAAGAGGGAAATGTCAATCTATTAAATGGCTTGAATTTGAGCCTGAGCTGTTGCCATTGCTTGTGCTTTCATATCTGGTCCCATATTGACACCTTCGGCACGAATCACATCAATATCGCTGACACCTGTGAAATTAAACACGGCTTTTAATAAACCTTCTTGATAATCTACAGGGCTGTTATCGCCATACACACCGCCACGACTGCTGGCAATATAGACTTTTTTGTCACCTGCCAAACCCACTGGACCTTGTTCTGTATATTTAAAGGTACGACCTGCAACACTGATACGGTCAATCCATGCTTTCAAAGTTGATGGCAAACCGAAGTTATACATAGCAGCACCAACCACAACCACATCGGCATCTAAATACTGTTGTAACAGGTGCTCGCCTAAAGCCGATTGTTCTGCATTTTGACCCATCAAAATTTCACTGCTGAGATGTGGAATCTGCTGTACTGCTAAATCGAGATATTGAACCTGTGCAGCATCCCCATGTTTTTGCTGTAGCTGTTGTACAATTTCAGCGCTAAGTTGACGCGAAACTGAAGCGTCGCCCATGATGCTTGAATCAATATGCAAAATTTTCATGACTAAAACCTAAAGCTGTTGTTATTAACTTGAGCCTAGTGTAATCACTTTTCATAAATAGAATAATCCCGATCCTTATGACACTATGTTTTATTTTTAGAACAATCTTTTTAAACTCGTAAAAAAATTTAAAATTACTGAGCGGTTCTTGACCGTTATCAAGTGTAAATTTTCATGCTAATGTAAGCCTATAAAATGATATCTATATAAACTTTAAGAAAAAAACTGATAACTCGAACAGGGCAATGACACAGGATGACGGTGAAATCAAGCATACGTGACATGATCCTTCGCAATAGAATCGCCCAGTATTTACTGGAAGATGAAGTGGTCATGAATTGGAGCATCCTGAAAAAGTGTATGCTCATGCTGATGCTTGGCTCAGCCATTCATCTGCTTTGGATTATTTGGAAATTATATATTTCTTTTACACCTGAACTTTGGCAGTGGGTTAACCTTGATCTAATCCATTCTCAATTGTGGACCAACATCGTCTTTTTTGGCTTAATGGTGCTATTGATTTGGCCTTGCTATGCTGGAAAAGAAAACCCAAAAATTCAGCTTGTTTTACCTTATCTTTCGGTCGGCTTATTCGTCATTTCTTTATGTCGTGACGGCTACTTAATTGGTGTCATGAGCCCAGCCACCATGATCTCCTATGTGAGCCTGGTGACCGTTGGATTAGTGCTATTTACACGAAAAATCGTCTATAGCATGCTGATTCCAGCCACGATTTTTTTATCTATTTGCATGTACTTAAGTATTCGCGGCATTATTCCCTATGCCCCGATTTTTCAACCTCATGCCTATGGCTATCAAAATAGTTTTTGGCTCTTCTCAATGATCTTTTTCATTGTTCCTATTTTATTAACCTGTCTGGCTTTATTTGAAATCTTACTGAGCCAATGGCGTCACCGTGAGCATTTGATACAAAAACTCAGTCAAGTCGACCCACTGACCAATTTATTTAATCGACGCAGTATCAATCAGTGTTTGGAACAGCTCGATAGTGCTAAAACAGATACATATGCACTGGTCTTGTTGGACTTAGACCATTTCAAACGTATCAATGATGAATATGGACACGATAAAGGCGATGAAACCTTGATTCTCGTCAGCCAAGTATTAAACCAACATTTACGCGGTAGTGATGTAGTTGGGCGTTTTGGCGGGGAAGAGTTTATTTTGGTGTTAAAAAATTCTAACTTAGAACAAGCGATTTTCATTGCAGAGCGCTGTCGAAAAGCCATTGAACAGCTTGAAATTTGGGGGCATGACGGTCAGTCAATTCATGTGACAGCTAGTTTTGGCATTGCAATTTCTACGCCTGAATTAGTACCACAACAATTACTGACCCATGCAGATCAAGCGCTATATGCAGCTAAAGCTGGTGGTCGTAACATGGTCATGGCGTACACAGAACAACAAAGCTTTAGCCATTTGGTTTAAAACTTTTATCTAGGTCAGACGTGGCGTTGAGCTTTTAACGTGGATACTGTTCCATACGACGGACTGGCTGTTCCAGTTGAGCAGCCGTGATCCATTCCACCACAGAAGGATGCTGCAAAATCTTTTGCATATAACGCTGTGTGTTGTCACTCACAGGTAGCTGGAAGGTCTGTAAACGTGTCACCACGGGTGCAAAAAATGCATCGGCAATACTAAATTCACCGCATAGAAAGCCATCCACCGCAGCACGACTCGACCAAATCTGCTCGATTCGCGCTACTTCAGCACGTAATTCGGCATGTTCAAACCATAATCTCTGACCATGACGACCATAATCCGCCTGCAGATTCATACTACATAAGCTACGCAATTGCATAAAACTACTGTGCATTTCCGCGCAAATACTACGTGCCCATGCGCGTTGCGCGGGATCTTTAGGCCACAGTGGAAGATCTTGAAACTGCTCTGCCAAATATTCACAAATTGCCAATGAGTCCCAAATCATCACACCGTCATGTTGCAGTAGGGGCACTTTACCATTGGCATGTAGGGCTAACATTTGCTGCTTGAATGCTCCGCCATCTGCTTCTTCAGAAAAAGGAATCAAGATCTCTTGAAAGGGTAAATTAAACGCGTGTAACACCAACCACGGTCGCATAGACCACGTCGAATAGTTTTTATTGGCAATATATAATTGCATCATTGTTATTCTCCACGCGATTTAAATTTTTCCAATTGCGCTAGCAATTCTTCCTCACTAAAAGCACCTGTCAAACGCAGTCCACGTATCTCTTGATGTGCTGTATCTAAAAATAAATAGGTCGGTGGCCCTAAAATATCCCATTGATTGAGCAGTACTTGATGGGTTGCATCATACTGACTCAAATCTAACTTAATTAAGTAATACGGTGCTAAAGCCTGTTGTACCGCAGCCGATTTTAAAACTTTATGTTCAATCGGCTGACAGGCCACACACCAATCGGCATAGACATCAATAATCGCGGATTGACCTTGGGGAATTTCACTTAATAAACGTTGAAACTCTTCAGCTGTATGTGCCACATGCCAAGCACTTTGTTTTTGATTTTCTTCGACTAAAAAACGTTGGCTGTGTTGATATTGACTGTACAGAATATAAGGTACGGCTGCACAGAACACCAAGATATATAACCATTTGAGCTGAGTACTGCGCCATAAAATGCGCCAAAGCACATAAGCGCTAAACACCAGCCCCAGAGCAAGGGATAACCACTGTAACCAAGCTTCACTGATCAATGGTCGAATAAAATACAAAGCCAATGCCAACATGATGAAAGCAAAGAGCACCTTGATTTGATTCATCCACATACCCGCTTTAGGCAATACCCGTGAGCCAAGGACACTGGCCAACAATAGCGGGGTCCCCATGCCAAAGCCGAGGGTGAATAACAATAATGCACCTTGCCACTGACTTTGGGTTTGGGAAATGAATAATAATGCACCTGCCAACGGTGCTGTCATACAAGGACCGACTAGCAATGCTGAAATCATCCCCATGACTCCAGCGCCAACGAGACTACCGCCCTTTTGCATCGCCTGCGCTTGGTCTAAGCGATTGACCCAACTGCGTGGCAATTTCAGTTCAAATAAACCAAATAAATTCAGGGCAAAAACTACAAAGAGCACGCTAAAGGCAATTAAAGTCGAGGGTTGTTGCAACCGACGTTGGAAATTCAAACCTGCAGACGATGCCACCAAGCCGAGAATGGCATACACCATCGCCATACTGGTGACAAAAGTCAGTGCAATCATCCATGCTTTTAAACCTCGGCTGTCGCGGACAATCAGTGAGGTTAAAATCGGCAGCATTGGCAATGAACAAGGGGTAAAAGCCAGCAAAAAACCCAGTCCAAAAAACAGCAAAAGTCCATAAAATATGGAGCTTTGCGCTAATTTTTCAGACCACATTTGGTCACTTGCTGTATAGCGATCAGAAGCCAGTGCAGCATTCTCTGCCCGCTGCTGATCTAAACGATTCGCCGTAGGCTGTTCGGCATTATTTTCTGCTGCAAAGTCGAGTAAGCGTTTACTTGGAGTGGCTAGATTTTGCTGTGTGACCAAGCCAGAAGCATCCGTTTCAAAGCTGATGCTCTGTGGTGGATAACACACCCGATCCTTGGCACAGCCTTGCCAACTGACTTGATAGGTCTGCAGTTTTTGAGTCGGAATTTTAAAACTCAACTGTTGGTAATACACCTGCGTATGACCATAGTTATCATCTTTTAAATCCTCAGCAGCAGGCAAATCCAAAGCTAAAACTTGATTGCCCTGCTTCACCTCTATTTTGTGCTGATACAGATAATAATGCGCTGGAATATCCCAACTCAGCTCCGCCTGATCTGTACGATCAGAGACGACCGAGAAAGGAAAAGCATCTTCAGCTGAAAGTAATGCATCCTGAGCAGAGACGCCCATACTGAACGACAGCACAGCCGCTGCCGCAACATAAGTCCATTGTTTCATTCAGCTGAATTCATCCTCAGTCTGTATTTATACGTTTTAAAATTTAGGATTCTTTTAGAACAGGTAAGATACACCTAAACCTGACTGATAATTTTTATGACCGCCAGTGAGTTCTAGACCAACGCTCGCATCCAACTGCATACGATCCGAAACGGCATATGTCAGGCCTGAAGCCAAAGACACTTCCTGATCGGTACTCTCTGCTTTGCGATAAACCAGCTCAGAAAAACCCGATAAATTACCCGCTATTTGATATTCCAATCCAGGAATAGCACTCACAGCCCAATCACCATCTTGAACTTCATAACGCATGGTTATTGACGTACCAATCATATCGCTATAATCATAAGCCACGGCTGAAGTCAGACTATAAATGTCATCTTCAGCACTAAAGCCTTGATTGCCTGTTGCAATAATGGCTTCAGCAAGAATGGCCATCGATAATTTCTCATCATTCAAATCAATGGCTTTTTTCAGGCCAATGCTGACATCACCCAAACCATCTTCTTCAACTGAGCGACCCGCAACTTTGGTTTTAGACCATGCAGGACCTTGCCAACCCAATTGCAATTCCAAATCTTTTGCCAAACCCGTACGGAACAACATGTCTGCATTTAAAGTGGTGTTTTTTACTTTTTCACCATTGTCATCACGACTTTCACTATAGCTCGCTGCTGGCAAACTTTGTTCCCACGCCAAACGACCGACAGGGGTAATGCCTGTGCCCATACCCGCGCCCGGACGGTCAAATGAAAAATCCGCCGCAAATGCAGACAGGCTCAAACTGGATAATGTTGCAATGCTTAAAACTTTAAATACAGTCATGTTTTTACTCACAATTATGCTAATTCTTTGGTCATTTTTGCGCCATGGCTACGCAAAAGCTCCAAGGTTTGTTTTTCTTCTTCCAATGCTTCTGACCAATTTACCGCGTCAAAATCACAGTCAAAAAATAATTCACTAATCGACGATAAAATGGTTAAACCATCGCTATCAATCATATTTGGATTCACTTTTTCATCCAATAAGCGCTGTACCGCAGGGACACATGCTGCACTCGCGGCGTCCCATAATGGACCATAAATTTCTTCAGCATCCCATAAATGCACATTGGCTTTGGCTTGAATCAGCGCTTCCAAGATTTGCATATGTACGTCTAAATGTTGTGCTTTCTGTTCTGCTGTTAAGGGTTGACCTGCTTCATATGCTTCGCAAACCATTTCCCACCATTTAAACAAACCATCAGACCATACAGAAACCGCAGGTCCTTTTTCAAAGTCGATAAAATTTGGATTAAGACCATCTGCCAACAGGCGTTGCACCTGTGCAAGATCTTGTTCTTCTAACGCTTGCACAAAAAGCTGTTGTTGCGCTGTTAACATCTGGAAAGCTCACTTCAATTTATTTTGATCTATTATGCCGAATAAAGCTGCGTTTGTTTGAATTTCATGTAAAACAAAATACAAAACACACAAAAAAAGCCCCGCAGGGCTTTTTTAAATTTTGAGACTTATTCGTCGTCTACGCTGTCATCTGCTTCAGCAAAAGCAGGTTGTGTACTGCGTGGGTTCTCTTTCTTTTCGAACACATGTTCAAGACTACGTTTAAGTCGATCAATTGCACCGTGAATAGCTGTATCTACATTATGACCACGATGGTTGACCACGACAGGCTTCAAACCAGCAGGACGCGCTTCAATCATACATTTAATGTCGTCGCTACCACCCTTGTCCCCATTTTCATCACTTAAATGCACCGAAAAGTGAGTAATGCGTTCACTATGGCGCTGAAATTCTTCATTAAGTTCTGCACGAACGTATGTAATTAGTCGATCACTGTTTATAATGTTTTTATCTGTACGGATTTCAATGTTCATAATATCATCCTCATATCTATCTGTAATATCTATAAATATTTGTGCAAAACTTATTATCTTGGCACGTTACATTTGCTGTAAATGTTACAGCAATGACCATCTTCAACTTTGTATGGAACGTCGTCCTCCACATTGAATGATGAACACTTTAGAGTCTGCAGATCCGTGTCCTTATACTTCGAATATCGGTCTTAAGTTAGAATTTTGCAAGTGCTATTTTGATATTTTTTTAATATCCATACAAAAAGTAAGACTTTATTGTAGATTTGCATTATTTTAATTGATTTGGGTCATATTTTTGTGCATTTCCTCGACGCCCACCTTCTATTTGTACAATTCCATTCCAACTCAAAATCTCGCTTTTACCGTCATCGATCATTCACGGCATATTTCCCCTTCAAATTACAAAACAATTTTGCCGTTGAGTAAAATTTGGCTTTATTTTTGCTTAATAATCTGTATGCTTTCAGTGCTTCTCGGGGGAGATATTTTTTTAATGAAACTTACACAAATCGTTGCATCATGTGCATTAGCATCTGCTGCTGCTTTCACTCAAGCTTCACCTATCGTATGGCAAGATTTCAGCTTAACTGGCTTATATGGTGAAAACTATGAAGTTGGTACTGAAGACCGTACAACGATCACAGCCGAATATGCAGCTAAACTGAAATATTCAGATGTATTCTTCTTCGTTGACCAACAATTGGATGGTAACGATGATCAATCAACTTATGCAGAATTAGCGCCACGTTTAAGCTTAGGTGAAGTTTCTGGTAAAGACCTTTCTATGGGTCCAATCAAAGATGTTCTTATTGCAACGACTTGGGAACATAATGCCGGTTACGATCACCACAACTCTGAATTTAACAACTTCTTGTACGGTGTAGGTTTCTCTCTCGATATTCCATATACACAATATGCGAATGTGAACTTCTATAAAGCGGCTAACGACAAAACTAAAGATGATTATCAAATGACAATCACTTATGCAGTGCCGTTCAAATTAGGTTCAGAAGAGTTTTTAGCAGATGCCTTCCTAGACTGGTCTACTGCTGAAGCAGACCATGCAAGTGAATTAAACTGGACATCTCAGTACAAATGGAATGTGGGTAAACACATTTCACCAAAAACTAAATTATATGTTGGTATCGAACATTCAGTTTGGAACAACAAATTTGGTATTAAAGGCGTAGACCAAAACGATGTCAGTGCTTTGGTGAAATACCACTTCTAAGTTCGACTCAGAACGCGATGAAGAAAAAGCAAGGTTCATCACCTTGCTTTTTTTATGCCTAAGTTTTTAAATTGACTTTATTTTTATCAGAAATTTGCGCATGTCTTTTCTCATTCGACCTGCAATTCCACAAGACTTAGCGGCCATTCTCGCAATCTATAATCATGAAGTTCTCAACGGCTTTGCGACATGGAATGATCAAGCCTACAGCCTCGACTCTTTTCAACAGAAATTGCTGGAATTCCAAAAGCAAAATTTTCCATTTGTGGTGATTGAAGATCAGGATCAACAGCAAATCGCAGGTTATGCTGACTATGGTTCTTTCCGTCATTTTGCTGGCTATCGACATACTGTGGAGCATTCTGTCTATATTGACCCAAACTATGCTCGACTGGGTCTCGGTCAGCAATTATTAGAGCACCTAATTCAGCATGCCAAAAGCCAAAATATGCATGTCATGATCGCTGGCATTGATCACGGCAATAGCGCCTCGATTGCCCTGCACAAAAAATTAGGCTTTAAGCAAACAGGTTATATGCCTGAAGTGGGACAAAAGTTTGGTGAATGGCGTGATCTCGTCCTGATGCAACTTCAGTTATAGCCCGTGTTGAGCTGTGTTTATGGTAATTTATCCAAACGAATACCATCTTGTATCACACTCAGCACCGATAGGTTATGACGCACCGCATCACGATAAAGATCTTGTAACTGTAAAAAAAGCAGTTTTAATTCGGCCAATTTAAGCTCTTGCTCAGGTGCGGTTTCAGCAATCGTGACCAAATAACGTTTTTTGATTTCATCCACGCTTAACTGCTGTAATGCCTGATGGATTTCTGCAACGCGAACTACGGTATTGTAATGCACTGCAAGGCTCAGTCCCGGTCGTCGCTCTGACAAAGGATGTTCTGCCTGAATGGCATAACTCAGTGCCGCAGATGAATCACTGTTCACGCTTAATAATGGATTCAACTCTTGCCATGCTTCCCCTAAAAATAAGGAGTGTTGTACAAAGGGTGAATCCAAGACATCTTGAGGGGTTTCTGCTTCTAAAATCAGTGTTTCCAAATCATTTGGTGGGATCAAATATAATATCGCGTCCATATTCTTATCTTCTTGTTATGTATTTAGTTAAGATTAACTTTTACCTTACAAAAAAAATGCATTTTTTTGTATCCACTTTAGCTTGATTTTTACAAAAATATTGATTAAACGTTATTTTTCCAATGAAAAGTGCAATTCAAAAATTTAAGGTTTAAGTAAATATAGAGATTCATTTTTTATAAACCTTAGATCAGATCTCATACACTTTGCTTTTAAAAGTCCAAGTAATTTTGCTGTGGTTGATCTGATTAGTAATAGACTCAATAGTTATATTTTTCAGTTTAAAAACTTAACTATTACATATAAAATTAATTAACTTATAAGAACTTAACCTTTAAAGAAAATTAAATGGAAAAAGAAGACTTTAACGCAAAATATAAATTTTTAGCCGAAATAGCTCAAAATGAATATAATTTTGAACTAAATCGTTCTTCGAAATTCGATGAAAAAATTGGACGACAAATTACCTTGTTGAGCGTAATTATAGTAGCTTTTACAACGATGATTGTTTCAGCTTTTTTTTCATCTATATTAACCAAAGCTCCGGTTTTTATAAGTCCCTTAATTCTAATTAATATTTTTTTATTAGGTTGCTTTTTATCGAGTGCATGGTATCAACTCTATTTAGCAAGTAATTTACATAACTCTTCAAAATTCCCGATTAGTGAAACTTCCCTAAAAAATAAAGTTCTAGAAAAAACTGATATTCCTGCAGCAACCTATTGGCATATATATTTAACATACGTTAATTGTATTACGGAAAATAAAGAAGCTTTAGGAGAACGTTTACTTCTTATCAATAAATCACAAAAACTTATTAAAGCTGCGGCAATTTCCTTTATATTTCTTTTGAATTTAATTTTCTTCGTCCAATTATTTATTTTTTTAACTAGAGGTGCTTAATATGACCAATGATGGCGAACAAAAAAATATTAAACAAGCAAGCTATAATAAAAAGACAAAGACCGACGTACGACGAAGAAGAATTACACGATCCAAACCAGGTCAATATTTAGGCTTTCAGCTTAATCTACCAGATAATAATTTTGAATTTTCGCCAGACCCTGAAGATAAAGGATCAAAACCAATTAAAGATTTTGAGCCTAAAAAATAGTTTTTAAACAAAGTGGCGATCTAAATCGCCACCAATTCCCGAATGCCTTTTTCAGGCATTTCACTACCGACACCTTGTGCAATCACTTGCCCCCGCGCCATCACGGTATATTCATCTGCCAGTTCTTCTGCAAAATCGTAAAACTGCTCAACCAAAACAATCGCCATTTCTCCGCCATCAGCTAACTGACGAATCACACGGCCAATATCTTTAATAATCGAGGGCTGAATGCCTTCGGTCGGTTCATCTAAAATCAATACCCGCGGTTCGGAAGCGAGCGCACGGGCAATCGCCAATTGTTGCTGCTGACCACCAGATAAATCTCCACCTCGACGATGTTTCATTTCATCCAATACGGGGAAAATCTCATAGAGATGTTCTGGCACTTTTCGGGTCTTAGCGCCTTTAAATTTTGCCATCCCAATCAAAATATTTTCTTCAACGGTCAAGGTTGAAAAAATGTCTCGTCCTTGCGGTACATAAGCCAATCCTTCGCGTACACGTTGCTCTGGACTCAGTTTAGAAATATCTTTGCCATCCAGTAAGATCTGCCCTGACTTGATCGGTAACATACCCATTAAGCATTTTAAGAGGGTGGTTTTACCCACACCATTTCGCCCGAGCACCACCGAACATGTGCCCACAGGAGCGGCAAATGTCACATCTCTTAAAATATGACTGCCGCCATAAAACTGATTGACGTCTTTGACTTTTAACATGGTCTGCTCCTTAACGTCCAAGATATTTTTCAATGACATCTTCATTGGCTTGGACTTCGGCCAATGTACCCTCGGCCAAAATCGCACCTTGCGCCAATACGGTGACTTTTTCACTGATGGTGTCAATAAAGCTCATGTCATGTTCAACCACAACAAGGGTATGGTTCTTTTTCAACTCTAAACACAGCTCTGCGGTACGCTCTGTTTCAGCATCGGTCATCCCTGCTACGGGTTCATCCAGCAAAATCAACTTTGGACGCTGCATCAGTAGCATGCCTATTTCTAACCACTGCTTTTGACCATGTGACAACAGCCCTGCCGGTTTATGGATTAATTCTTCTAAGCGGATTTGTGCTAAAGATTCGTCCAAGGCATTTTGCGCATCTGGATCAAGCTTGCTGAAAAAACTCTTTTTCACCCGTTTATCTTTCGGTGCTGCCAATAACAGGTTTTCCATCACGGTAAAATTTTCAAATACAGTAGGCTTTTGAAACTTACGACCAATTCCAGCTTCTGCAATTTGCTCCGTGCTCATTTTTGCCAAATCATAGGTTTGCCCAAAAAAAGCCGAACCTTCTGTTGGGCGAGTTTTCCCTGTAATCACATCCATCAGCGTGGTTTTGCCTGCACCATTGGGACCAATGATGCAACGCAGCTCACCTTCTTTGATATATAACGACAAATCATTTAATGCGCGGAAAGAATCAAACCAAACGCTGACTTTTTCCAAATACAGGGCAATCCCGTGACTGAAGTCCGCACCCTGCTCTTTCGGTCGTCCATAACCTTCAACAGCGTGACCGCCATGCGGTTGAACCCATTGATCATTCATTCGCTGCGCTCCTTTTTAAACCGCTCTAATAACCCAATCACACCTTTTGGCAGGAATATCGTTACCACAATAAACAGTGCACCTAAAATCAATAGCCATGCCTCTGGATAAGCCACCGTGAAATAGGTCTTCACCCCATTGATTAAACCTGCTCCCAAAATCGGGCCAATCAGCGTACCGCGCCCCCCTGCAGCCACCCACACTGCCATTTCAATCGAATTGACAGGGTTCATTTCACTCGGGTTAATAATGCCGACTTGAGGGACATACAGAGCACCAGCAATCCCTGCGATCACTGCTGACAACACCCATGCAGAGAGCTTGTACCATAAGGTGCGGTAACCTAAATATTGCAAACGGTTTTCACTGTCACGAATTGCACCAAGTACGCGACCATAGGGTTTATTCATCAGGTGACGTAAACCGACAAAACAGATAAGCAAAGTCAGTGCCGTGAGGAAACACAAGGTTGCACGCATTGGTGCAGAGGTAATATCTAGACCTAAGATGGTTTTAAAACCGGTAAAGCCGTTGTTACCGCCAAAGCCGGTTTCATTGCGGAAAAATAGTAGCGCAGCGGCAAAAGTCATGGCTTGGGTAATAATTGAAAAATACACGCCTTTAATTTTTGAGCGGAAGGCAAAGAAGCCAAAAATGAAGGCAATCAATCCCGGAACTAAAACCACCAAAGCCAATGCCCACACGATATGTTCAGTACCCATCCAGTACCACGGTAGCTCAGTCCAACTCAAAAAGCGCATAAAGTCGGGTAAGCCATCGCCTGCCGCCTCACGCATGAGATACATACCGAAGGCATAGCCGCCCAAGGCAAAGTACAGACCATGTCCCAAACTTAAAATGCCGGCATAGCCCCAAACCAAATCTAAGGCCAATGCCACCAAGGCGAGACACATAATCTTGCCAATGAGCGTGACCCAATACGCTGATAAATGCAGTGCTGAATCGGCTGGCAATACATGTAACCAAGGCAAAATCAGCAAAATGGCAAAGCACACGGCAATCGCCATACCGCTATAGGGTTTATCCGATAATAACGAAGTGATTTTCATGCGCTTACTCCACAAAACGGCCTTTGATGGCAAACAAACCTTGTGGACGTTTTCGAATAAACAAAATCACAAGAACCAGTAGAATAATTTTCGCTAAGACCGCACCCATGCCGATTTCCAGCACAGTGCCACTGACACCTAGACCTAAGGCAGCCAGTACTGCGCCCCATACTTGGCCCACACCACCCACCACAACCACCAAGAACGCATCAATAATATAGTTTTGACCTAGATCAGGACCGACATTGCCGACTTGTGCTAAGGCACAACCTGCCAGACCTGCAAGCCCCGAACCTAGGCCAAAAGCCATCATGTCAATGCGGCTAGAACGGATACCTACGGCCTGTGCCATTTGACGGTTTTGCGTCACGGCACGAACAAATAAACCAAAGCGAGTTTTATTCAGCAAGTAAACCAGCAACAACAGTACCGCAGCGGTAAAGCCAATAATGGCAATACGGTTATAAGGCAGCATCAGACTGGGTGTCACAGCAATGCCCCCTGACAGCCATGAAATATTTGACACCTCGACGTTCTGCGCACCAAAAACCATGCGCACCAATTGCATCAAAATTAAGCTCACACCAAAGGTGGCTAATAGTGTTTCCAATTGACGGCCATACAAGGGACGAATAACGGCACGTTCAATCAACATGCCAATCAAAGCGCTAACAAAAAACGCAGCAGGAATCGCGGCAATCAAGTACCAATCGACATAGCTACTGAGATAACTCTTAAACAGGCTTTGCACCACATAAGTGGTGTAGGCCCCGATCATGATCAGTTCACCATGCGCCATATTAATCACGCCTAGCAGGCCATACGTAATGGCTAAGCCCAACGCCGCCAGCAGTAAAATACTGGCCGTGCTCAGTCCGGAAAAGACATGTCCAGTCCATTCACTGGCCTGAATACGGGTTTTAATATTGCTCTTGGCTTCTGTCAGTGCGGCTTTTAACTCGGGATGCAGATTGGCTTGTTGTAATTCCTGCTCCACCATTGCCAACACATCGGGACGGTTAGAATCTTGCAGCACTTTAGCCGCCTGTATTTTTTGTAAAACATCAGGGTTTCGATAGTCCAAGCGTGCTTTGAGCTGCGCTAAACGGGCTTTAACTTTGTTATTTTTTTCATTTAAATACAATTGATTAATATTTTTAACATCCAACTCAGCCAAGTTATTTTCTAAAATATCGATCGCATCTAAACGCTGGTTTAGATCATCCGATTGCAGCTTTTCTTTCGCTTGAGCAAACGTTAAGGCTTTACGAAGGGTATTCACCAAAGTCACTTGAGATAAATCGGCAGGCCAATCCGTCACGGTTTGCAAATCAGGATAGCTCAATAATTTTTCGTCAGTTTCTAAAATATAGGTTTGACCGCTTTGACCACTATATAACTGGTCTTTTTCGACCAATGCGGCCAACTGATCTAAGGATTCAAGATCGCCCGGCCATTGATTCAGTAAACTACGTCGCTCGGTAAAACTCCCGCGAACAAATTGCTGAATGGCGTCACCTTGCTGCACAGATTGCACCATAGACACCACATCCGCTGTAGTTTCTGCATGCACGATTTGCAGACAGAATAATTGGCTTAGGAATAGAAAAAGGATCGGGAAATTGCGTAATTTTTTCATCTTATAAGCATCCCTATTGAGTAATAGAACAACCCCATACAGGGATCACATCAAAAAAGGCCTGCTACACAATAGCAACAGGCATTCGAATTGAATTATTTAGGGATGTACGGACTCCATGGCTCTGCAGCAATGGTTTTTGCCGTTTTGTGTACCACATCAAACTGACCATCGGCACGGATCTGACCAATCATGACTGGTTTATGCAAATGATGGTTCGACGCATCCATTTGCAAGGTATAGCCCGATGGCGCTTTAAATTCTTGGCCGGCCATAGCTTCACGCACTTTATCGACATCTGTGCTTCCTGCTTTTTCTACCGCTTGTTTCCACATATTGATGCCGACATAGGTAGCTTCCATCGGGTCATTGGTCACAAATTTATCGGCATTTGGCAGTTTGTATTCCACGGCATACTGCTTCATTTTGTTGGTGAATTCAGTATTCACTGGATTTTTCACTGACATGAAGTAGTTCCACGATGCCAAGTGTCCGACCAGCGGCTTGGTGTCGATACCGCGTAATTCCTCTTCACCTACAGAGAACGCCATCACTGGAATATCCGCAGCTTTGATGCCTTGGTTACCCAATTCACGATAGAACGGCACATTTGAATCGCCGTTAATGGTCGAGATCACAGCCGTCTTTTTCCCTGCCGCAAACTTCTTCACATTGCCCACAATGGTTTGATAGTTGCTATGACCAAATGGGGTATATTCTTCCATGATGTCTGCATCGGCAATGCCTTTCGACTTCAAGAATGCACGTAAGATTTTGTTGGTAGTGCGTGGGTAAACATAGTCCGTGCCCAACAGTACAAAGCGTTCTGCCTTACCGCCCTCTTCACTCATCAGGTATTCAATAGCAGGAATCGCTTGCTGATTCGGTGCAGCGCCTGTGTAGAAAATATTTTTAGACTGTTCCTGACCTTCATACTGAACAGGGTAGAACAATAAGCCATTTAATTCTTCAACCACGGGTAAAACCGACTTACGAGATACCGACGTCCAGCAACCAAAAATCACGGCTACTTTGTCTTGGGTAATCAACTGACGGGTTTTTTCCGCAAATAATGGCCAGTCCGATGCCGGATCAACCACCACAGGTTCTAGTTTTTTGCCCAATACCCCGCCATTGGCATTAATTTCATTAATCGCCATCAAGGCCGTATCTTTAAGAGAAGTTTCTGAGATCGCCATCGTGCCTGACAGCGAATGTAAGATCCCGACTTTAATAGTATCGCCACTTGCTGCAGCCGCTTTTGGTTCAGATGCAGCACTTTCTGTTTTTTCTTCTGCAGGTTTTGAACAGCCCGTTAAAGCAATCGCCCCAGTCATCGTTGCCGCTAAAATACTTTTACCAAATACATTGCGTTGAAACATTATTCACACTCCCAACCTAAGCTTGTAAGTCACATTTTTAAAATGCATTTGTTGTCTTTCATCACAACAGAGCAATTCAATAACTGTGCCAAGCCTTATTTTTTATTTGCATTGAGTGCTTTTATTAATTTTTAAACATTATTTTTCATATGGTTATATTCAAAAAACTTGCTTGTAATTTTTTATGGTTCGATCCAAACACCGTAAAATCACCACAAAGATGCATACAAACTTGTATCCAACATTTGACCTATAATTGAACAATTTTGCTACGTTTTTCAAAAAATACGGTGTTTTAGCACACAAATCATGCAGCTTTTCCTACATTTGAAGCAAAAAAAAACCACTTGCGTGGTTTTTTTCCTTATTGCCATTTTAAACCGCCAAATCGGCCAAATTACCCTTCTGTTCCAACCAATGCTTACGGTCTGAAGAGCGTTTTTTCGCCAATAATTTGTCGAGTAAACCTGAAGTAAACTGTACGTCATCCAAGTCCAGTTGCACTAAACGACGTGTATCGGGATCCATAGTCGTTTCACGCAACTGACTCGCGTTCATCTCACCCAAACCTTTGAATCGAGTAATTTGTGGATTTTTGGTTTTGCATTTTTTCAAAATGCTATTTAATTCTTCCTCATCCAGCGCGTAATGAACGTCTTTATTATCATCAATACGGAACAGTGGTGGCATTGCCACAAACAAATGCCCTTCTTCCACCAAAGTTGGGAAGTGTTTAACGAACAAAGCACAAAGCAACGTCGCAATATGTAGACCGTCTGAATCGGCATCGGCCAAGATGCAAATCTTGCCATAACGTAGTTCTGACAAATCATCACTGCCCGGATCTACACCAATCGCAATCGCAATATCATGTACTTCTTGCGATGCTAAAACTTCATCAGAAGACACTTCCCAAGTATTTAAAATCTTACCGCGGATCGGCATGATCGCTTGGAAGTTCTTATCACGTGCTTGCTTAGCAGAACCACCTGCAGAATCCCCTTCCACAATAAACAGTTCTGATTCTTCGAGGGTATGCCCCACACAGTCAGCCAGTTTACCCGGCAAAGCTGGACCTGAAACGATTTTCTTACGTTCAACTTTTTTCGCAGCTTTTAAACGGCGACCGGCCTTGGCAATCACCATTTCTGCCAGTTGCATAGCAATATCGGAATTTTGATTCAGCCACAGTGCAAAGGCATCTTTAGCAATATTTAACACCACACTAGAGGCTTCACGGCTTGAAAGTCGTTCTTTGGTCTGACCCGAAAATTGTGGCTCTTGGAATTTTAAAGACAGAATAAAGTTGACACCATCCCACACATCTTCGGCAGACAGCTTCATATTACGCGGCAACAAGTTACGTAATTCACAGAACTCACGAATCGCATCTGTCACACCTGAACGTAAACCGTTGACATGAGTACCGCCTTGCGCAGTTGGAATCAAATTGACATAACTTTCTTGAATCTGTTCGCCGCCTTCAACGTTCCAGCAAATGGCAAATTCAGCACTAGCACGTTCAGCTTCACCAGTCGCCACAAATGCAGGAACAGGAACGATGTCACGGTCTTGTAGCTCATCCATCAAATAGTCGACCAGACCATTTTCAAATTGCCATTCGATCTTTTCGTTGTTGATTTGATCGATATAAATAATCTGCAAGCCTGCAGCCAAAACAGCCTTGGCTTTTAAGTTGTGCTTTAAGGCTTTCAGCGCAAATTTAGGCGAATCAAAATATTTGGCTTCAGGCCAAAAATGCACGGTAGTACCCGTTGCACGTTTAGCGCATTTACCTTCCAACACCTCAAGCGGTGCCACAGGAACGCCATGTTCAAAGGCCATTTTATATAGATTGCCTTGACGCTGAACTTCCACTTCAACACGATCTGACAGTGCGTTCACCACCGAAATACCCACACCGTGTAAACCACCTGAAAATTGGTAGTTATCGGTACTGAACTTACCACCGGCATGTAATTTGGTCAGAATAATTTCAATCCCGCTTTGGCCATACTCAGGATGAATATCAACAGGCATACCGCGTCCATTGTCTTCTACCGACAAAGAACCATCTTTATAAACCGTCACAGTAATTTTGTTTGCATGACCTGCAAGCGCTTCATCGACGGAGTTATCTATCACTTCCTGTGCCAAATGGTTTGGTCGTGTAGTGTCTGTATACATACCCGGACGACGACGTACCGGATCTAGGCCAGATAAAACTTCAAGTGATTGAGCCGTATATTGCGTCACGTTGCAAAATTCCCTGCTTTTTGGTTAAAACATTTCTTCAAGCGCTACAGTATATGCTTTTTTATTAAAATGCATATCTCTTGCGATCAGCCGCCATTTTCTTAAACAATTTAAACGTCAAATGATGTCGTAACTGCCTATTTTTGTATGTTGAATCTAGCTTTTCAGCATTTGTATTGGATCATTTTATTTAGGCATATTTTTGACAGCATCAGATAAAAACTGCAAGAGCATCGGTATTTTTTCTGCAAAATCATCCATGCCATGCGTTCCACCCACCTCAGTGATCAGCATAGCCGTGCCGGCTTGAACCGCACTATAAAAACTAGTGGCATCACGATAATCCAAGGTTTCATCACCTTGTTGGAGCAAGACCAACAGTTGATCTGCATTTTCAACCTTAGATACAGCCAAAGCCTGCATTTGATTGAGCTGTGCATCATCCAAGCACCACGTTTCAGTCACCTGATAAGGCAATGCCGTGTCGCCAAATAAATCACGAAATAATTGCCATGGATAGACCGCAGGATTGATGAGTACCGCAGGAATGTGATGGCGTGCCATCAACTGCGTCGCATAAAAGCCACCTAAACTGCTACCGACCAAAACCACATTATCCAAACCTTCAATCAGCTCTGACATCTGCTGCATTACCTGTAGCGGTGGCATATTCAAATCTGGCAAATGCACGTGCACCCCATTTAAGTCTGCGCAATGGCGCCGCAGTATCTGTCCTTTCACTGAATTTGAGTTACTTTGAAAACCATGCAAATACACAATATTCATCATTTTGATTCCAAATTGATCTTTAAATTGCTTTAAAAGTGGCATATAAGTGCTAACTGCGTCACATTTTCTAAATTTGAATTTTTAGTAAAATTGTCAGACAAAAGGCATTCACCGACAGGTCTGTTATCGGTATTGTAAAAGCTGTTCGTGAGGATTTTATAAAATAAACAATGAAACTTCAGGCTATTCCAGTAATAAATACAATCGAGGGATAGCATTGAATGTAAGGATAGGAACATTATGCCTAGCTTAACACCATTGCATGAAACCTATTGTAAATGGGACCGCACGCCACCCAGTCAAGCAGATGTGCTGGAAGGTTTGGCACAACTCGTGACAATGCGTTTTAGTGATGTCGTGCATGACTTGATCAAAAACATTCAACGTGAAATTTTAATCAGTATTTTTGGAATGAGCGAACAAGGCTCGAAAGCCTTTCATAAGCAGCCGACCATTGCACGGATTTACGAATTTTCTTACAACACTTTTTTCAATTATGGCAATTATTTACTTGCACCAACGCTGCGTAGCATTATTGAAAAATTCCCACGCTTACACGACAAACCCCTCACCCCGTCTTTACATTTTTTAGTGGGCGCACTGAATGGGGTCTTGGGCGACTATTTACTGAAATATCACAACCCGATGGCCTTACCGATGGTGGTTTACGACCATTATGGTGCGGTACAAAAAGGCGAATTAAACGGTCGTATTACCCTGTTAATTCATGGGCTGTGCATGAATCATCTGTCATGGTCGACAGCCAAATATGGCGGCATTGGTGAAAAATTACTGTCACAACGTGACCACAACACCATGCTGTATTTAAATTACAACACGGGTCGTCGTATCTCGACCAATGGTCGCAGCCTTGCCAATACATTAGAAGATTTGGTCCGTCGCAACCCGGGTATTACCAGTATCGACTTAATTGGTCATAGTATGGGGGGCTTAGTGTCCCGTAGTGCCATTTTTTATGGCAAACAAAATATGTATCAATGGATTCATCAAGTCGAAAATCTAGTCTGCTTGGGCTCACCACATCATGGTGCTGTGCTTGAACGTATCGGATTTCATCTGCAAGATCAATTGGGGCGTTTCCCCTTGGTCAAAATCGTGGGCCACGTGGTGAATATTCGCAGTAACGGCATTTTAGATTTGCGCTATGGCAGCGTGCGTGATGACGATTGGGAACATAATGATGTTCGTATTGGGCTCATGGATGACAACCGTAAACCTGCCCCGATTCCATCGCATATCAATACTTACCTCGTGGCAGGGACCATCGAATATGAACATCGTCGCAATAAAACGCGACATGTGATTGGAGATTACTTGGTCAGTGTGAAAAGTGCGTTAGGAGAACACCCAAATGCACGGTATCAACTGAAAGTGCCAGATTCACATAAAGCAATTTTTTATGGCTTGAACCATTTTGAAATTCAGCATCATCCGCAAGTGGCTGAGCAAATCGTGCATTGGTTCTATCCAAATAATGACGATAAAGCTTGTGATCATATCTATGAATTTATGATGGACTTGGAAAGTGTGGAAGGCATTGCCCTAACCTAACGTACCCCCCATTGAGACTCATAAAAAAAAGCCCTCAACTGAGGGCTTTTTTATGTATCACTAAATTAAAATTTATCACGTAAACGTGGCACTGGTCTGCTTGGGTATTTACGTAATAACTGCCAAAGGCTAAGCAAAGTTAAGACCGCAAAAAACACCAATGACCAAACCGGTAAAGATTGTCCCAAGAAGGTCCAATCCACTTTGGCACACTCACCAGAGCCTGTCAGCACTTGCTCAAAGACCGATTTTAACGGCAGCGTTTCTACCCAATAATCCAGTCCTGGGCCACAGCTCGGTACTTTGTCTGGCGGTAAGTTTTGCAGCCAAATATGACGCGCAGCCACCCCAGCAGACCAAAGAATTGATAGTGTCCCCAACAATGCGTAAATGCGTTTACCCCAATTCGATGCTGGATTGTGAATCAATGCAATCAATGAAATGATGCCGAGTCCAATCAAACCAATACGTTGGAATACGCACAACGGACAAGGTTCTAAGCCTTGTACATGTTCTAAAAACAGCGCAAAAGACATACCGATCACGCTGGCTAAAAACAACAAACCACTCACGAAGCGGAAACTCCATTTCATGGTAAATCCTCTTAAAATTTTTTATCTAAAGTTTTTCAAATATTCTTCAAAACTCAAGGTACAGTCTTGCTCAAGTTCAGCCTGTTTTTCTAAAGACTGCTCAGCAGCTTGTGCAAAATATGCAGCAGCTTCAGGGCTCAAGACATGCTGTTCATACACTTCAGCATGTTGTAAGGCCATAAAGCTACCAAAGCCCCAAGTTCCACCTTGTTCTAAAGTATCGCTAATCATACGTGCCGACAATGTTTCATCGACTTCATCAATGCGTGATTGCATCACAGCCATTGCCTGAGTGTAAATATTTGTATTGTAAGAATCATCTAGCAATTCAGCCAACGGTTGCATCGCAGCAACATGTGTACGACACCATGTTTCAATTGGAATCGCTTGCCCTTGCTGTAAAATCACTGCATTTGGGGCACGACCACGGTTCACTACTTCCGCCTGATTTTTCTCAATTTCATTTTGTTCGGCATCTAACAACGCTGGACTGTTTTGCAATAAACAGTACAAAGCCACCACTTCGAGCAAGCCTGCCGTGTCTTCATTGATCCCAATCGGGCTATAAGGATTGACGTCTACCGCGCGTAATTCAACATAACCTACGCCACGATTTTGCAGGGCTTCAGACGGTGTTTCACCATCCTGTGGCACTTGTTTCGGACGAACCAAACTGTAGTATTCATTTTCAATTTGCAACACATGGTCATTAATTTGAATCGGTTCACCCTGTTCATCATTTAAACCTAAATGACTAAATGCAGCATACGGGGTATGCACCGCTTTTTGCAAACCTTCCAAATACGCCTGAATGTCGTTGTAGTGAATCCCTAACTGTTTTTGTGCTGAATTTTGATAGCCAAAATTTCCCATACGCAGCGCCGTGGCATAGGGTAAAAATAGCGTGCCTTTTAAGAGCGGTAACAGCTGATGTTCACGTCCAGTCATAAAACATTTACACACCGACGGACTCGCCCCAACCAAAAACATCACCAATGGCGTTAAACGAATAAAATTACGGATCAGGCCGAAATAACGATGACTGCGATAATCCTGTAAGCTCAATGCCTTGAGGGCGTCGTCAGTTTCATGCTGTTGAAGTGCTTCAAAGAAATGATCTGGGAAGGATAAATTATAATGCACCCCTGAAATGGTCTGCATCCGGCGACCATAACGCACCCCTAAACCACGACGGTACAAGGTTTTAAAGCGCCCAATATTCGAGCTGCCATATTGCGCTAAACGAATACTGTCTTCGTCTTTATCCAACATGCATGGCATCGACAACGGCCAAAGTTTTTCACCATGTTCCAAATGCGTATGCGCAACAGCATGAATATCTTGCAGATAGTTCAACGCCTCTGTAATAGTTTCTTTTGGTGGCGTGATAAATTCCATTAAAGCTTCAGAATAGTCTGTCGTAATATGCGGATGAGTCAATGCCGCACCCAAGGCTTGGGGATGGTCGGCCTGAGACAAGAAACCGTTGCTTTGCATACGTAAGCTTTCACGCTCAATACCGCGCAACATTCCTTTAATCAGCGAAGAATCTACCCAAGTCGGTAAAATGTCTTGAGAGGTCGATTCGGGTTGACTCATTGCTATCTCGCTTAAATGGAAGAAACTACTAAAATAAAATCATCAGTTTATATCAGTATAACGCGATTTGAAGTGGGCATATGACCCACTGTATAGTTTTGAGACAAACCGTGATTTTATTTTGGCAATTTTTTATCACAAACTTACTCTATATGACATTTGAAATTTGTGATTTTATAAACAAATATATGCTAATAATGCTTAAAACTTATGAATTATCAAGATATTCTCGAATTTTGGTTTAACCCAGAAAATCAGCCTAATTGGTTCGCTAAAAGCAATAATTTTGATGTTTTAATCGAAAAAAAGTTTAAAGACATCCATCAAGCGGCCAGTCAAGCAGAACTGTGGCAATGGCGTACTACTGCCGAAGGTCGATTGGCTGAAATTATTGTTTTAGATCAATTTTCTAGAAATTTATTCCGTGACTCTGGCTTGGCTTTTGCCCAAGATGCACTGGCTTTGGCGCTTGCACAAGAAGCCATCGCGCAGGGTTTAGATCTACAATTAAGCCCTGAACAGCGCTCATTTTTATATATGCCCTTTATGCATAGCGAATCGACAAAAATCCATCAAAGCGCGTTAAAATTATTTGAGCAACTGGGCAATCCGATCAACTTAGAATTTGAGAAAAAGCATAAAGTGATTATCGATCGATTTGGACGTTACCCGCATCGCAATGCGGTATTGGGCAGAACATCTACAGCAGAGGAATTGGAATTTTTAACTCAGCCCAATTCTAGCTTTTAATTGACGGCTATTGGCCAGTATCTCCCCTTGCCATGAACCGATTAAACAGGAGTATGCGCATGAACAAACTCATTATCGCAGCAGCCATAACCGCAGCACTCGGTTTAACTGGCTGTGCCACAACCCCATCAAAACCTTTGACCTTTGAACAACTCGGTCAATATTCTGCGACACCATTAAATGCTCAAAGCTATCGGATTAGCTTCCAAGCTAGACCCAATATGAGCTATGGTACTGCCGAAGAAATCACCTTGGTTAAAGCCGCTCAAACCACCCTACACAATGGCTTTCAATATTTTAAAGTCATGGATGACCCGAGTAATCGGAGTCAAAAACCGCCGCGCCAAGCGGTGATTTACCCAGACCCAATGCCTTATCCATATGGCTATTACCGTCGCCATCCTGGTTTTTGGCCAGGCCCGTTTTATGACGTTCCACAGGTGGTCACACTCGATCCAACTCAAGTTTCCTACAGTATTACTTGCTATAAAGATCGTGCCAAAGCCCCTCAGGATGCCTTTGATGCTCGCTTGATTTTGCAATCACTCGGGGCTAAATATGGTTTAGACAGCCAAGGAAATCCTTTACCTGTAGCCGCTGAGCCTACCGCCAAATAAGTCAACCCATAGAGACCCGATCATTGATGAACCCAACTGAACAGCCCGCTGTTTCACCCAATCTGCAACGCAGTAAACGCTTCGCCACCATTGCTTTGGTCGTGGCGGTGCTGGCGTGGATTGCATTGATGATCGCAGCTAAATTACTGCCCGAATATGTTTGGCTCATTCATATTTTGATGCTTTCAGCAGAAGCGGGAGTGGTTGGTGGTTTGGCAGACTGGTATGCGATAACCGTTTTATTTCGCAATCCCTTTGGTCGGATTCCGATTCCTAAATTTTTACGTGACCACACAGAAATTATTCCTCGTAATAAAGCACGCATTGCCGAGTCGATGGGCCGCTTTGTTCAGGAGAATTTTCTTTCACCACAAGTGGTTGAAAAAAGCTTAGCGGAGACGGATCTCTCTCTTGCCGTCGGGAAATGGTTGGCCAATCCGCACAATAATGCTCAAGTGACCCAAGTCATTCAGCAAACGGTACCGAAAATTTTCGAATTTGTCGGTCAGGAACAAATTGGACGCTTTATCCAAAATAACAGCGTGCAATGGGTGCGCAATACGCAAGTCAACCATCTAGCCAGTGAAATGCTGCGGGCAGTTTTAGAAAATGATTTCCATCAAGATGTCCTGCAACGTGGACTGGATTTAGCCCATGATTGGATGCTACAACACCCTGAACAAACCCGTGATTTGTCGCGTCAGTTGTTTAAAGAACTTGGGGTTTGGAAGCTCGCCAAAGGTGCGAGCTGGATTGGTATTGATGTACAGCAGCGCACCATTGATTCACTGGTCAGTCGTGTCGAGTCCATGCTTGCCGACCATGAACACCCGTGGCGTCGAAAAATTGAAGAAATGGCACAGCAACTCATGCATGAGTTGGCAGACAATCAAAGTGTAGCCAGCCAACGTTTGAATAGCACCAAAGACGCCATGCTCGATAGTCCACAAATGTTGAATTTTATCAGTGGCGCAGTGGTGATTTTATGCGATGCCATTCGTTCTGATTTAGAAAAGCCCAACTCTGGCATTGCACAAAACCTACGCGTCGCCATTCAACAAGTGGGCGAAAATATTGTCTCTAACGTTGCTGTACGCCAATTGCTGAATGAAAAAATGAGTGATATTGCCATCAATCTCTCCGATCAATATAGCGAAAAAGTCATTCGGTTTATCAGTGAACGTATACATGAATGGGATTCACGTGAAATGATCGATAAGATCGAAAACGAAGTCGGTGGCGACTTGCATATGATTCGAGTCAATGGTGTCGTGGTCGGTGGTTTTATTGGCCTCGCACTGGGGATTATTCGTGCCTGTGTAGAATGGCTGCTTTAGCCGCCTGCAGCAGTCCTCCTCAAAGGAGATTGGCCGCAGGTTTGAGCTTTATGCGTAGAACCGTTAAACTTTGCCGATCCGAAAATTTAATAGAACAATAAAATCTATGCATTTACCTGCCATCTATACACTACCATTCATTCTAATCATCAGTAGCTTAAGCGCTTGCCAGACCATTTCCAAAACCAGTAGCACAGTCAGCGACAAAGTGATGGGCATGCTCGGTAAAGAAAAAGCCCCTGAAATCGATAAAAAAGGCACTGTCGATATCAGCAAAAGTACCCAACAACAGTTAGAAACCCTACTGACCAATATGCCGAAAAATCAGTGGATCTATATTGAAAATGATCAACAAGGCACATCTACCCTCAAAAATAAATCGGCAGATAATTTCACTTTGAGCTTCAAATTAAATTGCAAAATCAGCACTCAGCGCCCAACTTTCAGTATAAGCAACGCGGATGGCCAAGAGATCCTAAAAGCACATGATACAAATGTGGGGCAAATTCAAATTCTGCTCGACAATAAAAACTTTGGAAATCCGTTTGAGACAGCCCATCAGCAAAAGTTCCAAAGCTTTAAAACCGCTGTCGCTCAGGCCAAAGTCATTAAAGTGTTTAATTCCTCAAAACTCTATACCTTTCAAAACAACAAAGCCGAATTACTCTCTAAAGCAGTAAGTTGTCGCGATAGCCTATAAATATTTAAAGCGAAATGCAGTAAGTCACCGTTTTACTCAACTGTGACTTACATGCAGGCTTATTTTGCAGGTGGCTGTGGCCCTGACATATCGACCAACAGGCCTGTAAATTTTCGAACAAACGGCAATAAAATCAGCACAATGGGAAAAGCAATAGCCCAAGAAATCATCCAATTATGCAGCCATAGAGTCAGAAATCCCTCAAACCACCCTAAATTTCTGAGCATATTAATAAACGAAATAATACCGCTCATGAGACAGGATAAAATAAACGGCACGATAATCAGCGCCCAGCGTGCAGCTAACTTCGGCACATTGCCAAAAATTTTAGGGGTGGGTTGTGACATGTCCATATACTCAAGCAGTGATCCTGAATCGCTAAACTACTTATATCGTTTTACTTCGATATAAGCAATGCTTCACTTTTATCGAATATTTTTTATTCGCAACAAATGGGTTCACCTAAAGAGCCTGAAATTTGCTATATTTACCGTTTTTCTGCGACATTTATTTTTCGACTGATTATGAATACGGCAATACAAGCAGCGCTCGATCATGCAGTGCAATCCCTTCAAGCTGAAGGTGTACTCCCAACTGACTGGAACAATACTAGCAATTTGACCCGAACCAAAGACCGAAGCCACGGTGACTTTGCGTCAAACATTGCCATGATTGCCTCTAAAGCTGCAGGTATGAAGCCGCGTGATTTAGCCGAAAAAATTCTGGCAAATCTTCCAGAAGTCGCAGATATCAGCAAAGCAGAAATTGCAGGTCCTGGCTTTATTAACTTCTTTTTAAATGCTGACCAACGTTTTGCTGTCTTAGACCAAATTCAAGCTCAGAAAGATCAGTTCGGTCGCACACAGGCCAATGCTGAAAAACGTGTTCAAGTGGAATTCGTTTCAGCCAACCCGACATCTAGCCTACACGTTGGCCATGGTCGTGGTGCAGCTTACGGTATGACCGTTGCCAATCTTCTTGAGGCAACAGGTGCCAAAGTTGACCGTGAATACTATGTCAACGATGCTGGCCGTCAAATGGATATCTTGGCAACATCAACTTACTTGCGTTATTTAGAGTTGACCGGTCAACAACTGGTCTTCCCTAAAAATGCATACCAAGGCGACTACGTTAAAGAAATCGCACAAAGCATTATCGACAAAGATGGCGATGCTTATGTACGCCCTGTTGCCGACATCTACAAAGATGTTCCTGAAGATGTGCAATATGCTGCTGAACTCGATAGCGAAGGCAATAAAGTCGTTGTTTCAGGCGATAAAGAAAAACACATTGATGGTTTGATTCATAATTCACAAAACCATTTGGCTGTGGGTTACCGTGTGTTCCATCAAGCTGCGCTGAAAGCCATTCTTGATGACATTAAAGATGACCTCGGTGAATTTGGCGTGACTTTCAATCAATGGTTCAGCGAAGCAACCTTGACTGAAAAAATTGATGAAGCATTACAAATGCTCGATCAACGTGGTTTCTTATACGAAAAAGATGGCAACATCTGGTTCAAATCAACTGATTTTGGTGATGAAAAAGACCGTGTTGTGAAACGTCGTAATGGTCAAACTACATACTTCGCATCCGACATTGCTTATCACTTAAATAAACTACAACGCGGCTATACCGATATCATTGATATTTGGGGTTCAGACCACCACGGTTATATTGCACGTGTGAAAGCAGCGATTGATGCGCTTGGCTATGATTCTAAA
Source organism: Acinetobacter sp. YH12076 (assembly GCF_013419525.1). Lineage (NCBI taxonomy): Bacteria > Pseudomonadati > Pseudomonadota > Gammaproteobacteria > Moraxellales > Moraxellaceae > Acinetobacter > Acinetobacter sp. YH12076. The sequence continues at coordinate 65,034 of NZ_VOZY01000002.1, read as the reverse complement.
AAATTGACGGTGCTTTTGGTTCAATTTGTGAGCCTATGGCGTGGCGGCGAGATGGTTCAAATGTCATCTCGTTCAGGTCAATTCGTGACTTTACGCGACTTACGTAAAGAAGTAGGCAACGATGCTGCTCGTTTCTACTATGTCATGCGTAAATCAGAACAACACATTGACTTCGACTTAGACCTTGCTGTGTCTCAAAGCAAAGACAATGCGGTGTACTACATCCAATACGCACACGCACGTATCTGCCGTATGCTCGAAAAAGCCGCTGCGACAGACGTTCAATTCTCTGCTGAAGCTGCACGTCAATTTGCAGCTAAACTTGAGTTAGAAGCTGAAACTGAAGTTCTTGCTAAACTTGCGGCTTACCCTGAAATTGTGGTTCGTGCAGCAAACAGCTATGAACCACACCAAGTGGGTAACTACTTGAAAGAATTAGCGGCGTTGTTCCATGGTTGGTACAACGAAAATAAAGTCTTGGGTGATGATGCAGAACTGACTCAAGCGCGCTTATTACTGTCTGTAAACGTACAGCAAGTTTTACGCAATGGTCTTGAATTATTGGGTGTGAGTGCGCCTGAATCAATGTAAGCCATTCTTAGTATACGTTAGAATCCGTCCATGTATGAACCATATACATTGACGCCTATACAGGCTCTTTATGAGCCTGTATTTTCATGGATATTCAGTCATCTTTTAATGAAAACTTGAAGATATTGAAATTGTGAAAATTAAACATAAACAGCATGACAGTCATGTAATATATAATAATCAGAACTTGGTTTTGGGTCAGTTCCCACTAGGTTCGTAACAATTACAATTAAAGAGGTTTCCTCGTGTTTGGAAAAACGCAACGCGGTGTATCAGAGCGGCCAAATCAGCCTAAAAAACCATTGATTCCTGCATGGTTAGGTACACTTGTGATCATTTTAATCGTGTTGAGTTTCTTGGTGGCCTTGATGTTATGGAAACCATGGGAGCCGGTAAAACCGAAAGGTCAAATTACCTCTGAACACTACCAAGAAGAAACCAATAAAGATTACCGTTTTTATGATCTGTTGCCTCAGCAACAAGTCACCCCGATTCCAGATCAAGCTGTGCCTGAAACAGATACCAAAGAAACCGTGGTGATCGTTGAAGCACCTGAAACGGCTACCACTGCACCGACTGAGCCGGGTATTGAAGCCACAGAAACAACACCTGCCCCTGCAAGCTATATTTTGCAAGTGCGTAGCTATGATGACCCTGACCAAGCCGATGCCCGTCGTGCAGAAATTATTTTAAATGGCTTATCTGCCGATGTGATCCAAAGTAATGAAAATGGCAAAGTTTGGTATCGCGTCGTGTCTGGCCCCTATGATTCACAAGAAGCTGCTGTGATTGCACAGCAAACTTTACGTCATAGCAGTATCGACTCGATTGTCGTAAAACGCTAAATTTTGCAATTAAAAAAAGCGCCTGATGGCGCTTTTTTTTATTCATTCCTTCAATAAAGGGAGGTTAGAAGGGATTCTTTTTTGAATACATCAGCTTAGCTCAAAAACCTCTCCCTAACCCTCTCCTAAAAGGAGAGGGAATTGCTTAAATGGTATGCCCTATAGCTTCGCCCATCACCACAGACGAGTTGGCTTTAAAGGTCGCATCCCATTGCATTTTGTTTTCTTCAAACAACACTACCGCTGTTGAACCTAAATAGAAACGGCCCAATTCTGCACCTTTTTCTAAAAATAAATCGTGTTGATTCAGTTCCAAACGCCCTGTAGGTTTAACTTTACCTGTAGCCACGGTTTCAATACCTGCCACGATCATTGCGCCCACTAATACAACCGCCATACGACCGACTTCTGTATCAAATAAGCAGACCATACGTTCATTACGGGCAAATAAACCCGGAATATTTTCAGCAGTGGTCTGGTTTACTGAGAACAATTCACCCGGTACATACAGGGTTTCTGTCAATGTTCCTGCAAATGGCATATGTACACGGTGGTAGTCTTTTGGTGACAAATAAACCGTAGCAAACTGCCCATTTTTAAACGGCTCTGCCAATTGTGGATCGGCAATCAGGTTTTCAACGGTGAACTTCTGCCCTTTGGCCTGAAATACGTCACCATTTTCAATTTTACCTAGTTGTGAAATCGCACCATCTGCGGGTGAAACAACACTGTTGGCATTTGCATCAACTACACGTACGCCTTCTTTTAAAGAACGAGTGAAAAATTCATTGAATGATTTAAATTTCAGGGCATTACTTTGCTCAGCAATCGACATGTCGATGCCATACTGTGCTTTAAATGCGGTAATCACAGCATTTTTCACCACAGGGTTTTCGCTTGCAGCCAATTTACCGACGATACGTGATAATTTGTGCTGTGGAACAACACGCTGAGCTTGAATAAAAATTTGTTTTTTTAACTGAGATGTAAGGCTCAAGACGGCAACTCTCCGGTGATCACAGGACTATCGAGTCGGTTGCCCCACTCGCTCCACGCACCATCGTAAGCTCGAATATTCCAACCGAGTAAACGTCCTAGTATATAAGCTAGGCCCGACCGATGATGGGACTGACAATATACCACCACAGGTTCGTTTAAATTGAATCCCAATTGTTCTAAGCGTTGTTGTGTGCGTTCTAAAGGATGCAATTTTAAATGATTTTCTCGGTTAAGGGCAGTACTCCATTCGAAATGTCGTGCCCCCGGAATGTGACCGCCGCGTCGCGCTGCTAAACGTAAGCCTGTATATTCATCTTCGGTACGGCAGTCCCATACTTGGATCTGCTCCTGCTGCACACGAGCCAATAGCTCATCATAATCTGTTTGATACTGAGCACGCGCCTCCGCACTTACTTCAACCAATGGGCTCACGGGTTCAAATTGCTCAATTTCAGACGAGGTCGGTAAGCCTGCCCCAAGCCAAGCATGGATGCCACCATTGAGGAGACTGGTATTTTCAAAACCGAGGCAATGTAAGTTCCAAATCAGTCGACCAGCCCATGCCCCACCTTCATCGTCATACACTACTACATGATGTTCTGGACTGATATTCAGATAGCTGATGAGCTGTTCTAAACCGGCTTGGTCAGGTAAAAGCCCCATCGCTTGTTCTTCTTGGCGCACTAACAGTTTCGGCTGCACATGCAGTGCATGTGGAATATGCAATTGGTCATAAACCGAACGACGACTCAAATCGACGATCCGTAGTTTTTCATTACCAAGATGTGGAACCAATTCTTCCGCTTCAATCAGCAGACCAAAATTCAGTGTAGATGCTGTCATCGTTGTTCGTGTTGTATTTTGTGCGATTAAATTCGATCTTAGCATAAGTCATTTTCACTATTATTCTGAATTTTTGCATTCCTTTAGCAATATTTTAGATATAAAAAAGCCGAATCATTGATTCGGCTTTTTTAGTTTTATCTAATGCTGTGTTTAAGCGCTAACTTCAGAGATGTCAAACACCTGACGTAGATACGCTAAGAAAGTATCATTATCCGTCATGGTTTTACCCGGACTATCTGAAATTTTTGCCACAGATTGACCATTACATTCAACCAGTTTCAGTACGATATTCAGCGCAGTTTGCCCCATATCATTGGTTAAGTTGGTACCAATACCAAAGCTGACTTGGAAACGGTCTTTAAAGTAGTTATGTAAATCCCAGGCTTTTTCGATATTTAGACCATCACTAAAGGTCAACATTTTACTTTTGCTATCGACTTTGAGTTTTTTGTAATGCGCATAGGCTTTATCGCCCCATTCATACGGGTCGCCACTGTCATGACGTAAACCGTCGAATAGTTTGGCAAAGTACAAATCGAAGTCACGTAGGAACGCATCCATACCAACAACGTCCGTTAAGGCTATTCCTAAGTCACCGCGGTATTCCTGCACCCATGTTTCTAGCGCAGACTTCTGGAAGTTACGTAGACGAACATCAAGCGCTTGGAATGCTTGTAGGAACTCATGCGCCATCGTACCAATTGGAGTAATATTCAAGTCTTTGGCAATCAGAACATTACTTGTACCGCGGAAAATATACGGTGAAGCCTGATTTAATTCTTCAATTACATGCTTTTGCCATGCATAACTATAACGACGACGCGTGCCAAAATCAGAGACCAAGAATGGTGGATCATTTGGATTTTGCCGTGCTTCATACTGCTTCAGCAAGGCAATCTTATGTTGCAAACGGCGCTCACCTTCGGCTAAAACTTCGGGTGTACGAATACGTTGGAAATATAATTCATTGACGATGGCTAAAACAAAGATTTCAAACATCATCGCTTGAACCATTGGGCCTTCTACCCAAATGTCGAGTCGACCTTCATCATCAATACCCGCTTTAATAAAACGGCGTTTAAGCTGAAATAATTCAAGATAATCAACAAAATCGCTTTTAATAAAACGTAAACTGCGTAAATACTGCAATTCATCTTCTTTAAACTTCAACTGACAAAGCATGTCGAGCTGCATGTTTAAATCATCCAAAATTTCAACCAGTGGATAGGCTGTATCGTCCAAGTTACGGCAGCGAAAGTGATACACACTATGGGTTTGCGGAAATTTGTGTAACACCACCTGAAGCATGGTGAATTTATACAGATCTGTGTCTAATAAGGATTGGATGATTGGAGACATAAAGACTTTCAGTTTTTATCAACTCTTTGCATTAAAGCATACTTTATTGATAAAAAGCCGATTGATTTAGTGGAATAACTTATAAATCACCGCGATTCATCGACTTTTTTCAATTTTTTTGCTGAAGCTGAGCGCGATCAAGCTCACTATTTTTTGAGTAACTGTCGATATTTTTCTTCTTGACCAAATTCACGCGCAAACTGTTCTGCAGTCTTTTGCCCCGTTTTTTTGGCATTTGCATCGCAATCCACTTGGCGTAATTGCTTTGCAATCGCCCATTCTAATTTAAACATGGCACCCATCAATGCAGTGTTGCCTTTATTGTCACGTGCGCAGCGGTCTGCACCGTGTTCCAGCAAACGAGTCACAATATTTTGATGACCATAATAGGTCGCCACCATCAGTGGCGTAAAACCCGAAGCATTGCGCACATCGACCGGAAAACCGTGCTTAAGAAATTCATTGATGACTTCTTCATTGCCAGTTTTGGCTGCAGCAAAGAAAATTGCGATCAATTCCTGTTGTGAGGTCATCTGATCGCTTGCAGTTGCTTTAGCGGGGGAGATATCTTCCGCGATTGCCACGTTTGCGAATGCGGAACCAAACGCTAGAAGACTGGCTAAAGTCAAATGTTGCATAACTTTCATGATGAACTCCAACAGAAATCGAATGTAGAATTGAATTAGAAATAATTCATTTCATAAAAATGAATATTTAAGGAGTGCCTATGAAACTCCCCCTAGGGTGCAGGAAAGGTATGGAGCTTCATAGGACTTTTTTGAGGTAACGTTCTAGACCCTAGTTACCAATCCTTCAGACTGATCGAAATTAGTCTTTCAGTTGTGCTGCTTTAGCTTTTACAGTTGCAAGGTTACCGTTTACTGCTTTAGTCATACGTGTACCGTAGTCTGCATCTGCTTTATAAAAGTAAGACAACATGATGTGTTTCGTTTCCGAATCTTTCACGTTGCCAAGGTCAGCCGCCAAGTTCATGATTAAGTTTTCTTTCTCTTTCGCAGAGTATGAACGATAAAGTTCACCCGCCTGCTTGAAGTTTTGCTCTTTCACGCCTTTTTGCTGAACTGTGCCAGAAAGCGGCGTTTCAACCGCACGCGCTTTCGCAGTCGCTGGTTTTGGCTCAATACGGCTTGGCTCGTAGTTCACATTTGATGAAGTGCCACCAACATTCATGTAACCATCTTGATTGTTGTTGTTTACAGCAACTAATGGACGGTTGACTGGAATTTGTTGGTGGTTCGCACCTAAACGGTACATTTGTGTATCTGAGTAAGAAAAGATACGGCCTTGTAGCAGACGGTCTTCTGATGGCTCGATACCTGGGACTAAGTTACCTGGAGCCAATGCCACTTGTTCCGTTTCCTGGAAGAAGTTTTTCGGCATACGGTTCAGCGTCAATGTACCCACTTTAGTTTCTGGAACTAAGTTCGTTGGCCAGATTTTAGTTGGATCTAGCGGATCAAAATCAAAGCTGTTGAGATCTTTAGGATCTAACACTTGGATGTAAAGATCCCATTTCGGGAAGTTGCCCGCGTTGATGTTTTTGTAAAGATCGTTGGTTAAGTGGTTGAAGTCTTTACCTTGCAGCTCCATCGCTTCTTTAACGTTCAGACCTTTCACGCCTTGTTTAGAGCGGAAGTTGAACTTCACGTATTTATATTCGCCTTTGTCGTTGTACAGTTTGAATGCGTGTACACCGAAACCATCTTGCTCACGGTAGCTAGTTGGAACACCTTGGTTACCATACACATAAGTCAACATGTTGGTTGCCCATGGTTGGCTAGACAAGAAGTCAAATACGCGGTTCGCGTCTTGAACGTTGTCAATTGGGCTTGGCTTCATTGCGTGAATGAAGTCAGGGAATTTAATTGCATCACGAATGAAGAAGACTGGAGTTTGGTTACCCACTAAATCCCAGTTGCCTTCTTGCGTATAGAACTTGATCGCGAAACCGTGCGGGTCACGTAGAGTTTCTGGAGAATGTTTACCATGAATTACAGTCGAGAAACGTAAGAAAACTGGAGTCTTAGTACCTGCTTTGAACAATGAAGCAATGGTGAGATCAGATAAATCTTTAGTTGCAACGAATTCACCATACGCACCTGTACCACGGGCATGTACCACACGCTCAGGAATACGCTCACGACCAAAACGTTGTAATTTTTGAACCAATTGTACGTCTTGAAGTAGAACTGAACCATTTGGACCCGCAGTAATCGAGTTTTGGTTATCGCCTACTGGTGCACCATTGTCTTTTGTTAATGGCGCTGCTTGAGTCGCCACTGTTGCTGTTGCTGTTGCTAACATCGCAACCAATAAAGAACGCTTAAACATCGTCTTAATCTCTCTGTTAAATACCTTTCCTGCCCCGCAAAGATACTGATACTTAATAAATAGATAAAACAGATTATTTTTATAAATTCAATCGTATTATTAGATTTATAAAAAATATACATTTCATTTTCAAATGTTTGAGCCCAAAATTTTCTAAACATCGCTTCGAAAGAATGCTGTCTTTGCTACAATCCCTGCCCTATGTTCAATTTTCTACTCGGAAGAATTTATGCGGGCCTTGTTACAACGTGTTTTGGAAGCCAAAGTGGTGGTCGATGGTGAGATCACGGGTGAAATCAATCACGGTATTTTAGTGTTTTTAGGACTTGGTAAAGCTGACGATTTAGAAAAGGGCAAAAAACTGATCGATAAGATCTTGAAATACCGTTTTTTTGATGATGAACAAGGCAAGATGGGCTGGAATGTCAGTCAAGCTGGCGGCGGTATCCTCTTGGTGTCTCAATTTACTCTGATGGCACAAACGCAAAAAGGCCTGCGCCCTGATTTTGGCCCTGCCATGCCGCCAAGCGATGCCAAAGCACTGTATGAACAGTTGGTCGATTACACCAAGCGCCAATATGACCATGTACAAACAGGTATCTTTGCTGCCGACATGAAAGTGCATTTGGTCAATGACGGTCCAGTGACCTTTAATTTAGAAGTTGAATAACCACTGAAGCATTAAAAAAAGCCCTCACAAGAGGGCTTTTTTTAAATTCTCCCCCCTAAAGGAGGAGAACAAGGCGTAAATCTTACTTACCTGTTTTTTCTTTAATAAACGCACGTGCGATTTTGATTTTTTCTTTAACCGGTTTTGGAAGTTTAGGTGGAATTAACTTCGCCACTTGGTTAAACCAAACCAGTAGACCAAAATCACCTTCCATTTTAATACTGCCATTTTGCATACCCGTCATGAATGCAGTTGGGTCACCTTTCATTAGGGTTTTCACGCCCTGTTCACTGTCCGCAAATTGCAAAATAAAGTCTGCTTTTTCAGCATCGCCTGAAACAGTATCAATCTGTCCGTTATTTACAATAATTTGACGTGCAACACCTAAATCCGTGCCGATTTGAATGCGGAATTGACGTTCATGAACCAATTCAATGAATTTAGGGCTAGTACGTGCAAGCTGTTTCATACGAAGCGCTAAACCTGCCACGAGTAAATCAAGTGGATCCGTACTGACATCAACTAAAGGTAGTTTTACGACAGGAATTGATGATAGTTTCATGACTTAAAGCCTATTGTAATTGTTGGAAAATTGACTGGTTTCATCCTACCATAACTTGGCTTTTGAGAAGTAAGGCTTTGTATCTCAAATCGGACTAATGCGTTCATAAAAAAATGCGCCCTTAGGCGCATTTTCATTGAAATTTTGTTCTGGCATTTATCGGCTCGAACATTGCTGTTCTTCATCATATACAGGCGTGTGCTCTATACATTGGCGCTTTGCCATCGCACGCTCTGCACGGCGGTCTTCACGTAACAATACTAAAGTGAATACCACCATTGCGGCCATTAATGCCGTTAAATAACTATAAGTCACTGATAATTCAAACATGGTTTGTGTACCAAATCGAATTACTTCAATGAGTCCCCACACCAGCATCCCCGCCAGCATAAAACTTAACCAGCGACGATAAGGCGAGAAGAAAACAGCAATCACAGCCGCCGATACCAAGCTCAGGCCAACGATTGTTGCTAAATTCGCTGTTAACATAAAAACCTCCGTCATTTGACAACTGACATCTCTTGTCTTACAGGATGCTGAGCCGTCTCACTACTGTATCTTCAGTAAATAGATTTGGTCGATCTCAATCTCTTGCAAGCATTATGCTGAGTTTTTTGCATAAAAAAAGTCTCGTTTTTTGTTAATGCGACACACCTTGTCGCAACATTATTTTGTCATTACATTTTTTCTTTTTAAAGAATTTCTAGAACAATGATGGCATCTCGTTTCGAGTGTCATTACAAAAAAAACAGCTGGTTTTAGGCTAAAAAAATTAATTTTTCGAATGCTGTTAATCGTTGTTTTTATCGACAATTTTCTTCTACCGTTCATCGGATGAGCTGAATTCTTGGCATAAAAAAACGCAGCCTTTTGGCTACGTTTTTGACTGTGCCTTAAATAGTTTTAAGCACGATTTAAATCTTTATCATGCACACCAAGCAGGTAAAGAACACCATCTAGACCCACGCTTGAAATGGCTTGATTGGCATTTTGACGCACTAAAGGTTTCGCACGGAAAGCAACGCCTAAGCCGGCTAAAGACAACATTGGCAAATCATTCGCACCATCACCGACTGCAATGGCTTGTTCTAATGAAATCCCCATTTCTTCAGCGATTTGTGTCAATAAGAAGGCTTTGCGAGCACCATCCACAATATGGCCTTTCACTTCACCTGTTACCGCGCCATCTTGGACGTCCAGTACATTGGCATGCACTTCATCGATACCCAGTTTTGCTTGTAGATATTCGGCAAAATACTGAAAACCACCTGACAAAATAGCTGTGCGATATCCCAGTGATTTCAGCGTTGAAATCAGACGTTCCGCACCTTCTGTGACAGTCAGACGTTCTGCAATTTTAGGTAATACCGAAGCATCCATACCTTTGAGCAGTGCCACACGTGCACGGAAACTTTGTTGGAAATCGAGTTCCCCTTGCATAGCACGTTCAGTGATTTCAGCCACTTGAGCGCCGACACCCGCTTCAATCGCCAATTCGTCAATCACTTCTTGCTCAATCAGCGTTGAGTCCATATCAAAGCAGACTAAACGACGATTACGACGGTAAGCATTGTCTTCTTGAACGGCAACATCTACCCCTAGTTCAGTAGATAAACGTAAACATGCTGCACGCATCGCAGTGGCATCCAACATCTGGCCTTTTAGACCAAATTGAACGCAGGCACGGCGCGGACCTTCACTTGATCCATCTAACTCTGGACGGCCAGATAAACGAGTCACAGTTTCAATATTGAAGCCTTGGCTCGACACAATATTTGTAACTGCCTGTAAATGAGACGCCTGTAATTCTGGCGCAAGTGCCGTAACGATATAGCGTGTGCGGCCTCCCTCATTTACCCATTGTTGATATTCTGTTGTAGAGATTGGTTTAAAGCGCACAGTTAAGCCAATATCATGTGCTAAAATCAACATCTCCTTCATGGCTAATGCTGTCGCAGTCTGGTCTTCCGACGAAACAACAATACCTAAAGTCAGCTGATTGTGGATGACTGCTTGTCCGACATCTAAAATCTGTAAGGAATGTGCGGACAAAACCTGCATTAATCGTGTAAATTGATTAGGTTGGTCAGGTCCTAAAAGTGATATAAGAATGATTTCTCGCATGAATTGACTCGGGTCTGAGCTACAACTAATGTAAGAATCATAATCTAAATTGAATAGAATTGCCTTGGAAGTTTACGTTGAATGCGCCTAGACAAGGGCTATTTGCTAGCCTATTAGTAGTTTGTTTTGCTTTGCATACCTTTTTATTGGTATTGGCAACAACCCACCAACTGAACGAAAACCGTGCCAGTCAGGGACAACTGATGACCAGTCAATTGGTTACAGACAGCCTATCTGAGCTTGAGCCGGCCAATACCGTATCATTAGCCTTACTTGCTGACCGCTATGCAACCAACCCGAGCGTGGCTTCCATCCGCATCTTAAATGCCAATAATCAAGTTTTGGCCACAGGCGGTTTGACCAAAACCCGTGACGGTGAAATCTTTGTTCGTGATGCGTTGCAAAACGAAAAGAAAGTCGGAACGGTTGAAATCACTTTAATTAAACCAAGTATTGGTGAAATCTTACGTACGCAATGGGCCGCGATTCTATTTTCATTATTCTTACATGGCTTGTTATGGTTGGCGTATCGCGCTATTGCACGTCCAAGTCGTACTGAATATTTAGCGCGAATCAACAATGAATCACGTCTAAAACACGAAATTCAAACGCTAGCGCAGGCTTTAGAACAAGAAAAACATAATGCCGCTGTGGCGATTGCTCAAGCGCAGCAAAATGCGCAAGCCAAAGCAAAACAGCATAAAGACATGAAACCAGTGGTTCTCGACAGCAACAGCTTGGCATTAAATATTCAATTTTATGATCCGAAACAGCTGCTCGATAGCGTCAACAAAACCGTGTCTGTGCCGTATTTTAATCTCTGCCAAATTTTCTTGAATAAAACCACAGAACTCTGTGTTCAACATTATAAATTGAACAGTTCTGACATCAGTACGGTACATAAGTTTGATGAACATGGCGCAACCATCAGCATGACCGCTGATACTCCAGATGCGCTGCGTTGCCTCACCATGATCAGCTCAGTATTCCAATTGCTTTCAGATGTTTTATATAAACGCTACCGTGAAGAAAAACGTTTCGTTTTACAAACCCGTAGCGCGATTTCAAGCTCTGTCGAAGCCATGCAATTGTCTTCTGTGCAAGCGGCTGAACGTTTAGTCCAACAATTGGTTGCTAAAGAAAGTGCCATTCATGTGCCGACAACTTTGCTCAAAGAGATTTCAGATCATTTCCAATTGGTCAGTTTGCCAAATCCGACCAATGTGCTCACTCGTCATGCATTTATGCTCAATGGGATGGACAGTGATGCCGCTGAATTGGCTCAAAACTTCAGAACTGAAATTTTAAAATCCAAACAGTCAAAAGCCTCGTAAAGGTTTGAGCGAAATCAAAAATCCCGACTTAAGTCGGGATTTTTTGTCTTAAACAGTCGAAATTTTCTGTGCAATCAAATATTTTTGCGCGTTATGCGGTTCGGTACCTGCTTCAACCGCGACTTTCTCCCATTGCCCATTCGACTGCATTTCCCATGCATTTTGATTATCTTCCAAATAGTTAAGTAAACAATCTTTCATAATGCGTTTTTTCAAACGGCTTTCCAAAATGGGAAAACAGGTTTCGACCCGTGAAAATAAGTTACGTCCCATCCAATCGGCACTGGCACAGTACAATCGTTTTTCGCCTGCATGCTCAAAATAATACACTCGAGTATGCTCTAAGAAGCGTCCAACGATAGATCTCACATGAATATTCTCAGACATACCTTTGACCTGAGGAATCAAACAACAAATCGAACGGATAATTAAATCTACACATACCCCTGCTTGCGATGCACGATACAAAGCAGCAATCAGTTGCGGTTCCGTGAGTGCATTGACCTTCACAATAATTCTTGCGTATTTTCCCGCTTGTGCAGCAACAATTTCCTGTTCAATCAGTTTCAGTAATTCAGTATGCAGGGTAAATGGTGCATGCAGTAAGGCTTTCAACTTTGCCATCTTGCCCATACCGGTCAATTCCTGAAACATACGATGCACATCTTCGCAAATATCGGGATGCGTCGTCATCAGGCCATAATCGGTATACATCCGCGCATTGCCTGCGTGGTAATTACCTGTTCCCAAATGGGCGTAGCGTAACAGCTGATTATTTTCACGGCGCACAATCAAAATCATCTTGGCATGGGTTTTATAGCCCACAATGCCATACACCACGACAGCCCCAGCTTCTTGCAATATATTGGCCACGGTAATATTGGATTCTTCATCAAACCGCGCCCGAAGTTCGATGACGGCGGTTACTTCCTTGCCGTTGCGTGCCGCCTCCGCTAAAACTTGTACGATGTCCGAATCTGGCCCACTACGATAGAGCGTTTGCTTAATGGCTAATACCTGAGGGTCTTTTGCAGCTTCACGTAATAAGTTGATGACCGGTTGAAAGGAGTCAAACGGATGATGTAACAACACATCTTGTGTTTTTAATACATCAAAAATCGCGGTTTGTTTACGAAAAACTTTAGGAATAATCGGTGTATAGACCGGATATTTCAGTTCAGGTCGATTAAAACTGGTACTGAGACGCGATAAATTGATCGGGCCGTCAATGCGATAGAGCTCCTGCTCACTCAAATCAAATTCATCTAACAAATAATCAATAATGCTTTGCGGACAATCAGCTTCAATTTCTAAGCGAACTGCCCGACCAAAACGCCGTGAAGACAATTCATCTTTTAATGCCACCGCCAAGTCATCCACATCTTCAGCCAGAACTAAATCTGCATTGCGTGTCACTCGAAAGGCATAACAGCCCGTCGCTTTCATCCCCGGAAATAGGTCATTGATGTGTTGCTGAATAATGGCGGTCAGGAAAATTTGTGTCTCTGCACTGCCTTCAACCTCGGCGGGCATTTTGATTAAACGCGGCAATGAGCGTGGCGCAGGCACAATTGCCATTTCAATGGCACGACCAAAGGCATCTTTGCCTTCTAGACTCACAATAAAGTTGAGGCTTTTATTGACCAAGCGTGGAAACGGATGCGATGGATCTAAGCTAATCGGTGTTAAGACTGGTTGAACTTCTTTACTAAAATAATGGCTAATCCACGCCCGATGTTTTTCTAAAATATCTTTAAATTGAATAAAGCGAATACCTTCACTTTGTAATGCAGGCAATACAGCATGATTGAGGGTCTGGTATTGCTGTGCAACCGTGTCATGAATCACTTGGGAAAGTTCATCTAAGACCACTTCAGTCGGAATGGCATCAGGCGTCCGTGCAATTGCATTCAAATCTCGTTGTTTCATTAGCCCCGCAATGCGAATTTCAAAGAATTCATCTAAATTGCGTGAAAAAATGATGAGAAAATTCAAGCGTTCAAGTAACGGTAAACTTGAATCGAGTGCCTGAGCCAAGACCCGCCGATTAAAATCTAAAAGCGACAATTCACGATTATAATAGGTCTCTGATGAATGCTGAAAATGTGGCATACCCTCTCAATGCTGTTTGAAACAGTCTATATCTAAAGTGGTTGCCGGCATGTTAGGCAGCGGAGATGACACTTATGTTACAAATAGCATTAATCAATTAAAAAAGCATGCAACTCCCTAAAACCGTGTTCATCAAATCGTAAAATTTATTTTAGACATCAAAAAAGAGGGAGATTACCCTTTATTTTACTGAATTTTTTTGTTTATTGAACAGGCTTGTCTTGTTCCGATGCTTTGGCCTCACTCGTCTGTGCTGCCCAATAGGTTGCCAGTGCAGGACCCGAGATATTGTGCCACAAACTAAAAATCGCACTCGGCACAGCGGTCAAAGGTGAAGCAGCAAAATGGGTCGCCGCCAATGCCACACCCAAACCTGAGTTTTGCATCCCGACTTCAATTGATACTGCTTTACAGTCTGCATAGGGCAATTTAAATATTCGGCTGGCCCAAAAACCCAATAGATAGCCCAAGCCATTATGTAAGGCCACTACCCCAAGAATCAGTAAACCTGATTGCAAAATCTGTGTTCGACTACCCGCAATGATTGCTGCCACAATCGCTACAATTGCCACAACAGAAACCAATGGCATGACCTGTATATAGGCATCCACTCGGTGCTTAAAGACAGTTCGAATCATTAACCCCACAATGATCGGAAATAAAACCACTTGTAAAATTGAAACCAACATCGATGCCGCATTAATTTCGATCCATTGGCTTGCTAACAAATAGAAAATCGCAGGGGTTAAAACCGGTGCGAGTAATGTCGAAACAGAGGTACAGGCAACAGATAATGCGGTATTACCTTTTGCCATATAGGTGATGACATTAGAAGCCGTTCCACCCGGACAGCAACCGACAAGAATGACCCCGATCGCGATCTCTGTCGGCAGTTGTAATAATTTACACAAGAAAAAAGCCAATCCCGGCATCACAATAAACTGTGCCAAAACCCCGATCATCACAGCTTTAGGGCTTTGCAATACACTTTTAAAATCTTGCAGTGTCATGGTCATGCCCATACCCAACATAATGATGCCTAGCATCCATGGAATATATGCTTTTAACCAAACAAATACATCGGGAAAAAACATGGCGAGCGCTGCAAACAGCACCACCCAAATCGCAAATGTTTTCTGCACAAATTGAGTGAATTTTAAGAAAGCCGACATAGGCATCTTCCATTTAAAAACAGGGACAAAAAAAGGCACACCCTTGTGCCTTTTCTCAACTGAGCCCACTGGGTCATTCCAAAGATAATGCCTGTGCATGCTGCTGCACAATATCTTTCAGGTAAATACGCTTCACCCCATTCGCCAACATGTCTTGCCATGCATGCTGTAAGGAACCCTGTAAATCGATCCCTTTGGTCAAATCAGCAATCACAAAAGTTTCAAAACCAAGCTTACGCGCATCCATTGCCGTCCATGCAACACAAAAATCCGTGGCGATCCCCACCACAAAGACTGTATCAATACCGCGTTCGCGCAAATAGCCCGCCAAACCTGTTGAGGTTTTCTGATCCGCTTCCATAAAAGCAGAGTAGCTGTCGATATGCTGATGAAAACCTTTACGGATAATCAGCTGCGCCGTTGGTAAATTTAAATCAGGATGCAATTCGGCATCCTGTGTACCTTGTACACAATGCGTCGGCCACAATACTTGCGTTCCATAATTCAGCTCTATGCTGTCATAAGGTGCATGCTCAGGATGATTTTCAGCAAAAGAGATATGGTCGGCTGGATGCCAATCTTGAGTCAGCACAATATTCGTAAAGTATTGCCCCAGTTGATTAATCCCTGGAATAATTTGATCGGCATTGGCAACAGCCAACTGACCACCCGGGGTAAAACCATTTTGTACATCAACCACAATCAGCGCTGTATTTTTTTGCATATCTCTCCATCCGTTGTCATGCATTTTCGGCGACTCTACTGATTCGCTCATATTTTAAAAGCCTTAGTATTCAGTCCTGTGCGTAAAAATAAAATGACTGTCCTTCCTGACAATACCGATACTTGGGCAAATGCTCAACCAAACGTTGTGCAAAGCGTGGGTAAATACGGGCTTTTCGCCGAGTCGAAGCATGAAAATAAAAATATCGCGGTTGATGTTGAAAGATATATTTTAATAAATGGCTGCGTGTCTGTTGCATGACCTCAAATGCATTAATATTTTCAGCAACATCTTCTAGGGTAGGTTCATCGGCAAAGGCTAACCACGCATTTTTTCTCGGCTGTTGGCGATTTCTTTGAAATACAGGTTTGAGTTCTAAGATCAGTTCGTATTGATGTAGATACAAACTGAATTCACGTTGATCAACTTTAAAAATTGCGACCAGTTTTCTTGCTGACATAGCCCCTCTACGTTGATTTTTTATTTTCTCATTCTGCTGTATTTTTACATAAAATACATTTATTTATATTGGTTTAGAGCATTAGTGCGACTTCTATTGTCGCCATAAAAAAGCCCGCAATATGCGGGCTTTTTTTGATATGACATGTTCCTTAAGATGGAATACGACGTACCAATAACAACATAAATATTGCAGAGATTGCGATACATGGAATTGCCGCGGTAATCACCCCTGCAGCACCAAAACCTGCTGCCAATAACTGACCCGCAATTGCAGGGCCTAACATTGCACCGACACGACCAACGGCTGAAGCTACACCAACACCCGTACCACGTAACTGTGTCGGATACACGATACCACCGAAGGCATACAATACACCTTGACAACCAATCACGAATGCACCGACTAAAGCTGACGCCATGTACATTTGAGTCAATGAACCTGCACCATTCAGCGCAAATAGACCTGCCAAAATACCGCCGTACATCAAAATGATCACATAAGCTTTCTTCCAACGATCAGTCAACATACCTAAAATGATCGTACCAATGGTTGCACTCACCATGAAGTAGAACTGCGCAGTTGCACCATCTTTACGAGTGAAACCGAGTTCGGTGAACAACGACGGTAACCAGCTCAACATGATGTACACCACCATCAAGGTGAAGAAGTAGCTCACCCAAATTGAGAAAGTACGTAAACGGTTTTCTGTGTTAAAGAGGTTTTTGAAAGCACCTTGTTGCACTTCGCCATTGGCGGTCGCTTGAACCGCTTGATCTTTGGCTTTCAAGAATTCACGCGATTCGGGCAGGAACCAAATCATCAATGGAATCACAACAATCGGTAATAAACCGCCTAAATAGAAAATATTTTTCCAGTTTGCACCGAAGTCCGTCATTGCAACTAATGACAAGATTGCCGCACCCACAGGCATACCACAGTACATCAAACCGACTGCACGGCCACGATTTTGTGGCGTTACCGCTTCAGATGCCAAGGTAATTAAAATTGGCATTGCTGCACCTAAACCTGCACCTGCAAGAAAACGTACAGCGAGTAAGCTATGGAAGCTATTTACCCATACCGTACATAAGGTAAAGATGGCGAACATCCCCGTAGACCAAATTAATACTTTTTTACGGCCCATTCGGTCTGCAATCCGACCACCCAACAAAGCACCAGGTAATAATCCTAAAATACCGGCACTAAAAAACACCCCTAGCTGCGAGCTATCCAGCCCGAAATATTCACGAATCCCTGCTGCTGCAATACCTGCAGCCTGAATATCCAGACCTTCGATTACGGCAATAAGGAAGCAGATTGCTACCGTGACAATAGCATGCTTGTTATCTGACTTTTCCATTGGAGAATCCTTGTTGTCATCAGCGTTCAAATTAAGTCGCATCATCGCTGAGCCTTATAAAGGATATAACTACCAATAAGTTGAAGCCTTTCGTCCAAAATTGGATTACGTGCATGGTGTAATAGTTTTTGTGCTTTAAGTCACAAAGTCGTAAAAACAATTAAAAATTTAAAATAAAAAAATATGAATCGTGCAATGAACAGTCAAATCAAGCGATCTTTTTAAACACTCATAAAAACATGTCTATTTCTATTAGATATAAAAAAGATTATTACCCAAGTTTTTAACAATCATTTGTAATAAAACCCGAGCGAATTGATATAGTTTTTAAATCTTTAGTCATTGTTATTTAATCTTAAATTCTGATTAAAAAGCACGGAATACACATAGATCAACCTTTTGCTGATGATTTAATCAATCCCATCAACCATGCCAACCCTCTCGATTGAATAACACATTTTCAAGATTCAGCCCTTGCTGAACAATTTTCAGGCTGTAAAAAAACCGCTATTTTACACTTGATTGTTTTAAGTTTGATTTGTATAAAGAATTTTATGGCTTTGACCAAAGCATATTGTTCTTATGCGTTTGATCAGTCATAATTTGCGTAAGCATTATTCAATTTGGGTATAGCCCAATGAACATGCTACAAATCAAAATTCGAAACCATCCAGAAACCAATATTTCATCTTGTCGGATGGACAAATAGGATAGCTTTTCAAAATGACTCAGCAAGCTCAGACCATTCAAGGTTCAATTGTCGCAATCGTCACCCCAATGTTTGAAGATGGCAGCGTAGATTGGAAGAGCCTCGAGAAGCTGGTTGAGTGGCATATAAAGCAAGGCACTAACAGTATTGTTGCTGTAGGGACTACAGGTGAAGCTTCTACCTTAAGCATGGCCGAACACACTCAGGTGATCAAAGAAATCATCCGTGTGGCGAACAAACGCATTCCAATTATTGCCGGCACAGGTGCAAACTCAACCCATGAAGCAATTGAACTCACCAAAGAAGCCAAAGAATTAGGTGCAGATGCGGCATTATTAGTTACACCATACTATAACAAACCTACCCAAGAAGGCCTGTATCAACACTACAAAGCGATTGCTGAAGCTGTTGATTTACCTCAAATTTTGTACAATGTACCTGGCCGCACCGGTGTAGACATGCACAACGACACCGTGATCCGTCTTGCTGATATTCCACAAATCGTGGGCATTAAAGACGCCACTGGCGATGTTTCTCGTGGTCAAGAACTCATTGAAGGCCTTAAAGGCAAAGATATGGTGGTGTACTCAGGTGATGATGCAACGGCTTATCAGTTAATGGGTTTAGGTGCTAAAGGCAACATTTCGGTTACTGCGAACGTGGCGCCAAAAGAAATGAGCGAAGTGTGTGCAAGCGCTTTGGCGGGTGACGCAGTCCAAGCCGAGCAACAAAACAATACTGTTGCAAATTTACATCAAATTTTATTTTGCGAATCGAACCCAATTCCTGTGAAATGGGCACTTCATGAGATGAACCTGATTGAAACAGGCATTCGCTTACCATTAACACCCCTTGCAGAACAATATCGTACTCCGCTTCGTGAAGCACTCATCACTGCGGGCGTTATCAAATAAAGAAGAGCAAACATCATGCAATTACGTTTAGGACTTAGCCTGGCACTTTCAGTATTTACATTAGCCGGTTGTAGTTCACTTGCCTTTAATAATGGCACACTGGACTATAAACAAACCACAGATGTTGAACCGCTGAAATACCCTGAAGGGTCGATGGTTCGTCCTGCAACGCCTTTGTATCCTGCTCCATCTGTTGACCCACTAGCAATTGAGCATGCACCAAAGCTTGAAAATAAGCGCGGCAATCGCTATGCCCTTCCGCGTCCAGCCGCGGAAAAAAATAATGTCGTTGCAGATTCCTCAACAGACAGTACAAATATTAGCCGCCCTCAACTATTGGTGGATGGAAATCAAAATCCACTGATCAAAGTTGAAGGAAATTCTGCTACAATTTGGCAATACACACTTGCTACCCTCAGCAGCCTTAACCATACCATTGTTGGTCAGAGCAAAAACCGTTACGAAGTAACCGTCAAGGTCGATCAGCAGACCTATGTCTTAAGACTTTCTTCTGTAGGTTCAAGCAATAACATCGCTGTGTTCAATGCCGATAACAGTTTTGCAGACAAAGAAAAAGCTGCAGATCTGTTAGCTCAGATTTACCAAAATTGGCCAGCCTAGTCGTACTAGGCATTTTTTCTCGAAAAAGGTTCCCTCATGTTAAAACAAACCTTGCTCTATACTGGTAAAGCGAAATCTGTTTATGAAACAGATAGTTCTGACCACCTCATCCTAGTTTTCCGTGACGATGCTTCTGCATTCAACGGTGAAAAAATTGAACAACTGGATCGCAAAGGTAAGGTGAACAACCGTTTTAACGCCTTTATCATGGAAAAATTGGCTGCGGCTGGTATCGAAACTCATTTCGAAAAACTTCTTTCTCCAACTGAAGTTTTAGTGAAAAAATTGACTATGGTTCCTGTAGAGTGCGTAATTCGTAACTATGCAGCAGGTTCACTTTGCCGTCGATTAGGCGTTGAAGAAGGTAAAGAACTTACTCCGCCAACTTTCGAATTGTTCTTCAAAGACGATGCGTTAGGCGACCCAATGGTGAATGAATCACAAGCGATTGCATTAGGTTGGGCGACTGCAGAACAACTCGCTCAAATGAAAGAATTGACTTACAAAGTAAACGAAGTACTTAAAGGTCTATTCGATGCAGGCAACATGCTGCTTGTTGACTTTAAACTTGAATTTGGTGTGTTCCACGACCGTATCGTACTGGGTGACGAATTCTCTCCAGATGGCTGCCGTCTATGGGACAAAGACACTAAGAAAAAACTCGATAAAGACCGTTTCCGTCAAGGTTTAGGCGGTGTGGTTGAAGCTTATGAAGAAGTTGCTGCACGTTTAGGTATCGACCTTTCTGATATCTAAATCGTTCATCGATTTAAAAAACCGAGCTCTTTAGCTCGGTTTTTTAATTAAATATTACTCGATTAATCCATGATCGAAAAAACAAATGTTAACCATAAAAATCCTCTGTTTCACATTTACCTACGTTCACACTAAGATAGCTACATACTAGGCAGCACGAGGATCTATAAGTTTCCAATGTGTATGCCGACCAGATTTTCCATCTACCCTCTAGGATGTATCTTCCCAAAGACATCCTATTTTTTCAGCCCAGCTCGCCTTGAGTTGGGCTTTTTTTTGCATGAAATAGACATAAAAAAGGCACCGAAGCGCCTTTCCACTATAATCATTCAAATCATTGTTGCTGTTGTTGTTGCATCCAACGGCGTTGCTGCAAACGCTCACCTTCGACTTCACGTTTATTGCGTGCAGACTCATACAGCTTAGTGCCTTTCAGTTCAGGCGGCATATAGTCTTGCATGACAAAATGTTCAGGATAATTATGTGGATATAAATAGTCCACGCCATAGCCTTGCTCTTTCATCAATTTGGTTGGTGCATTTCTCAAATGTAGTGGCACAGGTAGATTCGAGGTTTTTTCTGCCAAATCTAAGGCTTTGTTGATGGCCAAATAAGTACTGTTACTTTTAGCACTGGTTGCCAAATACACCGCACATTGCCCCAAAATGATTCGACATTCAGGCATACCAATTGCCTGCACAGATCGGAAACATTCTCCAGCCAACAGTAAAGCATTTGGATTTGAGTTGCCAATATCTTCAGATGCCGCAATCAACATACGACGGGCAATAAAAACAGGATCTTCACCACCTTTGAGCATTCGAGCCATCCAATACAAAGCGGCATCTGGATCACTGCCTCGAATCGACTTAATAAAAGCCGAAACTAGATCATAATGCTGTTCGCCCGATTTGTCATAGCGTGCAATATTTTGCTGCGCAACTTTGACTACCACCGCATTGTTAATGATATTTTCTAAGTCTGGCTCAAACGTACTGGCGATTAAATCTAAAAGATTTAATGCTTTACGAGCATCACCTGCGGCAAATTGAAATAAAGCTTCATATTCTTCGATTTGAATATAACGCTCTTTTAAAAACGAATCTTGCTGAATGGCTTGATCCAATAAGCGCTGAATTGCATCATTATCCAGAGCATTTAAGGTATACACCTGACAACGCGACAATAAGGCATTATTAACTTCAAATGAAGGGTTTTCTGTGGTTGCACCAATCAGGGTAATTTTGCCCTTTTCAACTGCATTCAGTAAGGCATCTTGTTGTGACTTATTAAAACGATGAATTTCATCAATAAACACCACAGGTGTCAATAAATCTCCACCATCGGCGATGATTTCACGTAACTCTTTCACCCCAGTATTGAGCGCAGATAAACTAATAAATGGTCGGTCAACGGCCTGCGCTAACAACAATGCAATTGTGGTTTTACCTACACCCGGGGGTCCCCAAAAAATAATCGATGGCAAATGCCCTTGGTCAATCATCTGGCGTAACGGTGCATCTTCACCCAGAAGGTGATCTTGTCCAATAATTTGAGATAAATCATGTGGACGCATGCGTTCAGGAAGAGGAATTTGGCTGTCTGACATCTTATTATTTCGTTTCCGGCAATTGGGGACGTTTTTTCTATTCTAACACTGCCTTGGCAGAATCTTTGCTTTATTCGGTATTCAATTTAGGAGGGTGGTTTAATGTCGTTATTTAAGTATCTTGCATGTAAAAAAGCTTAGGCGAATGTTAACTATAATGTAACAAGACATCCTAGCCCTTATTGATCAAATTAAAGTATCATCGGCAAGATATCCCATTTTAGACTTGCCTGACCCAATTGGACAGATTGTATGAAGCAATCAACAAAGCAAAAGCGAATCGTTCAAGTTCAACAAGGCATTGATCTACCTATAAATTTATTTCAAAAAATGCCCCAAGCCAAGAATATACAATTACAAGATAATCAATTCGCTGAATTACGAGAAAAACTGAATAGTCGTAATCAAATGTTAGATGCCAGTGTCGACTGTATAAAATTATTAAGTCTAGACGGTCATGTTCTGCATATGAACCGCGCGGGATGTTTAGCTCTGGGCGTATCTCCAACTGAAACTGAGTTTGGTATGTCTTGGCATAAATTACTGCCTGAAGAAGTCCGTGACGCGTGTTTGAATGCTTTTGCCGAAGCCAAAGAAGGTAAAATATCTCGCTTTGTCGGCATGAGCCAAGTAGCAGATGAACCCTTGGCTTATTGGGATAATATGCTCAGCCCAGTATTCAACGAATATGGCCAAGTCAAAGAAATCCTCTGTGTATCACGTGATATTACGATACAGCGACTTGCAGAAAATAAACTTCAACGCATCATTGAACGAGATGATTTAACAGGTTTATTAAACCGCCGTGCGTTTAGTCGAGTATTTAAAAGCCAATTAAAAGTGGCGCGAGAACATCAGCAACAACTGGGTTTGTTATTAATCGATCTAGATTATTTTAAGCATATTAACGACACCTTAGGTCATAGTGCAGGAGACCATTTACTGCATACCCTTGGGCAGCGTTTTCAGCAATGTTTTGATACAAATATTGTAGTTTCACGTTTAGGTGGCGATGAATTTGCCATTTCTATTCCAAATTTAAAATCGCAACAACAATTACAGAATTTTGCCAGCATCGCCTGTCAGCAAATGGACATGCCCATTTTCTATAATGGGCAAATTATCAATATTGGTATGAGTATTGGCTGTGCGATCTACCCTCGCGATGCACAAAATACCTCCAATTTACTTAAATGTGCTGATATTGCGCTAAATGATTTAAAAAGCAGTGGTCGTGGTGGTGTACGAATGTTCAACCATACTATGTTCAAAACCCTTGAAAATACTACTCGCCAATTAACGCTTGCACGCAGCTTGATTAAGTCCAATCAAATTATTCCGTTTTATCAACCCAAAGTTCGTCTGTCTGACAGTCAAGTTATCGGCTTTGAAGCGTTGTTACGTTGGTATGATAAAGACCAACAATTACAATTACCTTCTCAAATTTTTGCTGCATTTCAAGATTATGAATTGGCTTCACGCATTAGTGAAACAATGCAAATTAAAATCTTTCAAGATATTCAAAAATGGATTGAACTTGGACTGCAACCGCTACCGATTTCAATAAATGCTGCACCTGTCGAATTTTTACGTGATGATTATGCGGAAAAACTACTGAATCGCTTAAAGCAGTTTGGTATATCACCAGACATTATTGAGGTCGAAATTACCGAGCAAAGCCTGTCAGAACGTGGCTCAAATTATGTGATTCGCGCTCTCCATTTATTAAAAGAGCATGGCATACACATTTCTCTAGATGATTTTGGTACAGGTCATTCATCATTAACACGTTTGAGTAATTACCCTGTCGACTGTATTAAGATAGACCGTAATTTTGTGGAACGCATGCATACCGACTGTTCAGCACTTGCCATTGTCAAAGCGATTACACAAATTGGTGCGAGTGTTTCCCTGAATATATTAGTCGAAGGTATAGAGAAACCGGAACAGGTCGATACCTTAAAAGAATGTAATTGTCATACTGGACAAGGTTTTTACTTTTATCGTCCGCTCAGTTATGACCATGCGATGGAACTTTTGAGTCACTAAAACTTGTGGAGCAAGACACGATGACACTGAAGTATTTAGTCAGTGCCTGTCTGGCAGGCCAACCCGTTCGTTATGATGCCAAATCAAATACACAACAAGCGATTTGCCAACTGATGCAGACTCACCAAGTCATTACGGCCTGCCCAGAAATGATGGGCGGCCTTAGCTGTCCACGTTTTCCTGCAGAAATTCAAAATGGTCAAGCCACTGATGTGCTCAATGGTACAGCTCAAGTTAAAGATGTTTTGGGGACAGACGTTAGTGCTGAATTTATTGCAGGTGCTCAACGAATGTTAGAATTGGCCCAATTACACAAAGTTGATGTTGTTGTCTTGAAAGATCGCAGCCCGTCTTGCGGCAGCCATTATATTTATGACGGCAGCTTTACCCGTACGAAAATTGAAGGCTATGGGGTAACCACAGCACTCCTCAAACAGCACGGTTTTCAGGTTCTGTCAGAACAAGACTTTCTGGCTATGATACAAGATCAACTCTAGATCCAAAATTGAGCGTATCTGTGTCCTTTAGCGTACCCAACGTACAATATAATCTTCAATATCATCAGGGTTGACGTCTTCTTCACTGATGCAACGCCCTGCGGCAGACTTTCGTGCTTTCAAAATACTGTCACGATTTCCCGTCACTAGATGATGCCAACGTGGTAAATCTTTACCTTCAGAAATTCTACGATAAGCACAGCTCGGTGGTAGCCAATGAAATTGGTGAATCTGATGTGGCGTCAGCTGTATACAGTCTGGAACATGTGATTGACGATTTGGATAATCGGAGCAAGATGCCTTTTCACAATCTAAAAGTTTGCATGCCACTTTGGTGTAGGCAACCTCATGAGTATCTTCATCTTCAAGCTTAATTAAACAGCAAAGCCCGCAACCATCACAGAGTGACTCCCACTCCAAATGGGTGAGTTCAGTCAAAGCATGCTTTTTCCAAAAATGTGGGCGTAGAGTATCGGTCATCTTCTCGCTCGCAACAAAGGTGGCAGGCATATTAACTGAACCTGCACATTAATTCTTTGTTTAAGTTACCGAATATTGAACATTAAATAAACAAAAGACTACATAGTAGGTTTTTTTAGCCTCTTATAATGGGCATACAGAATAAAAAATCACATGGAGATAAAACTATGTTCCGCTGGGCTATTATTTTCGCTGTAATTGCATTGATTGCGAGTCTGCTAGGTTTTGGTGGTGTGGCAGGCTTATCCAAAGACTTTGCTGTTATTCTTTTGGTTATTGCAGTTATCCTTGCAATTGTTGGTTTCCTCTCTCGAGGAAAAGTTTAGGCGACGGATTGTATGTCGTTTTAAACTACAAATTCCCCCCCTTAGACTCATGGATAAGAAACGTACGTTTTTATCATCTTGAGTGTCAATGAAAAAAATAAGAGCCTATGAGCTCTTATTTTTTTACATCCACGTAAACTTACTACGTTATATGGTTTTAGCTTTATGGTTTTAAATGACGTGGTCTAAAGCCTGTTGCAATTAAGGCGATACCATAAGCAGCAACACCAATCACACATAAGATGATCACTTCCGCGACACGCATCCACGCAGACACATCACCGTTGTACCATGTTAAGCCGTACCACAGTGCAGCAATCATCACAGCATTGGCAATCGCAAACTGAATCACCAATTTTTTCCAATGCGCCCCAAAACGGAAAATATTGCGCTTATGTAAATAGAAATACAGCATCCCTGCATTCACTAATGCGGAACCCGATGATGCCAATGCCAAAGCCATATGCTCAGCATGCCAATCAATCAGTTTAAAGAATCCAATAAACACCACATTAAGAATGGCATTGGCTGCGACCGCCATTAAACCTACACGTACTGGAGTTTTGGTATCTTGTTGCGCATAAAACCCTGGTGCAAACACTTTAATGAGCATGAATGAAATCACACCGGCACTCATACATTGCAATGCCAATGCGGTCATCTGTGTATCTTCAAAGCTAAATTGACCACGTTCAAATAAGGCCTGAATAATAGGTGTAGAGAGCATGAAAAGCGCAATACTGGCAGGCACACCCACCAAGATAATGACCTTAGCTGCCCAATCAATCATACGACGGAATTTGTCCTGATCTTGTTCAGCGTGGCGTGCAGACAATGACGGTAAAATCACGGTACCAATAGCTACCCCAATCAAACCTAAAGGTAGCTCGGTCATACGTTCAGCACTATATAGCCATGATACTGAACCATCTTGCATGAAAGACGCCCAAATGGTGTTCAACAGTAGGTTAATCTGCGTCACTGAGACACCAAACAGTGCTGGCAGCATCAACTTCATGATGCGATCAACACCTTCGTGTTTGAAGTCAACTTTCGGTGGAATCAGTAATTTTTTACGCCACAGCTCTGGAATCTGAATCGCCAATTGCAAGAATCCTGCCGCGACAACAGACCAACCCAAAGCCATAATTGGCTCAGCCATATAAGGGGTTAACCACAGCGCACCGGCAATCATCGCGACATTGAGTAACACTGGAGCGAACGCAGGTGTACTGAATGAGCCATAACTATTCAAAATACTGCTGGCAAATGCCGTTAAAGACATAAACAGTAAGTAAGGAATCGTTAGGCGGAACATATCGGTAGCTAACGCAAACTTGTCTGCATCACCATGGAAACCCGGTGCATAGATATAAATAATCGCGGGTGCCGCCACCATCGCGATGAACGTCAAACTAGTCATCACCAGACCTAAACAGCCAAAAACACGGCTAATCAGAATCTGGACTTCGGCATGGGTTCGACTGGTTTTATATTCAGTCAATACAGGAATAAAGGCTTGTGAAAATGCCCCTTCTGCGAATAAGCGCCTAAAAAAGTTAGGAATACGAAAGGCAACCACGAAGGTATCGAAGTCTTTACCTGCACCAAATACATTTAACAGGACAATATCCCGTACCAGTCCCAATACACGGGACAACATAGTCATTGCACTGACAATGACTGTCGAACGCCAAAGCGCCATCGGTATTTCTCACTTTTGAAAGTGCGCCTATTGTAATGAAACTCGTCAAGGAATTTCATTGGTTTATTAAACGCAGTATGTATTGTTTATTTGTTTTTAAAATGATGCAGCTGTTGACGAAAAGTGTTCCACTCAAAAAATGGACCTGGATCAGTTTTACGTCCCGGTGCAATATCTGAATGCCCTGCAATATGTTGTTGAATT
The DNA here is from genome assembly GCF_013419525.1 of Acinetobacter sp. YH12076. NCBI lineage: Bacteria > Pseudomonadati > Pseudomonadota > Gammaproteobacteria > Moraxellales > Moraxellaceae > Acinetobacter > Acinetobacter sp. YH12076. The sequence continues at coordinate 37,651 of NZ_VOZY01000002.1, read as the reverse complement.
TTAGGATAAGCCTGTTGTAAACACGCCACGACCTCGGTCAGCACGGCATATTGTGCAGCTTCAAAAGGTAAATCATCACTTCCTTCGAGTTCGATGCCTATCGAATAATCATTGCATTCTTTTTGTGCTAAATAGGTTGAGCGACCTGCATGCCAAGCTCGATCATTAAAATTGACAAACTGTAGAACTTCGCCTGTGCGCAGGATCAATAAATGTGTCGATACTTGCATCCCTTCAATAGTTTGAAAATAGGGATGTTTCGACCAATCCAACTGATTTTGGAAAAATTGTTCGATATAACCACCGCCGAACTGAGAAGGTGGCAAACTAATATTATGAATGACAACAAGCTGAATTTCGGTATCTGCGGGACGCTGATTAAAGTTCGGTGATGGAACTTGCCGTGCACCGATAAGTTGCCCATCCTGAACCCGAAATGTAGTTACCTGTGACATAAAGTGATCCTGAGTCTGAATTGCTCGTGAATTTTAGATCAGAGCCTAAAGGCATTCATGCTAAAACTTTCACTGATATTTCTCAATTCATGTTTGTGATTGCTGTTAAAAATCGCTCATTTTTCATGAACAATGCTAATATAGCGCGCACATTTTCTCGGGTTAAAAAGATACGGAATTTCTTATGAGCATATCGCAATCTTTGCTTGAACAATCTATCCAAATCAATATTCAACACGCACTACAAGAAGATATTGGCGAAGGCGATATCACTGCCCTTTTAACTCCAGAAGATGAACAAGCGACCGCAACAATTATTAGTCGTGAAGATATGGTGCTAGCAGGGCAACCGTGGGTCAATGCGCTCATTCAAACTTTTGATGCAAGTGTACAAGTCACATGGTTAAAAAATGATGGGGAACGTGTCTCAGCAGGTGAGGCTTTCTTAAAATTAGCAGGTTCTGCGCGTAGTTTACTCACGGTTGAGCGTCCAGCCTTAAATTTTATACAAACATTATCTGCAGTAGCGACTAAAACTGCTGCCTATGTCCAGCAGCTTGAAGGTTTGAATACTCGTTTACTCGATACCCGTAAAACCTTACCAGGCCTACGTATTGCACAAAAATATGCAGTTGCTGTCGGAGGTGGTCAAAACCATCGCTTAGGTTTATTTGATGCGTTTTTAATTAAAGAAAATCACATCATGGCAGCAGGTGGCATTAGCCAAGCTATTGCTAAAGCGCATACCATTGCTCCGGGTAAACCTGTGGAAGTTGAAGTCGAAACTTGGGATGAACTCAACCAAGCGTTAGAAGCAGGTGCGGATATTGTGATGTTGGATAACTTTAGTCAGCAACAAATGATTGATGCCGTCAAACATGTGAATGGTCGCTGCAAACTTGAAGCCTCAGGCAATATCACTATTGCAAATTTACGTGAAGTGGCAACAACTGGGGTCGATTATATCTCGATGGGTGTTTTAACCAAAGATGTGAAAGCAATTGACCTGTCTATGCGCTTTAATGCTTAAACGTTACCAAAATTCAATCCATTTAAAAAAGGGTGCTCATCAGCACCCTTTTTAATACGATTCCTTTTAATCATCATCTTTGTCTTTTGAATCCTCTTCTCAGTCTTCATCCTGATCCTGATCAGCTTTGGCATCACGATCATCATCATTTTGCTCATTATCATGATCACGATCTGATGAAAAAACAGAGCGCTCTTTATCCTCATCCTTTGAATTAGAACCATCACAAGCGCTTATCGCTAAAAATCCCAATAATGAAAACCCGATCAATAACGCTTTCATTATTTTCTCCTTGTTATTGTGTTCTTCACACTGTGCTGAAACTTTGCTGCCAACAATAGCGCTTTTTAGTTTTAATTCGTCAGTTGATATTACTTATCTAACTTAAAAATAAAAAAAGCACCCAAAGGTGCTTTTATCAACTTAAGCTTGAGTAAATCTTACCAACCCAAAGCTTCTTGTTGTTTCTTAATCAACTCTTGAATACCTTTTTCAGCCAATTCAAGCATTTCATTACACTGTGCACGCGTAAATGGTTTGTCTTCAGCTGTGCCTTGAAGTTCAATGAACTCACCTGCTTGTGTCATGACCACATTTAAGTCAGTTTGGCAGTTTGAATCTTCTTCATAGCAAAGATCAAGTAATGCTTCATCTTGATACATACCTACAGAAACAGCTGCAACTAAGCCTTTAAGCGGATCTTGTTTGATTTTTTTATTTTCAAGCAAGACATTCATTGCATCAACCAAGGCAACTGCTGCACCTGTAATTGATGCTGTACGTGTACCGCCATCTGCCTGAATCACATCACAGTCGATGCTGATGGTATTTTCACCCAATTTTTTCAAATCGACCATCGCGCGTAAGCTACGACCAATCAGACGTTGAATTTCTTGAGTACGACCGCTTTGTTTACCACGTGCCGCTTCACGGTCAGTACGTGTATGTGTTGAACGAGGTAACATGCCATATTCAGCAGTCACCCAACCCTGACCTTTTCCTTTAAGGAAACGCGGCACTGAGTTGTCGACACTTGCAGTACAAAGAACTTTTGTATGACCAAATTCAACCAATACAGAACCTTCCGCATAACGTGTGTAGTTACGGGTAATTTTTACTTCACGTAATTGATCTAATGCTCGTTGGTCGATACGCATAATGAGTCCTTAATCTGACAAAATTGATTGCGGTACATTATAACAGAAGGTACAGCCAGATTCGGGACGCATTCGTGTGCATTTACAAAATCCATTCAACCAAGTTTTGATAGGACCGTCGTACGTCATCAGGAAATTTGTTAGACTGAAGCCACGCAATATTCAGGACGAATTGCATGTCGATACGGGAAGAACGTAAGCAACAAAGTCGTAAAGCTATCCTTGATGCAGCGCTTGCATTGAGTACCACAGGCCGTTCTTTTAGCAGTCTGAGCTTACGCGAAATTTCCCGTCATGTTGGCTTGGTCCCCGCTGCATTTTATCGTCATTTTCAGGACATGGACGAACTCGGTTTGGAACTGGTCGACCAAATGGCCCTGCACCTTCGTAATGTACTCAATCAACTGAGTCAGCAATGCTTTCAAGCACCCGATGCACGTACACGACAGAGTCTGGATTATTTATTTCATGCCGTTGAGCAATTTCCTGAGGCATGGATGTTTCTCATTGCAGAGCGTTGGGGTGGTTCAGCTTCCTTAAGACAAGCCATTACACGTGAATTTAATTTTCTCAGTACTGATTTGGCCCATGCACTGGCTCAAGTTGAAGCGACTCAACACATTCAATCCGAACAAGACCTCAAAGTATTGGGACAAATTTTGTTTGAATTGGCCTTAAGTTGGGCAATGCAGTGGATTGACTTACATCGACATATTGACCTTCCACAACGTACGGATGCGCTACAACAATTTCGCCGCCAAGCTCAGACTCAAGTTCAGCTCTTATTTCGTGGCATCTTACATTGGGATCGATCTTTGGCTCAAATCGCTGATCCGCAAAATTTATCGACCTAAAACGCAAAATGTACCGTCATAAAAAAAGCCGCATCGAGTGCGGCTTTTTTATGACATCTGTTATTTCGCTTTGCGTTCTTTATCAACAAGGAATTTCACGATTTCAACGGTACGTGCATCTTCACCTTGTACGATGTATTTACCATTGACGGTAATCGCAGGCACGCCGCTCAATTGATATTGAGCCGCTAAGCTTTTCGCTTGAGCAATTTTTGAAGACACAGCAAATGATTTAAATGTGCTGTTAAATTTCGCTTCAGGAACACCATAACGGGTGTAGAACTTAGCAAATGCGCCTTGTTCTAAGATATTTTTTTGACCCACATGAATGTCATGGAACAATTGTAAATGTGCTTTTTGACGAACACCCAGTGCTTCCGATGCATAGTAAGCACGCGCGCCTTGTTCCCAAAGTGGATTCATTGCTGCAGGTGTACGGACAAAACGTACATCTTTAGGCAATTGCTTTAACCACGTTTGCATATGCGGTTCTAATGTAAAACAATGTGGGCAGCCATACCAAAAGAACTCACGGACTTCGATTTTACCCGGACGTTCGACTTTAATCGGTTTTGGAATAACTGTGTAATCAGTCCCCGCGACAAATTGCGCTGCCATCGCACTGCCAGAAAAAGCCAAAATAGCTGTTGTAATCGTGCCTAAAAGGAATTTTTTCATTGAACTTATCGTCCTCAAAATCATTATGATTAGTTTATGGCAACACTATAAATCAAATCTGTCGATTTCGTTTTCATTCTGTGAACTTTTTTAAGGCTTTTATCGCTTTTTTTTCAGGACGCGCTACACTAACTCCCATAAACTTTTTTCTAAAATATAAAGACTTGATTGAGGTGCAACCGATGTCGCAATTGAATGTTGATCCACAAGAAATTGCCAAATTTGAAGCTTTCGCAGCCATATGGTGGGATCAGCATTCTGAGTTCCGCCCTTTGCACATGATTAATCCCCTGCGTTTGAACTGGATTGATGAGCATTCAAATGGTATCACTGGCAAGAAAGTATTAGATGTGGGCTGTGGCGGCGGTATTTTAGCTGAAAGCATGGCACGTCGCGGTGCGCAAGTATTGGGTATCGACATGGGCGAAGCGCCGTTGAATGTTGCACGCTTACATGCCGAACAAGAAAATGTACAAAATATTGAATATCGCCAAGTACCTGTAGAGCAATTGGCAGAAGAGCAAGCAGGTCAATATGACGTCGTCACCTGTATGGAAATGCTCGAACACGTACCCGATCCAGCTTCGATCATTTTAGCCTGTCAAAAGCTGGTAAAACCGGGTGGTCATGTGTTCTTCTCGACCATTAACCGTAATCCTAAAGCCTATTTGTTTGCGATTATTGGTGCGGAATATGTTTTACGCATGTTGGCGAAAGGCACTCATGATTATTCCAAGTTTATTAAACCTTCAGAATTAGCTCATGATATTCGTCAAGCCGAGTTAAAACTCAAAGATATGACAGGTTTACATTATAACCCGATTACCAAACGCTATTGGCTCGCACCGAATGTGGATGTGAACTACATGGTTCATACGGTGAAAGAAGCCTAATGAAAGCTGTACTCTTTGATCTTGACGGTACACTGATTGATACCGCGGCTGATTTTATTCGTATTATTCAAGACATGTGCCGTGACAAAGGCATTGCGGTGGTCAGTGCTGACGACATTCGTGTACAGGTATCTGAAGGCGCGCGTGCCATGGTCAAACTGGTCTATCCAGAGTTAGACGTTGAAGATCCTGTCTTTCTGGCACATCGTCAACGCTTTTTAGATCTGTATGGTGCTGATATTGCAGTTGATACCGATCTGTTTGAAGGCATGTATCCACTACTCGCAGAGTTAGAACAACATCAAATTCCGTGGGGTATCGTCACCAATAAGCCGCGTTCACTCAGTGAAGCGTTGCTCAAAGCGTTGAATTTAACTGAACGCTGCTCGGTATTGGTTTGCCCAGACGATGTCAGTAAAACCAAGCCAGACCCAGAGCCGATGTATTTAGCAGCCAAGCACATTCATCTAGATGCTCAAGACTGTATCTATGTCGGTGATCATCCACGTGATATCGATGCCGGTCGTAATGCGCAGATGTACACAATTCTTGCGGCTTATGGCTATTTACCTTTACAGCACAAAGATGACTTAACAGCTTGGCATGCAGATTGTATAGTGAAGGCTGTTGCTGAATTGCATGAAGTCATTCATGATTTGGTCATCAAACCGAAAACGCTCAACACAGCGACTTTATAACGATAGAACACAACACAATAAAACGAGGAGGTACGGATGAAATATTCAGAATATCAACCTCGCCCCGATCTGCTCAAAGATCGCATTATCCTGATTACAGGTGCGGGCGATGGTATTGGGCGTGCGGCTGCCCTCAGCTATGCCTTACATGGCGCTACCGTGGTTTTACATGGACGCACACTGAATAAACTAGAAGTGATTTACGATGAAATTGAAGGATTGGGTGCCCCCCAACCGGCGATTTTACCGCTACAACTGTCTAGTGCCTCTCCTCGTGACTATGAGCTATTGGTCGACACCTTAGAAAAGCAATTTGGTCGCCTAGACGGCATTTTGCATAATGCAGGGATTTTGGGTGAGCGAACTGAACTAGAACATTATCCTGTGGATGTTTGGGATGATGTCATGGCGGTGAACCTTCGTGCGCCCTTTGTACTGACTCAAGAGCTGATGCCCCTACTGCAAAAATCTGAGCATGCCTCAGTGGTCTTTGCCAGTTCAGGTGTGGGGCGTGAAGCCCGTGAACGTTGGGGCGCGTACTCGGTTTCAAAAATTGCCATTGAAGCGGTCAGCACTTTATTCGCAAAAGAAAATGTACATCCGAATATTCGCTTCAACTGCATTAACCCAGGGGCAACACGTACTGCCATGCGTGCAAAGGCGTATCCAGACGAAGATCCAAAAACTTTGCCTACGCCTGAAAGCATTATGCCTGCATATTTATATTTAATGGGTGACGACAGCTTGCATTTAACCGGTGCCAGCATAGATGCCCAAGATGAATAGGGTGAAAACCCAATTTAAAAAGGAAGCGCGAGCTTCCTTTTTTATGTATTGAATGCCTACAAGACATCATTAACCGACTGATTTCGCGGTGTCCACGCGAAAGTCGACTTGAGTTTTTAGCAAATTTGCCGATACTTGGGGCATTCTTTAAAAACATTGGATTGATACATGTCTGACTTTAGCAATATTACAGTGACTCCAACTGAGGATGGCATGGTTAACCTACTGGTCGATGGTCAACCGATTTCAGCAAAATATGGCATGAAATTCGACCCGAGTATCGTGGACGATTTAAAGGGCTTAGATGTCGGTCAAAATGCAAAATTATTTGAACAATTTATTTTTTCGCATACTGACTTAAACTTTGAGCATGCCTATTTCTATGTCACTTGCATTCAAAAGCAAGAAGCAGGCTTTCAAGTGATCACTAACTTTGTTTATCGCATCATTGCGCAAGATCAAGCACCGTTTGAGCATGTGATTACCAAACAAGGTGCAGCAATGACACCTGAAGATATTAATGAATTTATTCAAGCTCATATTCAAAAATCATTAACGGATTATACCGACCTGAAATACGCATACTAATTACGTTCCAAGTGACACATTTAGAACTAAAAAGGGCCATTTGATGCCCTTTTTTTAAACCCTTAGATTAGCATTTGAAATTCAACAAGCTTTGATCAATAGACAGCTTCATTACCCAACTTGCCATTGATCGTATTTTTAAATTATTTTTATAATAATATTCGGTTTTTCAAATTAAGTATAAAAGCATAGACTGCTGGCCATGACATAGACCGACGGCAAGGAGACCCAAATGGCTGATCAAAAACGCAAAATTGAAACCATTCGTTCAATTAAAACCTTACAACTGACTGAAAATTTGATCTCTGCAATGGACGATGCCGAGCAAGCTGAATATGTGGCTCAAGCAATTTATTCACTCCAATGCCTAAACGAGCAGTGGTACTAAAACCCGAAGTTACTCAACATTTTCAGTCTTTCATCTCTCCCCTCATTTGCCTGTCAAGACTTGATGGGCTGTTTTGATCGTGCTTACAATAGACCTCAAATTTAATCAAAGCTGAATTGCAAGGATAAAAAGAACGCATTATCGGACCTTCGTTTTCAAAATAGAAAGATTGTTCTCGGCGCCAAATTTATCGCATAATATCCGCAATCTCTTCGTTTTATTTAAAGAAATATTCATCTTTCTTCACAGTTTCTCTGCATTTAATGCGTACAGTAGTGATATTGAAGATAAATTACTCATGAGGGTTGAACATGAAAAAGATTTTGCCAATTTTGGCTATTTCTTTCAGTGCTTTAATAGCAAGCAGCATCACGTCTGCAGCGCCTCACTTCAAGAACGATGAACGTGGCTTTGATGGCCCACGCGGCAATGCATATGGTCAAATGAAAAAAGATCGTGATTTCCGTGGTTATCAGGACGATGACGATCTTGAAGATCGACGCCGTATGCGTGAACAACGTGGAGTCAAACGTTTGCAACAACATAAATGGCAAACGGGCTATGTGATGCCACAGCATTATCGTGGTAATGGTTATAAAGTCGATTATAAAGACCACAACTTACCTAAACCATCGCGTAATCAGCAATGGTATAAAATCAATAATGACTACATATTGGTCAACTCAGATAGTAACAGTATTCTGAAAATTTTAGGTATGTAAGCCGTTTTGAATTTAATTTCGCCATATTTTTAAAGCCCAGATCAACTCTGGGCTTTTTTATGAGGTTTTTTTAATGTTTAACCGCAAAAGCTGATGCTGCCTAACGTTCAAATCATTTACACACCTTCAAATTTCCTCCATACATTTCACAATTCAACTATATTGCCCCCACGCTTTCTCTGAACTTTCTCGCTAATTTTGAATCATCGAAAAACAGATTAGAAATGTATAGAGGTGTCCCATGAACAAAATCGTATCGAGTTTAGTTCTTTCCGTATCGGCTTTGATGGCAACAACAGCAGCCATTGCTGCGCCAGACCATCGTCAAGATGACCGCCGTTACCATCCGTCATACCAACATCAAGACAACCGTTGGGACAAAGATCACCGTCCGAGCAATTGGAATAACAACAACCGTTATGACAATAATCGCTACGACCGTAATGACTTTCGTCGTGTAAATCCAAGCCGCGATTGGCGTGTTGGTCAAAGCTTTCCTCGTTATTTCGATTCAAGCCGCTACAAAGTGAGTGATCGTGAAGCGCGCCGCTTACCGAACACCGGTCGTTATCAACAATGGTACAAAATCAATGGTGACTACGTGCTAGTCAATGATCGTACCAATCGCATCATTCGCATTAAGAATGGCTAATCATTCGACGATCTCTTAAATCCCTTTCCCAACACCTGAACACTGTTCAGGTGTTTTTTTATATTTGCTTTCCGCTGTCATATGTTTTTGTTTAGAATCATCCATAACAGAGCGAATAAACAGGCATAGGCATGCAAACGAATATCACTGAACCATCTTCCAGCACAACCTTACAGTATGTGCATTGGTTCCGTCATTCTGCACCCTATATTAATGCGCATCGCAACAAAACCTTTGTCATCATGTTTGATGGTGAAGCGCTGCAACATGAAAATTTTCAACACATTATTCACGATATTGCCTTATTACACTCGCTTGGTATTCGTCTAATTTTAGTACATGGTGCCCGTCCGCAAATCAATCATAATTTACAAAGCAGCGGCATCAAGACACCATTTCATCATCACCGTCGCATCACCACGCGCGAATCCTTACCTGCGGTGATGAATGCCGTCGGCTCCATTCGTCTGCAAATTGAAGCACTCCTATCTATGGGTTTAGCCAACTCACCGATGTACGGCGCGCGCATTGATGTGGTCTCAGGTAATTTAGTCACGGCAAAACCGTATGGCATTCGTGACGGTATCGATTTTCAACTGTCTGGTGAAGTTCGTTCCGTCGATATCGATGCAATTCAACGTCATTTAGAGAGCCAAAATATTGTGGTGCTTGGGCCGACAGGTTATTCCACTACAGGAGAAGTGTTTAATTTATTGGCTGAAGAAGTTGCGACCAAAACCGCGATCAGTTTAAAAGCGGATAAGTTGATTTTCTTGGGCAAACAACACGGTTTGCACAATGAACATGGGCAGCTACAACGCGAAATTACACCTCATCAACTTGATCAGCATATTTTGCAATATCAAGATTCTAATCCCGATATTGCCCTGCATTTAAGCGTTGCCAAAGATGCCTCCCTACAAGGCGTGCACCGTGTTCATCTTATTTCCTATGCTTATGATGGCGCATTGATCGAAGAATTGTTCACGCGTGACGGTTCTGGCACCATGATCACTGATGCGCATTATGAAGAAGTGCGTACTGCCGATATTCAAGATGTGGGTGGCTTAATCAATCTGTTACGCCCTCTCGAACAAGAAGGTATCTTGGTTTATCGCTCACGCGAGCGTTTGGAAAATGAAATTGGACAATTTGCAGTGATTGAACGTGACGGTACGATTTTGGCCTGTGCTGCGTTGTACCCGATTCCTATCACAGGGGATGAAAAACGCTCTGCTGAAATCGCATGTGTGGCTGTGCATCCGGGGTATCGAAAATCGAATCGCGGTAGCCAAATTTTGCATTATTTAGAAGAAAAAGCGCGAGATTTAGGTATTGAACAATTGTTTATTTTGACCACACGAACAGCGCATTGGTTCCTTGAACAAGGTTTTGAACAAGTCAGTGTCGATGACTTACCGAATGCCCGTCAGGCCTTATACAACTACCAACGAAACTCATTGGTTTGTAAAAAGTCACTTTAAAGTGGCTTTTTTTATGTGCTGAATAGCATTATTTTGCATAAGGTTATGCCGAATCCATTGGCTACACCCTCAAATCACTTTGCAAGCCACAGAATAACCATATCTGCCATTCAAATAACCCAAATAAATAAAATAATTTCAACAACTTAAAACAATACATTGAAACATTATATGTTTTTATAAAATCATATTTTTTCATAACTTTTGCTGATTTTTATTTATCTTTTTTCCTGATTTTAAATTTAAGTTTTCTTATTTTTTTCGAAAAAGAAAACTCTTTAGCTTATGTGTTCATAAATCAACAGTTCTCAACTTTAGGCCTTTATAGGAGCAACACATGCGTACGCACAAAGCAAAACTTTGGACAAAAACACTTGTACTGTCTACAGCGGTTGTGGGTGCCATGATGATGTCGGGCTGTGGCAAAAAAGAGGCTGAAGAAAATGTCACCTTAAATATCGGCTTCCAAAAATATGGCTTATTGCCAATTTTAAAAGAACGCGGAACTTTAGAAACAGCCTTAAAAAGCCAAGGTGTAAATATCAAATGGGTGGAATTTCCTGCGGGTCCACAGCTGCTTGAAGGCCTCAATGTGGGCAGCGTGTCATTTGGTGAAGTCGGTGAAGCACCGCCTATCTTTGCTCAAGCCGCTCAAACCGATTTGGTTTACATTGCCAACCAACCTGCTGTTCCAAAAGCTGAAGCGTTAATTGTGCAAAAAGATTCGGCTATTCACAGTATTCAGGACTTAAAAGGTAAACGTGTGGCCTTAAACAAAGGCTCAAACGTGCATTACCTGTTGCTCAAGTTGTTGGAAGCCAATCAGCTTAAATTTAGCGACCTCAATGTCGTGTATTTACCGCCTGCCGATGCACGAGCTGCTTTTGAAAAAGGTGCCGTTGATGCATGGGTAATTTGGGACCCGTTCCTTTCTGCCGCTGAGCATCAACTTAATGCTCGCACCATTGCCAATGGCGAAAACTTGGTGAAGAACTACCAGTTCTATTTGGCCGATCGTAAATTTGCTCAGGAAAATCCAAAAGTCCTGCAAGCTATGGTGAATGAGTTGAATTTGACAACGCAATGGGTCTCAAAAAATCAAGATGAAGCGGCCAAGTTACTCGAAGGCAAAACCGGCTTAGGTCTAGATGTACTTAAAACATCTATTTCACGCTTAGGCAATCAAGTGACGCCGATTACTACACAAGTGGCGCAAGAGCAGCAGCAAGTCGCTGATGCGTTTTATAACGAAAAATTAATTCCCAATAAATTAAATATTGAGTCGGCCATTATCAAATAAGCCGACCACAGCATAAGGGCGATGCCATGCGTATTCTAAGAACATTTTCCATACTGACTTTAGCCACTTTTGGCCTTGGACTCAGTGCCTGCCAAAAACAAGAAACAGCACAGCAGGATCGTGAAAAACCAGCTGAAACAGCCGTAAAAACCTTGGTTATCGGTTTCCAAAAATCAGCCTTAAATTTGCTGGTTGCCCGTGAACAAAAGCTCTTTGAACAACAATTTCCCGGCGCTCACATTGAGTGGAAGGAGTTCCCTGCTGGCCCACAAATGTTAGAAGCCCTTGCGGTCGGTGCGGTGGATTATGGCTATGTCGGCAACACCCCGCCTATTTTTGCCCAAGCTGCCAATAAAGACCTGAATTATATTGGCTATGAAGTGGTGCCTGAACAGTCGCTTGCTGTCGTGATTCCAGCGGACAGCTCAATCAAAACCATTCAAGAATTACGTGGTAAACGCGTTGCTGTACAAAAAGGCTCGAGTGCGCATGAGTTATTAGCCAAGACTTTAGAAAAAGCCGGTTTGACGTGGAGCGACATCCAACCAATTTGGATTCCACCAGCAGATGCACGAGCCGCATTTGATAAAAAATCAATTGATGCATGGGCCATTTGGGACCCGTTTTTATCTGCAGCGGAGTTGGATGCTCAAGCTAAAGTGCTGATTCAATCTGGTGATTTTCCAAAGACCTATTCATTTTATGTGGCAAATCCAAAAGTCGTTCAAGCACACCCTGATGCCCCAGCTAAATTTTTAAAGGCCCTAGACGCTTCCGATCAGTGGATTGTGAAGAACCAAAATGTGGCTTTAGAGATTTATCAAAACAGCACTGGGCTGCAAAAGAATATTGCTGCGCAAGCCTTTTCACGCCGATCCAAACCATCTCCTGTGCGCTCGCTGACACCCGAGGTCATACAAGCACAGCAAAATATTGCGGACTTATTTAAACAAGTCCAACTGATTCCAAACAACATTCAAGTCCAAAAGCAAGTTTGGATACCTTCATCACATTGATACCCGAGCCATCAAAAATACAAGGAACTGAACATGAAAATTTTCTGGTTTATCCCTACCCACGGTGACAGTCGCTACTTAGGAACAAGTAAAGGTGCACGCCAAGTCGATCATGCCTACATGAAGCAAATTGCAGTAGCGGTGGATAATCTTGGCTATGAAGGCGTTCTGATTCCGACAGGTCGTTCATGTGAAGATCCATGGCTTACAGCTGCAAGCTTGATTGATGCCACTAAAAATCTAAAATTTCTAGTCGCTCTACGTCCGGGGGTGACAACGCCTGCACTGACTGCACGTATGGCAGCAACATTTGACCGTTTATCTGGCGGTCGTATCTTACTAAACTTAGTCACAGGCGGTGATGAGCAAGAACTCAAGGGTGATGGTGTCTATGAAGATCATGCGACGCGTTACCAAACTGCCGCGGAATACACCACGATTTGGCGTGAAATTTTAACCCGTTCACATACTGGTGAAAGCTATACCTTCCATGGCGAACGCCTGAGTGTGGACGACGCAAAATTACTTTATCCACCGGTACAAAAACCGTATCCACCACTATGGTTTGGCGGTTCTTCAGAGGCAGCTGTTGATCTGGCAACGGATCAAGTTGACACCTATTTGACTTGGGGTGAGCCACCTGCTGCGGTAAAAGAAAAAATTGCAGTGGTGCGTGAAAAAGCCAAAGCCAAAGGACGTGAACTGAATTATGGCATTCGTTTACATGTCATTGTGCGCGAAACCAATGAAGAGGCATGGAAAGCAGCTGAAGAGCTGATCCAATATGTCGACGATGACACCATTGCAGCTGCGCAAGCCAAGTTCAAAACCATGGACTCTGTTGGTCAACGCCGTATGGCTGAACTGCACAACGGCGACCGTAGCAAATTAGAAGTATCGCCAAACTTATGGGCGGGTGTTGGCCTGGTTCGTGGTGGTGCAGGTACGGCACTCGTTGGTGATCCTGAAACGGTAGCCGCACGTATCCAAGAATATGCCGATCTAGGAATTAGCACCTTCATTTTCTCTGGTTACCCACACCTTGAAGAGTCTATCCGTTTTGCAGAATTGGTGTTCCCACTACTGCCATTGGAAACACGTCAGAAATTGGTTCAACCTAACTTAACCGGCCCATTTGGTGAGATTGTCGCGAACAATTATACACCAGATGAAAATAAAAAAGCTGAAAAGATTCAGGAGCCGGCCTAATGTCCAAAACTGTTTCTGTTGAAACCTTCAAAGCACCGAAGGTTTCACGTGGAACACAACTCGGGCAGCGTTTGCTGCCTTGGTTGTTTCCTATTGCATTAATTATTGTGTGGCAAATTGCCTCTGTTACAGGGCTGTTAGAAAGTCGTATTTTGCCTGCGCCAAGTGCGGTGGTGGTGGCCTTTTGGAACTTACTGATCAGTGGTGAACTGTGGAAGCATGTTCAAATCAGTGCGGGTCGTGCTTTGGTTGGACTTCTAGTCGGTGGTGGTTTAGGTCTTTTTTTAGGGCTGCTAAATGGTTCATCCAAAACAGCATCGACGTTACTCGACACCACACTGCAAATGATCCGCAACATTCCTGCTCTTGCCCTGATTCCCTTGGTGATTTTATGGTTTGGGATCGATGAATCGGCCAAGCTTTTTTTAGTCGCTATCGGCGTATTCTTTCCCATTTATATCAACACCTATCATGGTATTCGCTCTGTAGATCCTCAACTGATTGAAATGGGCAAAAGCTACGGTTTGAGTGGCTGGCAACTGTATAAAGAAATTATTCTGCCAGGGGCGATGCCATCTATTTTAGTTGGTCTGCGTTTTTCACTCGGTCTCGTTTGGGTTTTGTTGATTGTGGCAGAAACCATTTCAGCACAAGCCGGCATCGGTTATATGACCATGAACGCACGTGAATTTCTGCAAACCGACATCGTCTTGGTCGGGATTTTATTGTATGCCCTACTCGGTAAATTGGCCGATGTACTGGCTGTTGCCTTAGAAAAATATTTACTCCGTTGGCACTCGGGTTACCAAAAATAAGGAGCATGTGATGACCGATTTAAGCATAAGCCGTCATGCAGACGACTCAACCCAACCTCAGCGTTCTTCTGTCGAGGATATCAACCCCCATGCGGTGTTGGGCGCAGAGATCCTGATTGAACAACTACACAAATTTTATGGCGATGTTAAAGTCCTTGAGGACCTTGACCTACATATTCAACCCGGTGAATTCTTGGCAATTGTCGGTCGTAGTGGCTGTGGTAAAAGTACCCTGCTTCGCCTCATCGCCGACTTAGAAAAACCGAGTTATGGCGAAATTAAATTTAAGTCTGCTCGTCATATTCGTGAAGGCATCACAAGTGATGATATTCGTGTGATGTTCCAAGACCCTCGCCTCCTGCCTTGGCGTAGCATTGAGAAAAATGTACAACTTGGTTTAAGCAAAGACCAACACGCCAATGCTACAGCACTCCTCGAAAAAGTCGGTTTAAAAGACAAAGCGGGGCTTTGGCCAACACAGCTATCAGGGGGGCAACGTCAACGTACTGCACTGGCACGTGCTTTGTCACATAAACCACGCATTTTGCTGCTAGATGAACCACTGGGTGCGCTCGATGCCTTAACACGTTTAGATATGCAGAATTTGATTGAAAAACTCTGGACTGAACAAGGTTTTACCGCAATTTTGGTCACACATGATGTAAGGGAAGCCGTGCAGTTGGCAGACCGTATAATCTTGCTCGATAAAGGCCATATTGCCCAAGAATTTCGTGTCGATTTGGCCCGCCCACGAAAAAAAGGCATTGAATTTACTGAACTTGAACAACAAGTCTTACAAGCAGTCTTGGCCACTTAAGCTATACATGTGCAGGAAATCATCACTTAAACCGTATGACTTCCTGTTCTGTTCCAAAGCAATATCACAATAAAACCATGTATAGCATTGAGGGCGATTTATCGTCTGTTGACAAATACATCACAAAAATTACGACAAATCATATAAATCCATGACTAAAAATAATGATTTATTTAGATTTCACCCTAAAATGATTATTTGAAATATTATGGCATTCGTCGTATTTATTTGACCGTTGAACAGAATAAACTGCCAAAATTCATAAAATTAAAAACGATGATTGTGCACAAATCTGTTGATTTGCCGTACAATTCAATATTCCCTTTTCATTTTCTTAAAAGAGCTAATGGAACAAAAAAAGAGTACCCAGAAACGCCACCAGTTGCTCAGTGCAGCACTGGATGTCTTTTCCCTGTATGGCTTCAATGGCGCCAGCTTGGATGAGATCGCACAGATTGCAGAAATGCATAAATCGAATATTTTCTATTACTATGAAAATAAAGAAGCGCTTTATGTTGAAGTTCTGACAACGGTTCTACAAAAGTGGCTTGCTCCGCTACAAATGTTGGAAGCAGACCTTGAGCCTGAAGAAGCGATCACCAATTATCTATTGCAGAAAATTGAAGTATCTCGTACGCAACCGAAAGCCTCACGTTTGTTCGCACTTGAAGTCATTCAGGGCGCACCACACATTCTTGAAATTTTAAAAGGCCCACTAAAAAAATTAGTGAAACGCAAAGCCAAAGTCATTAGCAACTGGCAAGAGCAAGGTAAAATTTCAAAAGATATTGATCCAGAACTTTTAATTCTGAACATTTGGGCAATTACGCAAAACTATGCTGACTTTGCAACCCAAATGGAAATGGTCACTGGAAAAACCTTACGTAATCGCAGTATGCAACAACGGATTATTCAACATACCGTTCATATGATGCTTTACGGTGTAATTCCACGCCCAGAAAAGTAAATTGAATTGGGTCGAATTGGCATACGACCATAGCATTCTATGGTCGCCGACCGAAATTAGCTAAATGCCTTATTTGACTGTTTGATATAATTTCAATAATTTCTTTGCGCCGAATAATAAATTTTCTTCCCAATCCAGATGCGCTGTGTCATTCGCACCATCGGTAATATATTTTACCGATACAAAGCGAACACCCAGTTTTTTACATACTTTAGCGATTGCGTAGCCTTCCATATCGACAAGATTACACGGTACTTTCGGCAGCCCAGTTTCAAAGCTGTCGCCTGTACCACAAATTCCTTTAGGCAAATGGCTAAACATGCTCTCTGGCTGAATTTCAGCAGGATGATCGGTATCCATCGGCGTCACCCCCACATCAAAACCCAAAGGCGATACATCCATATCCCGTTGTACAAATTGAGCTACTTCAACCAAAGCATGTGCATCAAAATGTGAACTTCCCGCAGTGCCCAAATTCAGCAAAGTATGACATCCGGTTTTTTGAATCACATCAAAGGCTTTAAATGCGGCATTGACTTTACCAATACCACTGTAATGTACTTCAATGCCTGCGGCTTCAAACAAGCCTTTAGATTCACTCGGCAGTGCCATAATTAAAGCGATTTGCTGACGCATAGCGGTCTCCTCAAATTGATGCCTTCATATAGCATACATTTGCACGTGCGCAGAAAAAATCATCTTCAAAAATCACATTGCTCAGAAAATAAATTCCTCACACAGATTTGAATGCTATCAAATTTGAAATTGCATCGGCCGCTTGCCAATAAAAGATGGTGCCAATTGTTGGTCATGACGTAAGGCATCTAAAATCTTTTCTAAGGCAATATGCGCCATATCCCCTCGTACACTATGCGAATGGGTCATCGGCATATGCTCGATGCCAGCTCTTCGCGCTGACAAAATTTTAATGTCTTGTTTGTTGACCACCCAAGTATAGGCATTCACAGCCGGCATCAATGCCTTAGACAACAATTTTGGAATCGGAAATTTATAACTGACACAGGTATAAACCCGTGACTCATACGGCCCCACAGGGCTAATCAGACTATTAAACACCATGCCCGATGGCTCTCCCCAATGGTATTCCACCAAGGTAATATTCGGCGCGATAAAACTGTCGCGGTGGACCTGTTCAGCACCATGCGGATTGGTCAGCCATGGCATCATGCCGACATCTGCATCATGGTCATGATAGTCAACGACTACTTTGCGCGGCCCGACATCTATGGTGGCATCCACGGCTTTTCCCGACTCTGAACGAAACCAGCCTTCATGGACAAATATGGTATGGGTTACATCCATTATATTCTGTGCAACAGCGCCCATCTCGCCATCATAACTGCCGACCATGTAATAGCTGACCCAGCCGGCTTGATCATAAAACGATAATTTAAATATTTCCGGGCGTTCCTGTTTGGGCTTTTCACCGAGATAAATCCATACCACCCCATCTTGCTCACACACATCAAAACTACGCTGTTTAAATGGATGCGGTTTTTCTGGAAAAAATTGTCCATTGACACTAGGAATATGCGCCACATGCCCATCACCCTGATACGACCAACCATGATATGGACATGTCACGCAGCCATCAGTCATTTTACCCTTAGACAAAGGTACGCCACGATGCACACATTGATCAAGCAATGCAGCGGCTGTTCCATCTTTTTGTCGGAACAGGACAATTTTTTTACCATACAGGGTGGCTGAAAAAGGTTGATCTTTTTTGAGTTCTTTAGAGGTACAAGCAACGTACCATTCTTCTAATAATCCTTTGGCATCATCCCAAAAACGGGTTTGATTACACATAATTCGATCCTTATTTTTATCTTTTTTGTTTTAATCCATAAGCCTTGCTCTAGCACCTACTACTACAAGCAAGTTTATATCTCGAAGCCAATTGATCTCTTGAAAATACGCGCAAATTTTATACATGAATGTTTTGCTTGGATAGCAAAATAACGTAACTGCATCACACGCTTGCACAAGCTCTATATTTGTTTGCTGAAATCCGTCAAAGCCAACGCGCTATAGTTTTCTTCAACGGATTTACATTCACCCGACATCATTTAAGATGCGCTCTGAGCATCACAATACGCTTTTAAACACGGAGAAAAAATAAGCTACCGCGATAAAACCCTTGTATGGTTTTCAGCATCACCAATAACCAAAGCGTACAGAGCAATACTGCAAAAAAAGTACCGAACTGTTGAATAGCGTGTAATTGCGTCTGTTCCGCCAAATGGATGACCGCCAAACTAAAAACGCCGAATGGAAACGTCATCGCCCACCACCCGAGATTAAAGGGTAAATCTCGCAAATGTTTTAGCGTGATGAGTATAGCGATTCCAAACCACCATACACCAAATCCAAGTAGAACAAGGGCTGCGAATACGCCGCCTTGAAGCAACACCTGTCCTAAATCAACCAAATTTACTACTGTCAAAATACGCGGGGCTTGCTCTCCCAAAAGTAACAGCGCTAAAGCCCCTGTCCCAATCGGTCCTAAGGCCAACCAACTGCTGATCGCCATTTCCTTACTTGGCAATTGATGTAAAGCCAGACGCAGCAACAAGATGCTTAAGATGGCAAATGCAGGAAATACTGAGATCCCCCAAAGCAGATAACTCCCCAGCAAAATATGGACAGAATGGGCCTGTGCAGGTAAATGCGCCAACAATAAACCGCCTGAACTGGCAACCACCTCGCAAGCCACTATCGGCAATAACCATACTGCGGTCATGCCTTGCAGCGCATGTTGCTGACGACTAAACATCAGAAATGGAACACACCATGCAATCGCTATTGACATCAACACATCGACATACCATAAATATTCAGCCCATGTGATGATGCTCATGCCCAAAAACTCTGTGTATAGCGTGGTGCCAAATTTCAATGCGCCATTGATCAGGGTTGCCAGTGCCATGGGGATCGCCCCAAGAAATAAACTCATCACTGGATGCTGGAAAATCTGCTTGTGGGTACAATATCCATCGGCTGAGATACATCCCACTAAACAATATGAACAACACGATGCTGATCTGCCACAGCGCTGCTCCGAAGGACCACATCCACTGCGGCGCCACCGCTATAGATGGTAAAATGAGGGCCACCACACCTGTGCCCATCACCACCGTAAACCAGTTTGGGGTGAAATGACGAATCAAGTCTTGTTTATGCTGGAGTTGATAAAATGGCATTTTCATCGCATGATGCTCATCAAAATGGAATGTCTATAGTTTAAGCACACCATTAAACAAGAAAAATTGATTAATATTTATTTTTATAATTTATTTTATTGATAGTAAATTCATCTCTGCATAAAAAAACTTGAGTAAAAACACAACAACAAGACGAACGCAGAAGATTATGGCAATATATAGCCCTCAAACATTTTCAACAATTGATTCGCCCATGAAGCTGCTCCGTCTGAATGCTTTAGCGCCCCACTTAGAACTCCCCAAAACTGCCGTGACCATTGGCAATTTTGATGGTGTACATTTGGGTCATCAAGCGATGGTCAGCCAGCTCAAAGACATAGCACAGCAACAAAACTTAAAAACAGCTGTGATGATTTTTGAGCCACAACCGCTTGAATTCTTTAAAGCTTATGATGCACCGCCTCGAATCAGTTCACTACGTGAAAAAGTCGAATATTTAACTGAACTGGGCGTCGACTATATTGTGGTGGCGAAATTTGACAATGCCTTTCGTAATCTCAGCGCCGAAGAATTTGCCGATATTTTAAAAAATAAACTCAATACACAAAGTTTAGTTTTGGGCGAAGATCATCACTTTGGCAAAAACCGCCAAGGCAATAGCGAATTTTTACGCCAATACGGCTTCCAAGTCACAGCCCTGCAAAATGTCGAAGTCGATGGTGAACGTGTCAGTTCAACACTGGTTCGTCAGACATTACAAGCAGGTGACCTTGCCCATGCCGCAAAACTTTTAGGTCGTCCTTATAGCATCACCGGTCGTGTGCAGTACGGCGATCAAATCGGTCGCACGATTAATTTTCCTACCATTAATGTGCGTTTAAACCGTCATAAACCTTGTTTAAATGGCATTTATGCAGTCGATGTCATTTGTGAAACCGAATCTTTAACAGATAAAGTAAAAAACGAAAATGCTGACAAATTAGGGGTTGCAGGTTATGCACCCTCTGCCCTGTTTGGTGCAGGGCATGTTGGTACGCGTCCCGCGATTAAACAGGAACATCCTGAATGGCGATTAGAAGTACATTTTCCTGATGTTTCTGCTAATCTGTATGGCCTGTTAATGCGGGTGACGTTCTTGAACTTTTTACATGGCGAAAAGGACTACCCTTCGCTTGAAGCACTGAAAGCCGGAATTGATGACGACGTCGAAAAGCTCCTTGAGTTTCGAGGTCAGCACCCTCATTTCCCCTTTTAAACCCCGATTATTTATTGTAAAACGCGTCAGTCAACGGGCTGATAAATTTGGAAGACAACTTGCATGAGCGATAAGCAAACTCCTGAAAATGCAGTGGATTATAAAGCCACGCTAAACCTCCCAGGTACTGAATTTGCGATGAAAGCAAATCTCGCAGTACGTGAAGCGAAATGGTTAGAAGAGTGGTATGCCGACAACATTTATCAGCAGATTCGTGCATCGCGTATTGGCAAGAAAAAATATGTGCTTCATGACGGCCCTCCATACGCAAATGGCCAAATTCACTTAGGCCATGCGGTGAATAAAGTCCTGAAAGACATCATCATCAAAAGCCGTGTAATGGACGGTTTTGACGCACCGTATGTACCAGGTTGGGACTGTCACGGTCTTCCAATCGAACTGAAAGTTGAAGAAAAAGTCGGTAAAGTCGGCGTGAAAGTAGATGCCTCAACTTTCCGTAAAGCCTGCCGTGAATATGCCTACACCCAAGTTGAATTACAGAAAAAAGACTTCGTGCGTATGGGTGTGTTTGGTGATTGGGACAACCCTTACCTCACCATGAACTTCAAACAAGAAGCCGACATCGTTCGTTCGCTCGGTGAGATTGCCAAAGCAGGCCATATTGAGCCGGGTCTTAAACCTGTGAACTGGTGTTTGGACTGTGGTTCTGCCTTAGCTGAAGCTGAAGTGGAATACGAAGACAAAAAATCAGATGCGATTGACGTTGGTTTTAGCGTTGTTGATTTAGCTGATTTATCTGCACGCCTAGGTGTTACAGTTAGCGATTCTACAGATATCGTGATCTGGACAACTACGCCTTGGACCATGCCTGCCAACCAAGCGGTTGCTCTACACGCTGAGCTTGAATACCAATTGGTGAAAGCAACTGGCGAAGACAAAGCAGCGCAAAACTTCATCCTTGCAAAATCATTAGTTGAATCTGCAACTCAGCGTTATGGTTTTAACGCAGTAGAAGTGATTGCTGAATTTGCTGGTGCAAAACTTGAAAATCTAGTACTACAACATCCGTTAATTGCTGAACGCCAAGTGCCAGTGATTTTGGGTGAGCATGTCACAGACGGCAGTGGTACAGGTGCTGTGCATACCGCGCCAGGCCATGGTGTGGACGATTATAAAGTTGGCTTACAGTACAACCTGAAAGTCGACAATCCAGTTGGCGGCAACGGTGTATATTTACCGACTGCGCCAATTTTTGCAGGCGAACACATCTACAAAGCCAATCCAAAAATCATTGCTGCTTTAACCGAAGCAGGCAAACTTTGGGCACATGTGGTGATCAAACATAGCTACCCACATTGCTGGCGCCATAAAACACCGATTATCTTCCGTGCAACACCGCAATGGTTCATCAGCATGGATGCAAAAGGTTTACGCCAAGGTGCATTGAACGCGATTGAAAATGACATCAGCTTCGTACCGGATTGGGGTAAAAACCGTATCCAATCGATGATTGAAGGTCGTCCAGATTGGTGTATCTCACGTCAACGTACATGGGGCGTGCCAATTCCATTCTTCGTGCATAAAGATACCAACGAACTTCACCCGCGTACCCCTGAGCTAATCGAAGAAGTCGCGAAGCTGATTGAACAAGAAGGTATTGATGGTTGGTATAACCGTGATGCGTCTGAGTTTATCGGTGCAGATGCAGAGCAGTACAATGCTGTACGTGACACTTTAGACGTATGGTTCGACTCTGGAACAACACACTTTGCAGTACTTCGTGAACGTGAAGAATTGCAAGACCCTGCTGACTTGTACCTTGAAGGTTCTGACCAACATCGTGGCTGGTTCCAATCTTCATTGTTAACATCTATGGCGATTAATAACCGCGCACCGTACAAAGGCTTATTGACTCACGGCTTCGTTGTGGACGAAAAAGGCCGCAAAATGTCGAAGTCGATCGGTAACGTGATCACTCCGCAAGACATCATTAAAGACATGGGTGCAGATGGCCTACGTTTCTGGATTGCGTCTGCAGACTACCGTTATGAAATGACTGCAGGTAAAGAAATCTTTAGCCGTGCATCAGATGGTTACCGCCGTATCCGTAATACGTTGCGTTTCTTGTTGGCGAACTTGAATGGCTTCAAACCATCGACTGATGCTTTGCCTGTCGATCAATTGATCGCACTGGATCAATACATCTTGCAACGTGCTGCGGAAGTACAGAAAACCATTCAGCAAGCCTATGAAGATATGAACTTCCATATCGTGACCAGCGCATTGACCAACTTCTGTATTAATGACTTGGGTGGTTTCTACCTCGACATCATCAAAGACCGTCAGTACACCACCAAAGCCGACTCTGCGGCGCGTCATTCTGCACAAACTGCGTTGTATCACTTGGTTCAAGCATTTGTTCGTTGGATGTCTCCAATCTTGAGCTTTACCGCACAAGAAGCTTGGCCGCTGATTCCAGAGCAATCTGAGAAATATGTATTTACTGCGGAGTGGTATGACATTCCTGTAGCCTCTACTGCAAATCTGGTGACTGAAGCTGAATGGCAAACCTTGATCACCGTTAAATCTGCAGTGAACAAGTTTATTGAAGCTGCACGTACTGCAAAAACTGTGGGTTCAAACTTGTCTGCAAAAGTTGAACTTTGGGCCAATGCTGAGCTGAAAGCTGTTTTAGACAAATTCGGTGAAGAGCTGCGTTTTGTTCTCATCACTTCTCAAGTGATTGTCAATGAGTTTGACGCAGCACAAGGTGAAGCCTCTGACATTGACGGTTTAAATGTCAAAGTCTCTGCTGCTGACGGTGAAAAATGTGCACGCTGCTGGCATGTACTGCCAGATGTGAATACACATCACGAACATCCAGGTCTTTGTTCTCGTTGTATTATTAACCTTCCTACAGGTCAAGGCGAAGAGAGAAAATATGCCTAATCCACAAGAAAAAAAGGGCTTCTTTCAATTCTACCCACACAATTTAGTATGGGTGGGCTTATCCATTGTTGCCATTATTTTGGATCAATGGACCAAATGGATTGCAAGTACACATCTGAACTACGCAGATCCTGTACCTGTCATGCCCTTTTTAAATTGGACATTGCTACATAACTATGGCGCTGCCTTTAGTTTCTTGTCCGATGCCGGTGGATGGCAACGTTATTTCTTTACTTCACTCGCAGGACTTGTGTCTGTCATTTTTGTATTTTGGCTCATGCGTATGCCAAAAAACGTGAAAGTCCTTCCGATTGCCATTGCCCTGATTTTAGGCGGCGCAATCGGCAACTTAATTGACCGTGTATCTTTAGGCTATGTGGTGGATTTCATTCACGTGTATTACAACAACAGCCACTTTCCTGCATTTAATATTGCAGACAGTGCCATTACTTTAGGCACGATTCTGCTTCTTATCGATACGTTTTTCTTAGAAAAACACCGAATTCAACGTGCGGAAGCGCAAAATGACTGATTTTATCAATCCTAACGAGGAAACTCGTATTGAAGAAGGCTCTAAAGTAGACCTTCACTTTTCTGTTGCTATTGAAAATGGCGTAGAAATTGACAATACCCGTAGCCGTGCTGAACCTGTCAGCCTTGTCATGGGTGATGGCAGCTTATTACCGGGTTTTGAGAAAGCTTTATTCGGTTTACGTGCAGGTGACCGCCGTACCGTAAGCCTTCCTCCAGAAGATGCTTTTGGTCCATGGAACCCAGAAAACGTACAAAAATTTGATACCGTCAAATTTGAGCAACGTCCTGTTGAAGGCCATATGATTGAGTTTGAAGATAAAGCCAAACAAAGTCTATATGGAGTAATCAAAACCGTCGGTGAAGACATTACCGAAGTGGATTTCAACCACCCTCTAGCTGGTAAAAATATCACCTTTGAAGTTGAAATTTTCAAAGTGACCCCTGCCGGTCAACAAGGCGTGAAACTGATCTAAGTTTCAGCAAATAAAAAGCTCCTTCGGGAGCTTTTTTTATCACTATTTTTATAACTATCAATCGACTCGATACATTTTCTGTATATGCAACGGACCGTTTTCATATTAATTTAATGCAAGACTTTAAAACAAGACGGGAAATACGATGAAACTTCATATTATTGTCGGCAGTGTCCGCGAAGGCCGTACGGCAATTAAGATTGCGAACTGGCTACTTTCAGAAATCGAAAGCTATGACTACAGTACCGTAGAAACTGAAATTGTCGATTTAAAAGAATGGGATCTGCCTATTTTTGCAGGCGCACATCCACCATTAACTGGGATTTATGACCAACCCAAACAACAAGCATGGGCAGATAAAATCGCACAAGGTGACGCATTTATTTTCATTAGCCCTGAATACAACCACGGCTACAGCCCTGCGCTCAAAAATGCATTGGATTACCTCGGTAAAGAATGGGCCGGAAAACCTGCGGCATACGTTAGCTATGGTGGCACCAATGGTTCACGTTCGATTGATCAAATTCGCCAAGTGGCAACCCAATTGGGCTTAATTGACAGTAATGCTGTGGTCGAAATTCGTGATATTTTCACGCGCAATCAAACAGATAAATTCGAACCGAATGATTTTGACAACAAAGCAGTTAAAGCGATTTTCAAAAAATTACTGCAATATGTGAGTGCTTAATTCTTGCCGTTCGCGTGATAGATGCCGCCTTTTGTAGGTTCAGGCTTAGATTATTTTCAGCAGATGGCAGCTATACGCCATGCATCATCCACGATAAAGTTAAACCATACAGAGACAGGAAGTTTCTAGAATAAAAAGAATGGAACATGCAGGAAGCGATTGATTTGACAGGAGTTGAATCTTAGCAATATACGAAAAAGCCCCAACAGGACGTTGGGGCTTTTTCATTTCGTTCTGTATGCTTAATCATAATGAAGCCCACCTAGGTAGGCTCCTTCTAATCATTGCGATATAGAATATTATCTTGCTTTCGACACATCCACAATTAATCGTGTTGCCAAATACAAACGCGGAATAATACTGTCTTTTAAAATATATTCTGCATTGCTTGAGTGAGCCCCATCTCCTG
This sequence comes from Acinetobacter sp. YH12076, assembly GCF_013419525.1. Taxonomy (NCBI): domain Bacteria; kingdom Pseudomonadati; phylum Pseudomonadota; class Gammaproteobacteria; order Moraxellales; family Moraxellaceae; genus Acinetobacter; species Acinetobacter sp. YH12076. Next base: position 11,688 of record NZ_VOZY01000002.1, on the reverse strand, counting down.
ATAATCCCATTCCCTCAATTACAGCAGCTTTCGACTTTACTCCAGCAAAAGCAGCATCAGTACCGCCTCCTGTTGGAGTCAAAGAAACAGTCAATGGAATGTTTAACTCATTTTTATAGATATCTTGCGCTTTTTCAGCCAACTTTTTAGAGGCATCATTTACAGCCAACGGTGGACGGCGGACTTCAAATTTCACACTGACTTGGCTATCTGATAACTTTTTATTTTTGATTTTCTCATTTAACGTTTTTTCCACGGCCTCAAAGTCTTGGACACGTAGTGCTCTGACATCCGCCTGTGCAGCAGCATGTTCTGGAATGACATTGCGTGTTTTACCCGCTTCCGCCACAGTCCAATTCAGCTTTAACCCAGTGTTAGGATCAGATAGATTTTGCATTTGTGCGATTTGGTGAGAGAGCTCAGTGAGTGCATTCACCCCTGCCTCAGGTTTCACACCGGCATGTGAAGATTTTCCTTTAATTTCTAAATAGGCTGCGCCAATGCCACTGGTTGCCAGACGTAAGTTACCATCTTTACCGCCCCCTTCAAAAGACAACACCACATCCTGATCTTGTGCTGTTTCTGTAATCAACTTACGTGAGGCAGGTGAGCTGATTTCCTCATCTGAATTCATCAAAACAGTGATCGTGCCATAGTCTTTATAATTCAATTTTTTAAGGGTATTCAAAACATGCAAAATTGCAGCTACCCCTTGTTTATCATCAATGATACCTAAGCCATAGACCTGATTACCGTCAATTTTAAACGGTTGGTTTTTAAGCATTCCCCGTTCATAAACCGTATCCATATGCGCGATCATCATGATTTTACTTTTACCTTGACCTTTCAATACCCCTTTAACTATTGGTCCCATTTTCTCAGGTGTATCGTCCATGCGATAAATATCTGTACTTTCGATCACACTCACTTCAGCACCGACATTCTTCAACTGATCTGCCACCACTTTGGCCATTTGATTCAGGCCTTCAAGATCCTTACTGCCGGATTCAATATTGACCAAGGTTTTCAAGGTCTCTAAATAACTTTGCTTTTGACTTTCCGCAATTTGCATAATCTCTTGTGGAGATGCTGCCCAACTTGCTGAAGCACTAAGCGCAATGACGCAGCCTAATGCGAGCTGAAGTTTTGATGTCGTCCGTTGTTGTGTAAGTGTTCTTAGCATCGATCTTATTCCCTGTATATTTTTCATTATGAATTTTTAATGTCTGATAAATTAGTTCACCATTCAACCAATTAATCGCAAAAATATGTAACACCGCTGATGAAGATTTTAATCTCATCAAAACCAGCTTCCCGCTGTTTTAAAACAGGTTTAGATCGATTTGGGTCAATAGTTTTATCGGTCGATAGCCTTAATGCTGTGCAATACATTGACGCGACGGACAAAATGATAATTTAGGTGTTGTACGTTTTGGCTTACATCAGATGCGGATAATAGACACTATTCACGTTATTGGATTACTTTTATATTAAGGTCATACAGCGACAGGATGTCACTGAACATAAAACAACTATGATAAGACAATGAGCAGGAAGCTTAACGGTAGGACAGGAGTTATACCGCTAGAATGAATCCGAAAAAGCCCCGACAGGATGTCGGGGCTTTTTTCATTTCAAATGCTACATAAGAATAGCTCTAACATGAGCCACAACCAAACTCAGGGCAATGGCTCATTAGATCTCACCCAATCGGATACGATTACTTTTTAGAACTCTCCACAATTAAACGCGTCACCAAGTACAAACGCGGTACGATAGAATCTGTCAAAATATATTCAGCTTTATCTGAATGTAATCCATCACCTGACATGCCTAGTCCCTCAATGATCGCGGCTCTCGAACTAACCCCAGCAAAAGCGGCATCAGTACCACCACCCCAAGCGGTCGTTTCAACTTTCATCGGCAGCTTTAATTCGTTTGTGTAAATCTGCTGGGCTGTCGCGGCCAATTTTTTGGCTTGTGGACTGGCTTCTAAAGGTGGTCGACGGACTTCAAATTTGACCTCGACCTGACTTTCCGCCAATTTTTTGGTTTTGACTTTTTGCTTCAAGGTTTTTTCCAACTCAGCAAAATCTTGTGGTTTTAAGGAACGAGCATCTGCCTGCGCTGTCGCATGGTCAGGAATCACATTTCGGGTTTTTCCAGCCGTCGCAACAGTCCAATTCAGCTTTAAACCCGTTTTCGGATTGGATAGATTTTCTAATTGTTGAATCTGAAAAGCCAGTTCTGTCAAGGCATTGACCCCTGCTTCAGGTTTTACCCCCGCATGCGAACCCCGCCCTTTAATATCTAAATAAGCCGCACCAATCCCACTAGTGGCTAACATCAAACTTCCCTCTAAACCACCGGTTTCAAAGGAGAGGACAACGTCCTGATTTTGAGCTGTATCCATAATCAATTGGCGCGAACCGGGTGAACTGATTTCTTCATCTGAATTAATTAACACCGTAATGGTGCCGTAATCTTGGTACTTCAGCTGTTTCAGCATATCCAAGACATGAATCACTGCAGCAACACCTTGCTTGTCGTCCAAAATACCTAAACCATAGGCTTTATTACCATCTATACGAAACGGTTGACCTTGTAATTGGCCCTTTTGATACACCGTATCATTATGTGCCAACAACATAATGTTCGTTTTACCTTTGCCTTTCAGTACCGCTTTTACAATCGGCCCTGTCTGATCTGGCGCACCATCGAGTTTCATGATGTCTTTGGGCTGAATCACGTTCACCTCAGCCCCTGTGGCTTTTAATTGCTCTGCGACCACCTTAGCAATTTGATTCAAACCCTCAATATCTTTACTGCCGGATTCAATATTGACCAAGGTTTTCAAGGTCTCTAAATAACTTTGCTTTTGACTTTCCGCAATTTGCTTAATCTCTTGTGGAGATGCTGCCCAACTTGCTGAAGCACTAAGCGCAATGACGCAGCCTAATGCGAGCTGAAGTTTTGATGTCGTCCGTTGTTGTGTAAGTGTTCTTAGCATCGATCTTATTCCCTGTATATTTTTCATTATGAATTTTTAATGTCTGATAAATTAGTTCACCATTCAACAAATTAATCGCAAAAATATGTAACACCGCTGATGAAGATTTTAATCTCATCAAAACCAGCTTCCCGCTGTTTTAAAACAGGTTTAGATCGATTTGGGTCAATAGTTCTATCGGTCGATAGCCTTAATGCTGTGCAATACATTGACGCGACGAACAAAATGATAATTTAGGTGTTGTACGTTTTGGCTTACATCAGATGCGGATAATAGACACTATTCACGTTATTGGATTACTTTTATATTAAGGTCATACAGCGACAGGATGTCACTGAACATAAAACAACAATGATAAGACAATGAGCAGGAAGCTTAACGGTAGGACAGGAGTTATACCGCTAGAATGAATCCGAAAAAGCCCCGACAGGATGTCGGGGCTTTTTCGTTTAGGCTTCATGAAAGCAACAATCCATGTATTTGCACAGACTAAACATCCACCTGAAAACCTAAATCAACATCACAGGCGGCTTGACCACCTCGAATCCCCCCAATTTTCTAGAGGGCTTTCACGTAAGGTAATGATGATATGGTCTGCTGGAATACCAAATTCCACCAAATTTTGCACCAGTAATTGATATAACTTACGCTTGGTTGCTAAGGTTCGTCCCGCAAAACAATCAATGGTGATATGCGTAAAGCGCTCAGGCTGCGTCAAATGATCAAACACCTGAAACCGATGTGGCGCATGCACTTGCAAACGTATATTGCGTTCATATCGAGGCAATTGAAAACTCTGTTGTATGGCGTCAAAGACAGCATTTATCAGCTGTTGCTCTTGTTCTATGCTGTATTGCATCCGTATATCGATTTGTGTTGCAGGCATGCGCGAAACTCATTGTTGTTATTTAGATCACTACACTAGCAGGATTTAGCGACGTTCTGCTGTAGGCATTTACCTACAGCACTTGCAGTATTTACGCCTGTAGCCTCAACAGCAACGCGCCTATAGTAAGAACATACAGAGACAGGATGTCTTGCAATAAAAATAAATAATGCACATGCAGCAGGAACGCTGATCGGTATGACAGGAGTCATATCTTTAGAATGAATCTAAAAAGCCCTCGATAGGATGTCGAGGGCTTTTTTCATGTCGTCATTCATTCAACGATCGCGCTCTATTCGTCGAAAAATCGCAATTTATCAACAATACTTACATCGCAACAGTAAAACTGTACTTATAATCGGCAGAGAATTTAGACAGAATAACAGCTGCGAGTTCAGCAGCTCGAACTGTCAGCGCTTAGGGATTAGGCGACAACAATAAAAATTGAATTAAAAAATTAGAGAATGACCTATGCAATTGCAACAGCAACAACTGAATAGTTTTACCCGAATTTTTCATGCCGCTCCAGAACACAATAGCCCGCAAGATCTTGCACAATATATTGGCGCGCATCGACAAGAGCTTTTACAACAAATCCATGAAAATGGCATCTTACTGTTTCGTGGTTTTAACATCGAGCAACCCGAACAATTTAACCAACTGATTGAACAATATTTCCAGTTTACCCCATGGAATGCATTTAACCCCAATATGCCCAGCTGGGTTGCATCATGGATGCGAAAATACAGCGAGAAATTGCTCGGCGCAGGTGACTACCGTCGTTATATCGACCGCAACACAGTGCAATTGGGTCCAGTCGAAAACTCGGTACAAGGCCCGCATGTTGAAGGTGGCGTGCGCTCAGAACGCTCGCGTTATATCGCCTTATTCTGTCAGGAACCTTCGACGTATTTGGCAGAAACTGGGTTCAATAACTTAGAGCAAATTTGGGAGAATTTTCCGAAATATCTACAAGAAAAATATCTCGGCGCATGGAACCATTTTTCTTATGTTTCGGCACGTGAGGTGGGACTATTTGACCGATTATTGCTGAAAAAGAGCCCGTTTAGTTTAGAGATTCGACAAGATAAAAAAGCCAAACTAACCTTGCAGCGTTCGCCACTGGTGATTCATCACCCCGATACAAAAAAGCATGTGATTCAGCCGTGGGCTTTTGCCAATAATACCAATCCATTTACCCATCAGGCCGCGAAAAATTGCTTTGAAAATCGAGGGGAGATTGAAATCGATTCAACGGCGGACGGCATGCAACTGACATGGGAAATTTACACGCTAGAAGGTCAACAAATTGAATGGAACGATGCCGAAAAGCAGCAATTTTTTGATGCGATGTATAAAGATGCTCTGCTTTTACAATGGCATAAAGGCGATGTTGCTATTGTGGATAATATTAAAATTGCGCATTGGCGGATGAATGGAGAACAGGGAAATCGTAAATTGATTCAAATTCAAGCCAATGCATTTAATGCCGATGAGCACTATGCGGCTTAGCTGACGTATTTAAAATTCGTGTAGGCCTGTATGTGAGAAGCCCCGTAGGGGCTTTTTTTTATTTTTTGAATTTTTTGTTTATTTTTTAGTCGCTATTTCGGCTCAATTTTGAATAACCATGCCTTTTCTCCATCTTCAATGCCCCAAATACTGCCATCTTTGGCTTCAATGAGTCCACGGATACGCTGTGGCATGGCAATTCGTTGTGTTTCTTGGACAGGTTTAAGCTCTGTATCAACAATTACAATCGCTTGTGAAGATAAGCCACCAATCAGGGCCTTATTTTTCCACTGTGGGAAACGATCGCCCTGATAAAACATCAGACTGGATGGTGAAATCACAGGTGTCCAACTGATGAGCGGCGCTTCAAATTCAGGCCGTGTATGATGATCAGGAATCGGTTGATCATCATAATGATCGCCATTCGACACATGCGGATAGCCATAGTTTTTCGCACGCTGCACGAGATTTAACTCATCACCGCCTTTCGGGCCCATCTCAGCCACCCAAAGCTGCTGTTTTGCATCAAATGCCATGCCTAAAGGGTTACGGTGCCCGAAGCTCCACACTTGCTTTGCAACTTCGCCTTGGGTCTGAAATGGATTATCCGCAGCAGGTGTTCCATCACTATTTAAGCGCAGTACTTTACCCAAATTTGACTGCAGATCTTGTGCAGGATCAAACTTCTGACGTTCGCCCGAACTCACCCATAATTTTCCATCTGCACCAAACTGCATACGGTGTGAATAATGGCCTTGACCTTCTACTTTTGGAATTTGCCTCCAAATGATTTTCCGCTGTTTTAAACTTGGCGCAGCTTCATTGAGGTTTAATGTGGCTTTTTCGATGACAGCGCCATAACCGCCCTGTCCCGCTTCTGCATAGCTCAAGTATATCTGATGATTTTTTTCAAACTGCGGATCAAGTGCAATATCACCTAATCCGCCTTGTCCGCCATAGGCAACTTTGGGAAGGTTTTTCACCTGTATTTTCTGCTGATTTTGCGGGTTAAAGATGATCAGTTGACCTTTTCTTTGAGTTAGCAATAAGCGTCCATCTGGGAGTTGTTGAAACGCCCAAGGTTCATTAAATTGAGCGATTTTTTGTATATTAAAGCGTTGTTCTTGCTGGATTTGTGCCGATTTTTGAGCTTGGCTTGGTGTTTGATCTTGTGCTGTAGTTGTGGTGTTTTCCGCATGGCATACGGCTGTCATCAAGATACCGACGATGAGGCTAGGCGTTCGAAAATATTGTATACATTGTTTCATTTACTGTTCCCTTCCCTTTTATAATCATTTGATTCTAATCAATTAATCAGATGATTTTTCTTTGGAAAGGTAACAGAATAATTTTGTACGTTTTGGCTTACATGGCATGCAGAAAATTGCTGCTATTCAATTTATTCAAACAGGCCTAATCTACAGTTATCAGGAAACAGGAAGTTTCCGAAACACCAAAACAATAAGAATAGTTTCTGCATCAGGACGTGAGATATGACATGGAGTTGTATCTAAAATACGAAATACGAAGAAAACCCCAACAGGATGTTGGGGTTTTCTTTTTCTAGCTGATTTTTAAAAGTTCGCTCTAATCTAGAACTTTCGCATAACATCTCTGTCAAAACTTCTTACAGTTTCCTGCGAAATTATTACATACCCAAATCCGTCAGCTTGTTAGCGTGGTAGACAATCCTCATTGCAAGGAGTCAATCATGACTTTAAAAGCTTTAGTGATAACGTCAAATGTCGGTGTTGAACATGACGAGCTGATCCAACCATTAAATTATTTAAATGAAAAGGGAATTGAAGCCATTCATGCCGCTATTAAACATGCGGTTGTCCAAACAGTAAAAGCCGACAAAAAGGTCGAAGCTGAAGTTCAACCCAATGCCCAATTGAGCAGCGTAAATGCTGAAGACTATGATGTCTTAGTAATTCCAGGCGGAACTGTCAATGCAGATCATCTACGGATCGATGAAGATGCACTGCGACTTATTCAAAACTTTGCTGACCATCAAAAACCTATTGCTGCAATTTGTCATGGTCCTTGGGCGCTCATTAATGCTGAACGAATTCGTGATAAAACTCTGACGTCTTATAAAAGTATTCGTTTGGATTTGGAAAATGCGGGTGCACATTGGGTCGATGAGCAGGTGCACCGCTGTAATACGAGTGGTTGGGTGCTCATTACTTCTCGTTGTCCAGATGACTTGCCTGCGTTTAATCAAACGATTCAGCAGGAGCTTGAGCAACAGCAACAGCAACAGCAACAGCAACAGCAACAGCAACAGCAACAATAATTCTAAAATGAAAATACCCGCATATTGCATGCGGGTATTTTATGAATCTACTTTATAAGATGTATGGCTTACAAATTTTTTAAGTAAGCTACCACATCATCATTGCCTGCCATTTCTGCAAGCTCTAATGCTGTGTATTGGGTCTTATGCTGTACATTTGCACCTTTCTCTACCAAAAGCTTTACGACGTCTAAATAGCCGTTTTCTGCGGCTGCATGCAGTGCGCTGTAGCCTTCTTCATCGGCAGTGTTTACGTCTGTGCCTTTTGCCAAAGATTTTTCGACTTCTGCGAGTTCACCTAAAGATGCCCAGTACACCAGTTCAGGCAGATGCAGTTCTTCATCATCTTCAGGGATTGGGGAGATGGAATTAAATTGCATGATCATAATACCTATTTGTAATTTCTATAAATATCGCTTGTCAATTAATAACCATGGCAGAATTGGTCATATAAATCAGTTTATTTTAACGAATTTTATCAAATCTATTTAAAGCGTAATTCACAGCTTCCTTTGAATTTAATAAATATTTTCCATTTTTATCGCGTTCAATACGAATGGATAATTTAGCCGCTTGTGTAATAGTTCCAGATTCCAGTAATCGACTGATATCACTATTTGGAAGAATAATATAATTATTTACATAAGATGGACCATTACATGATCGTAATACAAAAATATAGAAAGTAGATGATGCATCATTTGAATCATAAGATCTCTGATTTATCGTGAATCTATACTGATTATTTGATTCAGATATATTGGCTGTTTTAACCTGTATATGAAAGTATTTATTATCTTTTGCTGCGACAAGATCAATACCATCATCAACAGCCATATATGATGTATTAAATCCAAAAATAATAATTCAGCCATCACTGCAAATTCACCAGCCTTGCCCGTATACAGTGCATTAACTGTAGGTGGCGGTGGAACAATATCAGGTACAACTTTTTTGATTTTTAATCTGTAAATTCCCCGTCTTGGAGCACCTTTAGAATTTTTTGGTTTTGTGAACTCTGATTTTGTTTTATATTTGTCAATATCCTTTGAAAGTATCGAAGAGATTTTCTTAGATAAAACATCTAGATGCTGCTGAGTATGAGGATATTTCGCTACGATTGCTTCTGCTATTTGATCAACATGCATTTCTTTTCGCGATTCCTTCATTACTTCTTTAATTTGCTCAATAAACACCATCTCTCCCCCCATAAAATAGTCATAGTTAAGTTTTTATATCTTTTTTAAAAACTTATAAATATAGAATATTAGAAAATATAAAATAATTATTTTATTAGCATTTTAAATAACTCAAAAAAAGCCCCCTTACGGAGGCTTTTCTATTTAAAGAATCACGACTTAAGCATTGGCTGTAGATGCATCTTTAACATCAATTTTATCACTGTCATTTTCATGCATGATCAATGCAACCGCTATTGCAGTAATCAGTACAGGTAAACCTACCGCCATAAAGTTGAAATGCGCAGGTAAGTTCATACCGAGCAAACCACCAATCAAAATTGGCCCTACAATCGCGCCCATACGACCAATCGCAGAAGACCAACCAATACCCGTCGAACGTACAGCAAGTGGGTAATACTGCGCCACATAGCTGTATAGCAGCATTTGCGAACCAATAGATGCAGCACCTGCCAAGAATACCAAAATGTATAGCAAGAACTGATTCGATTGGAAGCCCATCAAGCTCATCACAATCGCGCCCATCATACCCAAAACCATCAACACAGGTTTTAAATGGAAACGGTCAGCCAAAATACCACCGCCAACAATACCCACAACTGCGCCCACGTTCATGACCATCATGAACATTAAGCTGTTATCCATAGAATAACCGGCTGCCATCATCAGTTTTGGTAACCAGCTGCTTAGCGCATACATAGTCAATAGGCACGTAAAGAACGCCACCCAAAACAGCAATGTATTTACGGCACGACCACGGCGGAACAAGCTCACCACGTTTGCTGCTTCTGGTACATTTTCCTGTGGTAAAGTGAACACTGTATTTTCGGTTACTTTCACTTCAGGCGCTAAGCGCTTCACGATACTGCGGGCTTTTTCCTGTTTGTTTTCTTTCACCATAAATGCCAATGATTCAGGTAAGAATTTCCAAATGACCGGTAAAAGGAAAAGTGGAATACCCGCAATAAAGAACATGATTTGCCAACCAAAGTCAGGGGTGAACCATGAACCTAAAAGTGCCGCCATCACACCACCGACTGCATAACCACTAAACATCGTCGTTACCAGTGTGCTACGCATCTTCTGCGGTGCGTATTCAGACGTTAAAGCCACAAGGTTAGGCATTACACCGCCAATCCCTAAACCAGCCAAGAAACGCAAAATACCAAATTCTGTTGGATTCGACGCAAAACCACCAGCAAAGGTCAAACCACTAAATAAAACGATACAGATCATGATGACTTTTTTACGGCCAATCTTATCTGCTAAAGAACCAAAGAACATGGCACCAAACATCATCCCTGCGAGCGCAGTACTAGCAAGCATCCCCGCTTGCATTGCACTTAAGCCCCAGTCTTGCATGAGTAAAGGTAAAACCACGCCATTAATCGCTAAATCGTAGCCATCAAATAAAATAATCAATAAGCACCAAGCCACTACATTGAAGTGGAACGGGGTAAATTTAGCCTTATCGACTACAGAATTTATGTCTATTTTTTCCGTTGTCATCGTTCTCATCTCCCATGAGTACTTGTCCATAACATTCATTGAATTTTTAAGTAAAATTCAACAGCCACGGAATATACGGAACAGTGTTTTCTAGGGATATTAGACGTATGTTTAATAAATCGAATCACTTATAAGTACATGTTAATTGTGTTATTTTTCATGCTTTAGTTTAATTATTAAACATTATCAGTATATGATTATTTAACTTCTTTTTTTAAATCATAATGTCCTTGTCTTTAGGTTTAATTCTTCTATTCTTTCATTCAACTTCAGAACGACACACCATCATTTATTTGTATCTTTAGTTTAGAAAAATTTTAAATGTCTAAAAAACGAACGTAACCATATATAGAAAAGCTCACTTTAACGCTCTTGATTGTTTTAAATACCTTGATAGCACTGAGATTAAGCAATCACTAGCTTACAGCGAAATCCACGAGACGCATAATATGACTGCGCGCTATTATGATAGCTAAATACATGATCATAACGTCGATCACAAAACAGTGCCCCGCCCTTTTGCCGAATATCAACTGGCGTCAAAATCCAGCTCGAAGTCTTTAAATCGAAATGAAAAACTTGCTGTATCGCTCGATATTCCTCTTCTGTCAGTAGCTCAGCACCGATGTCTCGCACCATATCTATTACGTTATTTTGGGGAGGATGATCCTTCCGGTTCTCCAAGGCATCACGGTCATAACACAAGCTTCGTCTAAGCTTTGGTGACTCTAAGCTGCAATCATAAAATATTAGGTCATTAGATTGCCGATTCAGTATCACAATATCTGGCTCACCGCCTGTTTTTTCCATTTCGATTAAAATTTTTAGTTTTGAGGGCTATGCAATCAATTGCTTTTTAACATCATCCCAAAGCAATCCTGGATGACGCTGCATATTTGCCTCAAAGCGTTGCTGCAATATCTCTAAAATAGAGACTTCATCGAGATTTTGGAGCATATGTACATCCTATTCTTTTTATACATTGAGACCCTACTTCACTATAAAGAATATAAGCTCACCTTGATGTAAATTTTTTGCGCTGTTTAGCTTTCTTCTTTTTAAATATCTCTCGTTTTCCTATTTTGTGCTTTTGCTTTTCTTCTTTCCCCCCTTTTCTCCGCACATAAAAAAACACCCCCTGACATATCAGGGGGTGTTTCGAATAATGAGCTGGCGATGACTTACTCTCACATGGGTAACCCCACACTACCATCAGCGCTAAGAGGTTTCACTTCTGAGTTCGGGAAGGGATCAGGTGGTTCACTCTTGCTAT
>NZ_VOZY01000029.1:0-9535 GCF_013419525.1 Acinetobacter sp. YH12076 | reverse complement strand
TTAAGTGCGAAACCTAATTAGGGTGAAACAGGCAAGATGTGTAATGTTATATAACATGGCAAGCCCTGGTTATATAAATTACCCGACTTATTCGCTTTCAGCTCAACGTGGCATCTTGTCCTGCGGAACTTTTGGCATAGCCAAAATGTACGGGAAATAGAAAAAAATGACTGAAGAAAAAAAGCCAAAACGGATACGCCAAAATGTAATTCAAGTCGTAGTGACTGGAGCTGAGAAAAAGCAAATTGAAGAAAGCGCAGCTCAAGGGAATGTGTCAGCTTCACAATATTTACGTGATCTAGGTTTGGGCTACCAGCCGAAAAGCCTCACGGATGTAAAAACAATCCAGGAGATCCGTGGTTTAAAAGCAGATATGAATAAAGTGGGCAATTTACTGAAAAATTTAATGAGCGGTGAGCTGACTGATCCCAAAGAGATTCGATCTAAAGTTAATGGCTTACTGTTAGATTTTTCTAGGAATCAAAACTCACTTGATCTTTTAATTGCTAAGGTACGATCCACAATCAAGTTTTAAAAAAGGTGTATAGGTTTGAGCCTTATATAGTGGCGTCAGCCAGCGGCCCTGGTTTGAGAAATGAAAGCTTATGTTTCCCAATCTCTTTCCTGGGCCATAAAGCACTTCAGATCCTCAGTGGCAGCGGTTTCTAAAAAAAGTGTATGGTCTGATGCCTTGTATAGTGGCGTTAGCCAGCCGCACTTCGTATAAGAGATTTTATGTTAATCAGATGATTAAAAGGCCCGTAAATAGGGCCTTTCGTATAACGTGTATTATGTTAATTTTAGAAAAATTAATTAATTTTCAGAATCATAGTGATTCATATCACCAGATAATAAGATTTCTTAAATTTTCTCTGATAACACTTTAACCAATGACTTTAATTCTTCTTTTAGTTTATTTAAATTTTCAAGTTGAATACTTTGAGTCAGCTCTTTAGGAATCATTTCTGCGGCAGCTCGTAGCTCTCGACCCTTTTCTTTTAATGAAATAAGGACTCTTCTTTCATCATTAGGATCACGTGATCGATTAATAAGTTCAGACTTTTCCATTCTTTTTAGTAAGGGCGTTAGTGTCCCACTATCCAGGTGTAAAATTTGTCCAAGATCACCCACACTTACACATTCTTTTTCCCATAAAACCAACATCACTAAATATTGAGGATAAGTGAGTCCGAGAGGTGTAAGAAAAGGGCGATAAGCTTTTACGATTAAATTAGATGCAGCATAAATAGGAAAACATAGTTGCTCATCTAGGCAAAGCTGATTCTTGGACATAGCTTTTTATTTGGTATAGACAGTGGTCGATACCTGTATATTACCTCGAATAGCGTTGGAATAAGGACATACTTGATGCGTTTGTTCCACGATCTTCTCTGCATCAGCTTGTGAAATACCTGAAAGAGTGACATCTAAGTGTACTGTTAAGGAAAATCCACCATTGCCATTAGCAACCATGCCAACAGTACTCAGGACTTCTACATCGTTATCACGGATTTTATGTTCTTTATTGCTACGAGTTACATGGATCACGGCATTTCCAAAGCATGCAGCATAGCCAGCTGCAAATAATTGCTCAGGATTCGTTGCATCACCTCGACCACCTAATTCTTTTGGCAAAGCTAATTTTAGTTCTAAGATACCATCTTCACTACGAATATTCCCTGAACGTCCACCGATTGCTTTAACTTGGGTAGAATAAAGATTACTCATTTTAATTACCTTTAAATAATATATTGTGCGCAATATAATTGTATAAAATTTAATTTATGTCAAATTTTTTTATATGCGATTTAACATAATGGCTGTTATACGAAACGAGAGCAGTAGCTCTCGTTTTTTAATGTGGAAACTGCTAGAATAATTGTACGCCATTGACGTATACAGAATCTATGTTATTCATTGAAACCAGTATCTTTACCAAGCAAATCAAAGACCTTGTATCTGATGAGGAATATCGTCAACTTCAACAAGATCTATTGGTTCAGCCAGATAAAGGTGACTTAATCAAGAATGGCGGTGGCATTCGAAAAGTACGTTGTGCTCAAGGGAATAAAGGCAAAAGTGGCGGTATCAGAGTAATTTACTATTGGGTAAATGAGGATGATCAAATCTTTTTCTTGGTGGCTTATCCAAAATCTGTAAAAGATAATCTAACGGATAAAGAAACCGCCATTCTGCGCCAACTCGTGAAGGAGCAATTTCATGGATAACAACTTATTTGATGACTTAGTTGCTTCGATTAAAGAAGCAGGAGCAATCAAGCGCAAAGAGAGCCAACCTAGTCGAACGACGGAACTTGAATTACCAGATATTAAGGAAGTACGAGAAAAAACTGGTTTAAGTCAAAGCGAATTTGCAGCACGTCTCCACATTAGCCATCGTACTCTGCAAAACTGGGAACAAGGCCGACGCTATCCAACAGGACCAGCAGCAACATTGATTCGAATTTTAGATGCACATCCTAGTCTTATTTAAAAAAAATGCATTAAAAATGGGAGCTTAGCTCCCATTTTTTGACTTCGTATAACGTGTATTATGTTAATTTTAGGAAATCTTTAGAATCACTATGAAAATTATCAATTACTTTATATTGTTTTCTATACAATAGTTTTTCCATTTATTTTTAAAGTCTTCCACGGCTTTCTCTGCGTCTTCCTCTTTGGTATAGACAGCTGATTTCTTTGCTTCATCTACTATCTGATTGAAAATTTCACCTTCCTCTTTGAAGAGGTTGCTATAAATACTTTTAGCTTTTTCTACGTCTGAACCCATTTGATGAAAAGTCATTAATGTGTCTGCTGCATATGCAATTCCATCACATTGTTCATTTTCCTCAGCATATGAAAAGGAACTAGTTAGTAACAATATTGAGAAAATTATTGGTTTTTTCATAATGGGAAATTTCATTTTAAAAATGAATACTAAAAGATTTCTATGGATATTAAAATCAATTCAATTCTTCCCCCATTTAACATAATGGGCATTATACGAAATGCACAAATTGAAACATATAAAAATCAAAAACTTATGATATAAATTATTTGCTCGATGATGTTCAAAAGCCGATTTGGAAACAAGTCGGCTTTTTTATGTTCGATTCTGTAATATTTTGCCAATAAAAAATGGAACAACTTTGCAAAATTTACAATTTTGTATTAACATTTTTGTATTAACAAAAAGCGATGCAACTATGGAAATTGAGTTTTCATGGGATGAGCATAAAGCAGAAACAAACCTCAAAAAACATGGTGTAGCTTTTGAAGATGCAACCTTAGTTTTTTATGATGCTCATGCCGTCTTCAAACAGGATCGCTTTGAAAATGGTGAATATCGTTGGCAAGCGATAGGTCTCGTACACGGGCAGACAGTTTTATTGGTGGCTCATACTGTACAAGATCATAATGGGATTGATCATATCCGTATTATTTCAGCACGACAGGCAGAGAAAAAAGAGAGGAAACAGTATGAACAAAACCGTTACTTACAAAGTAGATTTGAATAAACCTCCTGTCTTATCTGAAGAACAAAAGGCAAGACTTGAAGCATTAGATAAACGCCCAGACAGTGAAATAGACTTTTCAGATATTCCCGAACTTGATGAAAGTTTTTGGAAAAATGCAGTGCAAAATCCATTTTACAAGCCGACTAAACAAGTAACTACGGTTCGCATCGATGCAGATGTCATGCAGTGGCTAAAAGCCCAAGGCAAAGGCTATCAAACACGAATGAATAAAATTTTACGGGATGCCATGCTAAAAGAATTAAAAAATCATCAATAAAAATGGGAGCTTAGGCTCCCATTTTTGACTGCGTATAACGTGTATTATGTTAAATAGGATTAAATTTAGATGAAATTTCACTAAACTCTAAAGCTGTAGTTTGAGTATTGGGAATATGGCCAAACACGTATTCATCTTTGCTTTGAAAGAAAATATCGAAACTCTGACTCATCAAGGAATCTTGTAGGCTTTGCTTTTGATAGATTGGGGCTAAATGGTTGATATAGTAATTGATCCATTCAGCTTGGCTGTTAAAAAAGTCGTAGTCTCTTAAGTTTACATATAAGTTTTTTAAATCGTCTGTAATCGTTTCAACATTGGGATTGAACATCCACACAGTAATATTCATGGGTTCTATAGTGATCATTGTATAGCTTTGCTGATCATCTATACGTTCAATTTTATACAGTTGAGCACCTTGTTCGCTGTAGCTAGAGCATAATAATTTAGTGTTTTTTACCTGAAAGTTATCAGTGCCGATTTCATGCTCTCGTATTTGTCGTGAAAGTTCCAAATAATCAGGTAGAGAATTTAATTCTGATTGAGCCACTTCTTTAAATAAAGCAAAACAGCGATTGATCACATAGCTTTCGCCTGTACCGGTAATAATTCCCTCATCCCATGCATGAAGTTTTGATGTTGAGCGTTCAAGAAGCTCATTTGAGTGGTCTTCTTTGAGCACGACTTCTTTATTGTCTGCAGTAACAATAATGCTATCATTCAGTTGGATCGCTATGATGAAAGTCATACTTTGATCAAAAAAATTGAATTATTAGATATTTATTTTAAGCTAAATTAACGCTTAAGTTTTGAATTTTATAAAGATAGGTAGACCTATGGCCGGTGGTTCTCAAATCATAATTAATAAGAATGGGATTACATTCATTACGCCTGCAAAGTTTGAGGCTAAAGCAGGGCAACATCTTTTTAAAGGAGGAACAAAAGTTGATACTAAATTACCTTTTCTTCCTGAAGGTACAGCCTATAACTTAAAATATTTATTTACTGATGATGATGGCATTCCATATAAGAATATGCCTTATATAGCAATTTATCCTAATGGATCTGAAATTAGAGGTGTGACGGATAAAGAGGGATATTCTTCTACCTTTTTCTCCAGTGAAGAAAAAGATATACAAATTCATTTGGAGTTAGAATAACAATGGGAATTCCACCACGAACAGTCTCAACAACCAAAACATCTACCCAAGAAAATAATACTCAGCACGTTAAAATTACTAGAAAAAAACAATTATTTCTTTTGTTTTACACCACTGACAACAGCAGAGGTGATGATCTTATGTATTTTTCGGCTAAAACAAGAAGATTTAACATAGAAAAGGCGTCTTGGTTTGATAAGGATATACATTTAGTTTTTAGTATTCCAATACAAGATATAGCTGAGATTATCACAACAGTTTCCAGCTCTATAAATAAAAGAGGTGGTGTAGGTAAGGTTGAAGTAAAAGAAATCAGTATTTTTTCACATGCATGGTATGACGGACCTACTGGCTCAGCTCCTTGTACCGTTGATCCAGTCAGTGAAAAGCAAATGGCTTTATCTGGATGGTCAACAATAAATGCTCAATGGGCACCAACTGCTCGTTTTGTGATGTTTGGTTGTAATACAGCATCTGATGACAAAGATGTTAGAGTGTTTGCTAAAGATTTATCTGAATGTTCTAATTTTCAAAATGTACAAGTATGGGGACAAACTGGACCTGCAAAACCTTCATTTTATCCAGATAAGAGAGATAGTAGTGTCTTAAGAAATATGGGAACTGGTTGGACAGTCAACACTACTTATATGGTGGCTTCTACGCCAGGTGATGGTTTTGCTGCAACTCGTGGTGTGCCACTATTTTCTCCACCTGCTCTACCCATGAAAAAATTTATCAATGGTGTATTAATAGAAACAGCATTCCAAAATCAATTTAATGATCATAGGAATAACGTAAATTGAAGAAAAAAATTGGAATTTTTATCATCCTTATAGGCCTAATTATGGTAATAGCTGCTAATTTTGAAAAGAAATATGAAACTCAGATCAGTATTGACTTAGATGAAGATATAAGGAAAGATAATTTAAAAATAATAATAAATACATATGGTTATTTACTAGATGGTTATGAGCCAAGTAAACATATTGGTCAGACAAATACGTATTTATTTTTATATAAGGATGCTCAGATTCAAGATTATAGAAATACTAAAATCAATAAATATAGTGATTATTATATCTACGCTAAATATGGAAATAAGTATGCAAAAATGAAGTATACAAACTCTTTAGTTATGGGAAATAATGAAACTTCTATAAAAATTTTTATTAAAAAATTTAATGATTTATATTACATTTCTTCAAGTAATATAACACCCAGTATTGAAGCTATTTCAGAAAATTCCTTTAAAGACATAGATGCTTTCAAGAGTAATAAGCATGACATTAAGATGTTAGGCTATCTAGATAAGCCTTAATTATTATGTTTACCTTAAGTCTAATTTATGAATTTTTTTATAAATGCTTAATATTAATTTCCTGTTGGAAAGCCATGAAACATCCATTGTATTCCCCATAAGATTACTAAAATGAGGATCACCCAAACAATAATCTTTAACATATACATTTTGTAAGTTTTCCTAAAATTAACATAATACACGTTATACGAAGTTGAAAAATTGAGACTATAACCTTAATTTTTATGTATTTTTTAAAATTTAAGACCTAGGCTAGTGCCTAGGTTTTTTATTTCGTATAACAGCCCTTATGTTAAGTATTTGCAGATATTAAGTCATTGTTTCCACAAATGAATACTGCTTGAGAGCAGTCATCTAAGCTATCCATTAAAATTTCATTCATTCTTTTTTTATGAAAACTAAGAGTGGCATTACTTCCAAATTCACTTTCTAAATCAGATGATAAAATTATAGTGCACTCATCATCCCTTAGCTGATTCCATAAGTTTTGAACTAATTGAACTAATGCGAATCCGATGTTGATTATTTCATTCATTTCATACTGTTGATTATCCACGTAATCCTCGATATGAATCTTATTACTGGAGGCTTCAAACCCTGTTAGATCTCCGTAAACATCAGCTATGGCTTCGTAATTCACCTGCTCTAACCTATCTTTGTAAAAATTAAAGACAATAGCATCCGAATCCTCATAAAAGCCTTCTAGTATCATAAGTTCTAAAATTGAGGGAAGCTGGACATCATATCTGGATAGAAAGAATGCATCCATTTGGGAACTTTGAAGTATCACTTTTACACCTGGAATATTTTTGCTGTTATTGAAATTAGATTTTTAGTATTTCTAAAATTAACATAATACACCTTATACGAAATGTGTTATAATTAACTTTGAAATTCAAATACTTATTTCAAAGTTTATAGCCCGAACATCACTGTTCGGGCTTTTTTTATGATTTATCACGTTCCACGCCTATTATTTAAGCAATGTTTCACGATTTTGATTAGCTCAATTGAATAATCAGGATGCCTGGTCTTTTTCTTTTTGGCGTTTATCCAGCTCTTTTTTCAGCTCCTTTTTATCCTGGTACGATGCGATCAGCATGATCGGGATCAACAGCGGGGCCACAATAATGCCTAGGGCAATGTCTTTCAGTTTCGGCATGATCTTTCTCCCTTAGTCATTATCAAAAACAGCATTCAGTACACGGCCAAATAAGCCACGTTTTTTTAATTGAGTTTGATGTTGGTTATCTAATTTTTTTTGAACTTTCTGTTCTTCAGGTTGAGTGTTTATTGCTTGAGTATCGGCTGTATTTGTAGCGATAGGAGTCGTTTGTTCATCATCAACTCTATCATCAGTATTGGACTGTTCTAAATTACCTTTAAATTCTATTCTATGAGTCAAATCTTCAATGTGTTGCATCAAGGATTTTTCTCGCTGATTCGCTAAATCTAATTGGCTTTTAAGCAAATTAATTTGATCTTTTAATACCTGTTCAATTTCAGAATGAACTTGTACAGGGACATTCTTTTGAACGTGTTCAGTACGTGTACTTTGCTGTACGCCAATAGGATTACCATAAACTCTGATGAGTTCTGATAAATCTATTAGACCATCATTATCCCTTGATAGTTCACCATTTTTTAAAGCTTCATAGATGGTAGTTCTTGATTTTTTGAAAGCTTTACTAGCGTCCATTACGCTAAATTTTGTAGTGTTCAATACAATCCCTCTGTTCATGTACAAGGATGTTCAGATGAACATATTACTGAACATTATCTTTATTTTGTTTGAAAGCCAACCTTTACTAGATATGGGTATAGTTCTTTAAATTTTTCAGCATCTAATAGCATTTCGGCAATTCGTACAGCAAATTGCGGATAGCTTTCGGTGCCTTCAGAGTACTTACTCATTTCAGGCAGTTCTGATAATTTATTAGCAAATAAATGGCGCTGAGCATCTGTTAACTTGGTGAAAATATCTATGGTGTTTTGATCTCTAGCTTCTTGATTAGTTTTGTTAACGGTTTTCTTTTGCTTGAATGAGAATGAAAAGCCATAAATTGAACGCCCTTTTTTATGCTGCTCATACTTAACAGCGATATCTGTAAACTCATTAACTTGAGCTATGGCTAGATGTAAAACTCTATCTTTAAAGTTCCCCATTCTTGTGTACTCATCATCAAGCACACCAATTTTTTTTCTAAATTCTTCAAGCTCTATAACTGGCGTTTGCCCAGTGCTACGCCATGCGATTAATAATTCATATAAACGTACAGCATAAGCACTACTGAGATTACTCACTTGCTGTAATTCATACTTAGTAAACTGTTCTTCGAGCTTAGTAATTAATGGAACAATAGCAGGTGCAAAAATTAACTTAACAGTCGCTTCAGCATCAATATAACGAATCTCACTAACCCATCGACTTAGTACGTTTTCGATGTTTCCTCGTTTATTTATTTCTTGATAGCTAAATTGTCTAGCAAATAAATCTTTTGAAGCATCCTTTAATGCTTGATAGGCAGTCTGTCTTGCAACATTGAATTGATTAATATAACTCTCTGCGTGGACTTCTAAAGGGTTGTTTGCATTAATTCCTTTCCCACTTTCTCTTGCTTCAACAATAGCTAAAAGAATAAGCCGCTGTTCAACTAGATCTAGGTTATAGCTTGCGTTAATTAAAGCATTATCTTTTACAACTAGATCTCGCATGTTATTAGTCTACTTTTTTATTTCTGAATATAAATCTATATAAAATATTATGTAGTTAAATGCAAGGTAAACGTAGTTAAATCTACAAAAAATAATATGTAGATTTATGGTAGGTAAACGTAGTCATATTGGTAGGTAAACGTAGTCATATTGGTAGGTAAACGTAGTCATATTGGTAGGTAAACGTAGTCATATAGCCTTTGAAAGTATTGCCAATAAAGGCTTTCAGTGTGTCTAAAAGTATTTAAAAACTTTAAAATAATTAAAAGCCCAAGAAAGGAAAAATTGCCCTTGGTTTTCGCTAAGCTCAAACTCTATTGAATCTCGCTTTCGCTCGATTCGTTGGGGCAATTTTTTGGCTCATTGGGTTGTGAATTTAAGAAAAAGCAAAAGCAGCTCGGAATTCGCTTCGCTCATGAGCTTTTTACTCGCTTCGCTCGATCTAGGCTCAATTTTCTGCATGTGATTTACGCTTATTTAGGCTTCACAGCCTAAAAAGCAGTTTTTCAGAGAGTCTAAGCGCGAATTTCAGCGATTTCACTCGT
>NZ_VOZY01000028.1:0-10531 GCF_013419525.1 Acinetobacter sp. YH12076 | reverse complement strand
GAGCAAAGCGAGATTTACATGACTTGCATCATGCTGAGGAGATTAAACGAATTTGGAAGGAAAGTTCAGGTCGGTATGGTGTACGTAAAGTCTGGCAAAAACTGAAACGTGAAGGCTATATTATTGCGCGCTGTACTGTTGCTCGATTAATGCAAAAGCTAGGTATAAAAGGTGTTTGGCGTGGTAAGAACAAACAAACCACCCGTAGCCGAGATGATCAAAAACGAGCGGATGACTTGGTAAAACGTAATTTTACTGCTGATCATCCTGACCAACTGTGGGTGAGTGACTTTACGTATATTCAAACAAATTCAGGCTGGGTTTATACTGCATTTATTATTGATGTGTTCTCACGAGCAATTGTTGGATGGAAAGTATCGACACGGATGAATACAGATATGGTGCTCGATGCATTGGAGCAAGCATTTAGGGCGGCAGAGGGGGCTGGAACGCTGAGTGCGCCCATGCCGCATTGCGAAGCAAAAGATAATCGGATAAAATGTAGCAATTCATATTCGTAAGCGTGGAGTAATCAGATGGGAAATTCCAAGTCAGCAGACAAGTAAGCCGCAACAACCAGTATTGTTGTTGCGGCGCTCTGTAAGGCTAGTCTCATCTGATTGCTGACGAGCAGACGTCGCCCGGTATTCCTTAATCGAGGGTTGATTCGTCATGACCACCACACGCCCCGCGTGGGCCTATACGCTGCCGGCAGCACTGCTGCTGATGGCTCCTTTCGACATCCTCGCTTCACTGGCGATGGATATTTATCTCCCTGTCGTTCCAGCGATGCCCGGCATCCTGAACACGACGCCCGCTATGATCCAACTCACGTTGAGCCTCTATATGGTGATGCTCGGCGTGGGCCAGGTGATTTTTGGTCCGCTCTCAGACAGAATCGGGCGACGGCCAATTCTACTTGCGGGCGCAACGGCTTTCGTCATTGCGTCTCTGGGAGCAGCTTGGTCTTCAACTGCACCGGCCTTTGTCGCTTTCCGTCTACTTCAAGCAGTGGGCGCGTCGGCCATGCTGGTGGCGACGTTCGCGACGGTTCGCGACGTTTATGCCAACCGTCCTGAGGGTGTCGTCATCTACGGCCTTTTCAGTTCGATGCTGGCGTTCGTGCCTGCGCTCGGCCCTATCGCCGGAGTATTGATCGGCGAGTTCTTGGGATGGCAGGCGATATTCATTACTTTGGCTATACTGGCGATGCTCGCACTCCTAAATGCGGGTTTCAGGTGGCACGAAACCCGCCCTCTGGATCAAGTCAAGACGCGCCGATCTGTCTTGCCGATCTTCGCGAGTCCGGCTTTTTGGGTTTACACTGTCGGCTTTAGCGCCGGTATGGGCACCTACTTCGTCTTCTTCTCGACGGCTCCCCGTGTGCTCATAGGCCAAGCGGAATATTCCGAGATCGGATTCAGCTTTGCCTTCGCCACTGTCGCGCTTGTAATGATCGTGACAACCCGTTTCGCGAAGTCCTTTGTCGCCAGATGGGGCATCGCAGGATGCGTGGCGCGTGGGATGGCGTTGCTTGTTTGCGGAGCGGTCCTGTTGGGGATCGGCGAACTTTACGGCTCGCCGTCATTCCTCACCTTCATCCTACCGATGTGGGTTGTCGCGGTCGGTATTGTCTTCACGGTGTCCGTTACCGCGAACGGCGCTTTGGCAGAGTTCGACGACATCGCGGGATCAGCGGTCGCGTTCTACTTCTGCGTTCAAAGCCTGATAGTCAGCATTGTCGGGACATTGGCGGTGGCACTTTTAAACGGTGACACAGCGTGGCCCGTGATCTGTTACGCCACGGCGATGGCGGTACTGGTTTCGTTGGGGCTGGTGCTCCTTCGGCTCCGTGGGGCTGCCACCGAGAAGTCGCCAGTCGTCTAACCGACGACTGGTAGCAGGCCCGCTCCGATGCGGCGCACTAACCATCGAAACCTCGTGAATGTCGGTATCCTGTCTGGCAGGATACCGCTCATTTCCCTTGTTCAGTTCATCGCCGTCGCCGAGCATCTGAATTTTCGGCATGCGGCCAAGGCACTTGGTATCAGCTAGTCGAGCGTCAGCGCGCGTGTGAAAGCGCTGGAGGATAACCTTGGTGTCCTGCTATTTGAGCGCCATGCGCGGGGCGTTCGGCTAACAGACGCAGGCAGGCACTTCATGGGGCACTGTTGCAAATAGAGATTTGAGTCGATGATGTTCCCTTTAAAAAGTACTTAGAGACCGAAAACCCTGTTGATTAGACACACTTCACCCTGAGGCTGACCATAATAAAATGACGATGCTTGTCCTTTACGTAGTGCACGCATGACTTCAATACCTTTAATTGTGGCATAAGCCGTCTTCATAGAT
The DNA here is from genome assembly GCF_013419525.1 of Acinetobacter sp. YH12076. NCBI lineage: Bacteria > Pseudomonadati > Pseudomonadota > Gammaproteobacteria > Moraxellales > Moraxellaceae > Acinetobacter > Acinetobacter sp. YH12076. The sequence goes on along the minus strand of NZ_VOZY01000028.1, from coordinate 8,179 downwards.
TTGAATCCTAATGTGGCCCTGATGATCCGCTTTAGCTTGCCATGATCACATTCAATCACGTTATTTTTATACTTAATCTGCCTGTGCTCAAGGTCTGGTGGACATTTACCTTCCCGTTTTAACCGTGATAAAGCACGTCCATATGTGGGTGCTTTATCCGTGTTGATCACTTGTGGAATTTGCCACTTCTTCACATTATTTAAAATTTTTCCAAGAAAACAATAAGCTGAATGGGTATTTCGTCTAGCAGAAAGATAGAAATCAAGAGTATGGCCACGTTGGTCAACTGCACGGTATAGATATGCCCATTTGCCATTCACTTTTACGTAAGTTTCATCCAGATGCCATAAATGTCGATCTGTAGGATTACGCCAATACCAACGTAAACGTTTTTCCATTTCTGGAGCATAACGCTGAACCCAGCGATAAATTGTGGTGTGATCAACATTCACTCCACGTTCGGCCAGCATTTCCTGAAGTTCACGATAGCTGATGCCATATTTACAATACCAACGAACAGCCCAAAGAATGATTTCACCTTGAAAGTGCCGACCGTGGAAGGGATTCATCTGCTGTATCTCGAAATAAATAAGATATTTAGCTTATCATGTCAGCCTATTTGCAACAGTGCCGTTCTATGCACTGGATTTTTCTATCTGGGGCTTACAGTTCAAATTTCGAATAAGAGATTTTATGTTAAATAGGTTCGATTAAGCAGATCGTCTTCTAATTTTGAACATTGCTCATCATCAATGACTCCGGTAATACTTTGTAGCCACAACCCATCTGCTGCTAAACGAAGTAACTCTAAATCAGGATGACTATCCGTTTCTGCATGTTGAGATAATCTATTTTTTAGCCATTCCATCCAAATTTTATTAAAGGTAGGCTCTGTGATCATAGTCATTGATAACGCTGACCAAGCAGAAACCACCCCATCTATTTGATGGATAAAAGAACTATGAATATAAGCTCGTGTGAATTTACCATATTCTGTTGGATCGCGTTTAATCAAGTATTCAACTGTTTGATCTAAATCAAGAATTATTTGATTGAACATTTCTTCTATCAAATTTTTTTTATTCGGGAAATGGTGAAATACCCCCCCTTTTGTTATACCTACTGCTGTAGCAATATTTTGAATAGAAACACCAGAAATACCCTTTTGAGAAACAAGAATAGTTGCCTGTTCAAGGATGCGCTTTCGAATAACCTCTGGTTGCTTCTTTTGTTGCCGAATTTCTTTCACTTAATGACCTGCTGATTGCGAAAATAAATTAATAATTATTACGCCAGATACGATAAAACCAATTCCAATTAAAGCAGGATTATCTAGTGTCTGTTTAAAAACAAAGTAGCCAACTACAGCAGTTAGAACAATCCCAACACCAGCCCATATAGCGTATGCGATACCTAAAGGGATTGTTTTAATAACTTGTGATAATAAATAAAATGCCGTGCTAAAAAAAATAAAGACCATCACGCTTGGAAAAAGTTTTGTAAACCCTTCCGATTTAACTAAAAAACTACTTCCAATCACTTCGGAAACTATTGCAAATCCAAGTAATACATAAGCGAGTAACACACTGTTCATAAGTAATCATACCTAAAATACCAATCGGAAGGTATGTTAAATTTTCAAAAAAAAATTATCAATAATTATTTTAGATTTTCTAAAATTAACATAATACACCTTATGCGAAATGCAATTTTTTATTTCTTATAATTCATAATCTTATGTCGATGTGAAAAGCCCAACTTAGCTGATTTGGGCTTTTTTGTTGATTATTCATGTTCCACGCTTAACTTTTGAGCAATGTTCCACGATTTTAATAAGATCAGGTGAACAATCCCCTCAGCCATTCGGCAGAAAAAATCGGCTCCAGAATCCTCTTTTTTCAGGTTCAGGCTCTACATGCTCTGGAACAGGTATTCGCTTATTCTCGATTATCTCTGATTCTTTAGGTGGCATTGCTATCACTTCTGCTGCTGGTTCAGGCTGTACTGATCCAGAATCTCCAGATTGAGTGGTATTGGGTTTTGGTGCTTCCAATAGGCGTTGCATCGTTTCAATCTGATTTTGATAGAAAGACTCCCGATCTTTGGCATCATCAAGCTGATTTTTTAGCATGTCTATCTGCTGTCTAAGCAGTAAAACTTCTGCCGAGTTTGGACTGTCTATTTTTACAGGTTCTTTTACATCCTGTTTTTTAGCAGGCTCTCCAAATACACGGATAGCTTCTGATAAATCAATTTTATTATCAGAATTTTTACTTAAAATTCCTTTGTTTATGTTGTTGTAAATTGTTTGTCTATTAATTCCATATAACTTTGATAACTCTATAACTGAAAGACTTTTCATGATGTAAAACTATGCCTAAATCTGTCAAAAGTGGATGTCTAATAGACTGTCTATTTTTACAATAGATTAATTTATCCTTTTACAAGTGTTTTGTCTAAATTTGCCTAAAATTAGGCATGGTTTGTCTAACTTATTAGCTGAAATCAAAAAAAACATGGATTTAAATTTTTGTTCAAAAAACAGACAAATAGATTAATTTTAAAAATCAAAGAAGGGAACTTTCTGAAAAAAAGTTGGTAACTTTTTTTGCCTGAAAACAGATAAGAATCATAAAGATGCAAAGGGGGGTAAAAAAAGTTGGTAACTTTTGGGAAACTAGAAGGTAACTTAAATTGTTGATAGAGCAAAGAAAAACCCCAAAATGTCTTGCAACATTTTGGGGTTTCGCTTTATATTTAGCGGTACGCAGTTATTTGATGGTGGAACATCAAATAACGAAGATCATAAGGTTTGGCGACCGTTATGATTTCACACTAAGGCTTTTGTACCTGTGCAGTTATTTTTACAGTTATGTGCAGTAATTACAAGTCCTAACCTGAATTACTTCGTTATTGAATCGTTTTGTGTCCATTAAATAAGCAAATTTGTATGCAAGCTTTGCCTGCTTCTGCGTGTCCATTTTTTATGGTTGGCATGCGGTGCATGTGGAGGGAATAAGTGTCACTGGTGCATCGTAGCGATCGTCGAAAGGCGGAACCGTTACAGGGGAATCCCACATAAGCGGAGCGTTGAGAGTAGTTGTATAGGTTGGTTAAGTTGTATGTTGGGGCAACCCTCGCAGAGATACCGCCATACTTCGACAGGGAGCGCGTGGGGGAAGGTGCAAGACCTTTAGTCCTTGTCTGCATAGTCAGCAAAACTATGTGCGGATACGACCGATGCGTGGCTCCGTCAGCCCGACAGGTAAATCGGCAATACTTAAGGGATGTTGATTTTTTTCAAAATCACGCCCTTAGGGTGAGTATTGCCGAAACTCTCTCAACGTTCACCATCAGCCCGAGCAAAGCGAGGGGTGTGGTGATCTTGAGAGAGTGAGAGCACTTAGTAGAATGCTTTTATTTATCTTTGATCTAATTGATAGTGTCATTTAAACGCAAGAAATAGGGGGTTATAGCTCGATTAACTCTTTTTCTAATAAAAGATACATTCTTAAAATAAGATAGCTTAGATCGCAAACTAGAAAGAAATATAGATATTTATAATTATAATTATACAAAGACAAACCCAGCCCCTTAGAAGGGGTCTGGGTTCTTAAAACCACTAGTTTGTACGTATTTATACTGCATCAACAGTTTGAAAATATCCTTGTCGGCCAAGACAACTAATTTTCACGATTGTAGAATCGTTTTAAGACAGTTTTTCAAGTAAATCATGCTAGCCAAAGCATGTTGATACCACTCGATTATTACTTGAAAATTCTGTGTTCATTCACCTTAAACATCACCAACTTATCGGCATAGACTTTCCCAATTAACAGCGCTTACGTTTTTATTCGCTCGAACTGTCTGCAACCTCGATGTAGCTAAGGTTTTGTACTTGTCTGATTCTCTAACACTTCTAAAGACCGTCACCGATCACCACCTCGTTGTTTGCCTAGAATCGCTTTTCTGTGAACCTATCAATCAGAAATTAAATATCTACAACTCAAACGGTGTGAAGTGCGCCCACGTTAGTCTTATTTGTCTTAACGAGTAGTACGCTTATCTCTAACTTAACTAAACTCAATTCCATATTCACCCGACCGCAGTTCCAAGTCTTGTCGGGGTTATATTGTAGAGTTAAATTAATAAGGTAAAGCACTTACTCTACGCATATCGACTGCCACCAACTATTCTATAGTTGTATGTTGACAGAGCCGAATTTACAGGCTTGAGCTATCCATTGACCGCCAAAGCAAATTGCAACGTATCTCTACGAGTTCAACAATTCACCGTGACGTGCCGAGAAATCCAGTTTAACACCTCATTCCCCTATGACCTCACGATCATCTCAAAAGCCCACCTGTGCGCCATGACTATGCCCTTACGAAGCATCTGCCAGTGCATCAACGCCATTATCAATCCTTGAAATGACTCCACATCACAAATAAAACAGGGTTAATTTACTAAGTTACCAGTCGTATGTTTTAAACGCTGATAGCCCGTTAATGCCCGTTTCCGTGTCGCCCCAATGCGCCATATAAAAATATGGGATTTGACTTGGGTAACAGGTAGAAAGAGGGAGTCACACCCTCTAGCCCCTATCGTAGCCGCGCCAGCTAGATTTCTCACGCACGCAGCTTCACCGATAAAACTTTTCACAACTTGGCAGGTTGCGAAAAGGGGTGATGTTGTTTGTTCATGGTTGGCAATCCATGAACAAACAAATTTAATCAATTTGAATGTTTGGATTGGCAGTCCAACTAAAAAACAACTTCTACAAAACCCATCTTATGCGTAGTAGATACTGTGTCAAGTCGAATTTTAGGGAACTGCTAATTATGCGATAGCATAATTCGGTTATAACTACCTATAACTAGTCTTTTAGATATAACTTTTAAAAAAATCTTTGGAATCCCTTTAAGAATCTACAAATGAGGGTATATTAATCATTAAATTTTTGGACTAAATAAGAAAAAATGATTTATTACACCACTGGCATAAAAGAGTTCACTCATACGACCCTTGCATGTTTCAGCAAAGGTTACGATTTGGGAATTTTGATTAAACCGAGCAGTTTTAGTAATGCAGAATCCATGCTTGAAAAGTGGAATGACCGCTATGGTTTGCTGAATACACCACAACAGCAGTATCGAAAATTTCTGTCCGGACAAAGTACGTTTTGTTGCATCGTTGCGAATGGCGGTTGTTTTCAGAAAGAAAATCTAACCGAAGCTGATTTTTATCGTTACTTGCGTGATAAATCGAAAAATGAAAATAAGTTATATACCCTTAGACCCCCGACTTTGCTTTTACTTTGCCGTGTAAATGACTTACTTCTACGTTTGCCTGATGGTGTGATTATTCAGAATAAATATGATCATCTTGATTATTTAAATGATCAAATTTCTAAACAGGTCAAAGGTGCTGAAACCTTTGGAAAGATATCCTTAACAGTGGGTGAATATACTTTTTTACAGCTCACAAAACGAGCCAAAAGTATCAAAGAATTGCAAGAAATGGGTTTAAGTGAAAATACCAAACATGCGACCAATTTTACATGGCGTTTGAAGCAAGAAGCGTTTGAGGCTGTGCGTCAACGTGGCGTTAATTTGGTAAATAGCTTTCAAAAAAATAAATCCAATACGGATGTAAAAGAACATTTTGAAAAGTACCTTTTAAGCCTTGAGGGCTATATTGGCTACCGTGGTGTACGTGTGCAGATCGGTAAGTTATATAGCATGTTCACGGCTTATTTTCAGTCAAAAATGAACCGTAGTTTTTTAGGTGCAGGTGGACGAAAGTTAAATCTAAGCTATGTCCGTGCTTCCACTCCAAAAATTAAAAATAATACCGAAATCCATACATATTTTAGGTCTATTAAAGACGAAGCCAATCAAAGCTCAAGAGAGCTACTTTTAGCATGGAAAAGCAGTGAGGAGGGTAAGAGGTTTTTAGCGTCAAAAAGCAGTGATGGCTATGTTTATAGCGATAGTTTTTACAAGGATATTGAGTGATGGCTAAAACCCCTTATTTCAATAAACGTAGGTGGCTTGAGAGCCGACAGGATGAAATTACCGAGCTGTACCGCACGGGTAAAAGTTGGCATGAAATTGTTGAGCATTTAAAAATTTCTCATGCCATGCCCTTTGCCCTGATTGAAGCCGATTTTTTTAAATATTGTGATTTTTTAGTTGATGAGGTTGCGACAAGTCACTTTGAGGAAAATATTGAGCTACAGCGACAGCTCACCGACTTTAAAAAGCAATTTTCTACAATAGAAAAAGCTAAAGTATCTCTAGAACAAGAGAATGAAGCCCTCAAAGAAAAAAACATAAAATTGACTGCTAGAGTAAAGCAGTTGATTCAAGAGTCTAAAGAGCAGGATGAATTTAATGAGGAAAGTCAAAAAATCAATGCCGATCAAGCGAACAAGCTTATTCAGCAGATCAACTTAAATAAACAACTGGAGCAATCTAATACTGCGCTATCACTCAAAAATGAACAGCAAGCAGAAAAATTGAAAAAAATTTCAAAATATATGGACGCTATTCAAGCTGAAATGGATAAGTTTTCAATGTCAGAGGTGGAGTATAAGGAGAAAATTAAAATAGCTCATGATACGATTTTTAGGCTTAAAGCAATGCTAACAGTGCTACTTGTAATATTGTTAGGTTTCGCCTTTAAATCAGGTTTATTTGCGTAGAAAAGACGATTTCACAGAAGATGCGACATTATGTAAATTTGGAGTATAGCCTAACGGAACAAAATAAAGTCTTAAAAAGCAACTCAAAAACCGTATTTATAGACTTAATATTTAATTTCGGTACAATATGTATTTAATTATCTAAACTCTAACGGTACAGAATGCCTAATCAGGTCGGATATATTCGAGTCAGTTCAACTGAACAAAATACTGAACGTCAATTAGATGGAATCAGCCTGGATAAGACCTTTACTGAAAAGGCAAGCGGTGGTAGCCGTGAACGTCCTCAGTTAAATGCAATGCTCGACTATCTGCGTGAAGGTGATACGGTGCATGTTCATAGTATTGATCGTCTGGCACGTAATACAAATGATCTGAACGAAATTGTGAATAGTCTGAATGATCGTGGTATAACCATTATTTTTCATAAAGAGAATTTGACCTTCAGTCATGATGTAGCACAATCGGCAATAAATAAACTCATGTTTCAGATGCTTGCTGCATTTGCAGAGTTTGAACGCTCCATGATCCGTGAGCGTCAAAAGGAAGGAATTGCAAAAGCCAAAGCGAAGGGCTTATATAAGGGAAGAAAGCGGAAGGTTGACTATGTTGAAATACGAAAAGCAATGGCTGAAGAAAATTCAACATTTAGAGGTGTTGCAGAAAAGTTTAAAGTAGGGATAGCAACAGTACAAAGAGCTTTAAAAGAAGAAACTAATAATCAATAAGGTTGATTAATGAAGACGCTTAGATATTCAAATTTAGAAAAGATCATGACCATTTATACTGAAATTTCTACTTATATTACATTTCATAATGCGACTGGTTTAACAGATATAAATAAATCAATGGAAGATTTTTGAACCGTACCGGGTTTGTCGGAGACCAAGCTTTCTGAGAGAATGTCCCGATGAAAAAAGTAAAATATACCCCTGAAATCAGAGAAAGAGCGGTTCAATTATTGATTGAATCCGAGAAAGATTATCCATCGAATTGGGCTGCGATCACCGCTATTGCTCCCTGAGCAGTATACTGCGCAAGGGTTGTACTCCTGAAACACTACGTGTTTGGTATCAAAAATATTTAGATAAACAAAATCCAGTTAAAGTACAGCAGCTTTCAGACCAAGAACGTATCAAACAACTCGAACGCGAAAATAAAGAACTGCAACGCGCCAATGAAATTCTACGTAAAGCAGCCGCTTTTTTCGCCCAGGCGGAGCTCGACCGCCCACACAAATAATGGTGGATTTTATCCATAATAATAAAGAGCTGTACGGAGTCGAGGCGATTTGTAGAATTTTACCGATCGCACCTTCAACCTATTACCGGACTCTAGATCTCTGTGAAAATCCAGAACATCGAGCAAAGCGAGATTTACATGACTTGCATCATGCTGAGGAGATTAAACGAATTTGGAAGGAAAGTTCAGGTCGGTATGGTGTACGTAAAGTCTGGCAAAAACTGAAACGTG
>NZ_VOZY01000027.1:0-10796 GCF_013419525.1 Acinetobacter sp. YH12076 | reverse complement strand
CCAGGCCTCAGCATTTTATTATGGTGATCCCCTGGGCGAAATGCGCCTGGTAAGCAGAGTTTTTGAAATGTAAGGCCTTTGAATAAGACAAAAGGCTGCCTCATCGCTAACTTTGCAACAGTGCCAACTGGTCAAACGAGGGATCGCCATCCAGTTTGTAAAAGAAAATATTACTTTTACAGCCGAATCCACCCCGATGGATAATTTGATGCTTCAAATGATGGGTGCTTTTGCACAGTTCGAACGTGAGATCATTTTAGAGCGGCAAAAGGAAGGAATAAAACTCGCCTCTGCTCAGGGGAAGTACAAAGGTCGGGTGCATAAACTAAAGCCTGACCAAGCTGAAGCTTTACGACAAGCATGGAAGGAGGGGAAGTATCCATCGAAAATGGCATTAGGGAAAGCTTTTGGGATTAGTCGTCAGGCGGTATACCGATATTTACAAGTTAGTGAATAGCTTATTGGGATTAGCAACTAAATTTAGTTTAACTTATAAAAATCATGAAACACTGTTCGAATTTTAAGCGTGGAACATGAATAATCAATAAAAAGCCGCTCTGCTGGTGCCCTATATTTCAGAACGGCTTGCTTTAATATAATGATATTTAAAGAGAAATATCAAGCATTACGTATAACGTGTATTATGTTAATTTTAGGAAAAGTGAAAAATAATCTACAATAGAATCTACGAAAAATTGGCCATCAATTATGCCTGATTTCTCCAGTGGAAATAATTGGATTGTGAGATCCCCCACTCAAAATCATAAATTAGAAAGAATTGAAGCATTTCTTTCCAATTATGCTTATAAACCTCACCGACATGATACTTATGCTATTGGCAGGACTCTTTCCGGAGTTCAAAACTTTCATTACAAAGGTACATTGCAACATAGCTTGCCAGGCATGACTATGGTTCTACACCCGGATGAAAAGCATGATGGTGAATCAGGAACATTAGATGGCTATCGCTATAGAATGATTTACATCGAACCAGCGATGATCCAAACCATTTTAAAGGGTAAACCTTTGCCTTTTATCAGACATGGCTTAAGTAATGATATTCGCCTGTTTAGGGCAATGGATAGCTTTCTAAATAATATAAATAATTATATGGATACCCTAGAAGAGGAAGATGCTCTATTTGATTTGGCAACTACACTGTGTGAAATTTCAGATACTTCATCTAACCAAAACAAAAAATTTGACTACAAGGCAGCAGAGAGAGCGCGTGAGTGTATTTTGGCGTATCCACATGAAAACTTAAGTTTGTCAGATTTAGAGAAACATGCTGATCGTGACCGCTGGAGCCTTTCTCGTGATTTCCGATTATTATTTGGAACTAGCCCACACCGTTATATGATCATGCGTCGCTTAGAAACAGTTAAGTTCTACCTTGCTCAAGGGGAGTCTATTGTTAATGCTGCTTTAAATGCAGGCTTTTTTGATCAGAGTCATATGACCAGACATTTTATAAAAACATTTGGTTTAACTCCCACTCAATGGAAAATGATAAATATTAAAAGATAGCCGTTCGATTTGAACGGCTAATTTGTCCTACAGCAGATTTATTCCATTAAGAAAATCTTTGAACATAAAAAGCCCTGATAAAATCAAGAGTATACCCATCAGCTTATTTAGCCGATTAAACCAGATAGGATTAGCAATTTTGTTGCCTAATACTTTTCCAACCAGAGCATAGGTGAATGGTGCGCCAACAGCACCAAGTGAAATCAGTAAAGAAACTATCAAGATCATGATTCCTGTGATTTTGGCTGCAGGGTACATAATTGTCGTAACAGGTAGAATGACGAGAATGGCTTTTGGATTTAATAACTGAATAAATAAGCCATTTAAGAATGTTAGATGGCTTTCTTGCTGTTGAGTTGTTTCTACATTCGCCCTAATCATTTTTATAGCCAAGTAGAATGTATAAATTGCACCCGCTAAAGCAATATAATGAATCAATCCATGTGGAATAACAGCTTCACCTATATAGCCAAACAATACGAATAAGATCAACATGGCGAAACCAATGCCTAGGTAAAATCCTATAGTCTTTTTTAATTGACCTGTAAGGCCAGAATTTAGCCCCATAAAATTTACAGGGCCTGGGCTATACATAACGCTTAATGTATAAAGAAATATTTCCACAGAGTTCACTCAATTAGATAGCAATAAACATCAAAGAGAGAACGGTATCGAGTTATAGGCCTTAAAGATTGTACGTTTGTGCTGAACTAATTAAAAATTTCTATTTAACTTATGTTCACCTAAAGTTCACTTCATAAGTGTATAAAGAAACTATGTATTGTATTTTCAATTGCTTATATAAATATTAGTCTTGGTTTAGAATTTTAAAGTTCATGAACTATGAGAAAAAACTAAGATACGATCAAAATTGTAGAACAACAAAATTATTTATACTAATTTACAAGCCACGCTGTTTAAGCGTGTCATTAAAAAATAAATCTTTTAATCTCTCCACACAATCTCCACACAATCTCCACACAACATCAGCAATTCATAAACACTGCTATTTCAAAATAGTAGTATCTAAAACCCCCCCTCTGAAAAAGCATGTCAACACATTATCATTTAATAGGTTCAATACTTATTACAACTGTACTTTTAATCGGCTGTACACAAGCCAAAGATGCTGAACAGTCCCCAACAGAAATGCCACCAGCGGTTGTCAGTACCATCACGGTATTACCGCATTCCATGAATTTAATTGAAAATCTTCCAGGCCGTGTTGTCGCTTACCGTATTGCTGAAATTCGCCCGCAAGTAGGTGGAATTGTTGATAAAGTACTTTTTAAGCAAGGCTCTTATGTGCAAGCAGGTCAACCGCTTTTTAAATTGAATTCTGAAATATTTCAGGCAGATGTAAAAAGCAATCAAGCCACTTTAAACCGTGCACAAGCTGAGGTGACACGTTTGCAGGTGCTGTTAAAACGCTACACTGAATTAGTAAAAGTAAATGCGGTTAGTCAGCAGGAATACAACAATACCGAAGCAGATTATCAAAAAGCAAAAGCCGATGTGGCGCAAATGCAAGCCATGTTAAGCAGACAACAACTTAATCTTAAATATGCGACTGTTACAGCCCCTATCTCGGGAACGATTGGTGAAATCTTAGTGACTGAGGGTGCATTAGTTGGTCAAGGTGATACTAATGCAATGGCCGTAATACAACAGATTAATAAAGTCTATGTTGATGTAAAGCAATCAATTAGTGATTATGAAAAACTACAGGAAGCTTTACAGCAAGGTGACGTGTCAAATACCAAACATACGGTTGAAATCCTAAATAGTCAGGGTAAACCTTATAACGTTACAGGTGAAATCCTATTTTCGGATACTAAAGTTGATCCTGATACGGGTGATGTCACAATCCGTATTTTAGCCAATAATGAAAATCAAAAACTTTTGCCAGGCATGTATGTTCGAGTCAATATGAGCCGAGCTCAAGTTGAAAATGCGCTCCTAGTTCCAGAACAAGCGATTCAACATGATATTAGTGGTAAAGCCAATGTTACGATTGTTAATCAAAAAGGTTTAGCGCAAAGCAAGCCTGTTCAGCTTGGTCAACGTTATCAAAATAACTATGTGATCAAACAAGGGTTACAAGCAGGTGAGAAAGTCATTGTTGAAGGGGCTGATCGTATACAGCCTGAGCAAAAATTAAAAATTAAGCAGTGGCAACCTACAAATATTAAGGAAAATGGAGGACAGCAATAATGTCCCAATTTTTCATTAGGCGTCCTATTTTTGCATGGGTGATTGCTTTATTTATTATTCTGTTGGGTGTACTAAGCATCCCCAAGTTACCTATTGCACGATTCCCAAGTGTTGCGCCACCACAGATTAGTATTACGGCAATCTATCCAGGTGCTACGCCAAAAACATTGAATGATAGTGTTGTGACCTTGATTGAGCGGGAAATGTCAGGTGTCAAAAACTTACTTTATTACAGTTCAAGTTCAGATAGTTCTGGAACAGCAACAATCACCGCAACATTTAAACCAGGTACAGATGTAGAACTTGCACAAATTGATGTGCAAAACAAAATTAAAGCCATTGAGTCACGCTTACCTCAAACAGTGCGACAACAAGGGCTGATGGTCGATGCTGCGTCGTCTGGTTTTTTAATGATGGTGGGCTTAAGTTCACCGAATGGCAAATATAGTGAAATTGATGTCAGTGACTATATGACTCGCTATGTGATTGAAGAATTAAAGCGGGTTGACGGTGTTGGTAAAGTCCAAAATTTTGGTGCTGAAAAAGCCATGCGGATTTGGGTCGATCCAGATCGTTTGGTTTCTTATGGATTGAGTATTCAAGATGTGAATACAGCCATCCAAAACCAAAACTTGCCGATATCACCAGGTCGTATTGGTGATGTTCCTGCTTTGACGGGGCAACAAATTACTATTCCTTTAACTGCTCAAGGTCAATTAGAAACTGTAGAGCAATTCAAGAAAATTAGTTTACGTGCTCAACAAAATGGCGCCAATGTTCGACTGTCGGATGTCGCTCGTGTCGAAATCGGGGCACAGATGTATAACTTTGCGATTTTAGAAAATGGCAAAGCCTCTACAGCTGTGGCGATACAAATGAGTCCTGGTGCCAACGCTGTCAAGACTGCAGAAGGTGTTAAAGCGAAAATTGAACAGTTAGGTTCAGCACTGCCTGATGGTATGAAATTCTCTATACCTTACGACACTGCACCTTTTGTAAAAATCTCGATTGAAAAAGTAATCATGACATTGCTTGAAGCTATGGCATTAGTTTTTATTGTCATGTTTATCTTTTTACACAATGTTCGATACACCTTAATTCCGGCGATTGTTGCACCGATTGCATTGCTTGGCACATTCTCAGTCATGCTGCTTGCTGGTTTTTCGATTAATGTGCTGACCATGTTCGGTATGGTGCTTGCGATCGGGATTATTGTCGATGATGCGATTGTGGTCATTGAGAATGTTGAACGCATTATGGCGACAGAAGGCTTATCTCCAGTTGAAGCCACATCTAAAGCCATGAAGGAAATTACCAATCCGATTATTGGCATCACCTTAGTGTTAGCCGCTGTATTCTTGCCGATGGCATTGGCGTCAGGCTCAGTGGGGATTATCTATCGTCAGTTCACCATTACCATGTCGGTTTCAATTTTATTCTCAGCTTTCCTTGCACTGACATTAACCCCTGCGTTATGTGCAACGATGTTAAAACCGATTGATCAAGACCATCAGAAAAAGGGTGTTTTTGCATCGTTTGATCGCAGTTTTGAGAAGCTGAACAATCGCTATGAACGCAGTTTATTTAAAGTAATTAAACATAAAACCCTCGCAATGTTATGTTTCTTAGGCATTGTCATTGTGCTGATTTTTAGTTTTAAACACGTTCCGACTGCGTTTATGCCAGAAGAAGATCAGGGGTGGTTTATGACTTCGATTCAACTTCCTGCGGATGCAACTCAAGAACGTACCCGTAAAGTCGTTGCTGAGTTTCAAAATTATTTAGACCAAGAAACGGGGATTAAAGACAATATGGCGGTCTTAGGTTTTGGTTTTAGTGGATCTGGTCAGAATACAGCGATGTATTTTACCAATCTATTGCCATTCGAAGAGCGTACTATTACGGCACAAGAAGTCGTGAATAATGCCAATATAGCGATGGCTGAAAGTTCAGAAGGTCAAACCATGTCTGTGTTACCACCAGCAATTGATGAATTGGGTAACTCATCTGGTTTTTCACTGAGATTATTAGATCGTGGCAATATTGGCATGCCTGCTTTAAGAGAAGCACAAGATCAGCTTTTAGCATTAGCAGCACAAAGTAAAATCGTGGCGGAGGTCTATCCTGAAGGTTTGCCAGATGGCAGTTCTGTACAGCTTAAAATTGATAGAGATAAATTGCAGGCATTAGGTGTTAATTTCAGTGATGTGACCGATATTATTTCAACCTCAATGGGTTCGATGTATATCAATGATTTTCCAAATCATGACCGTATGCAGCAAGTCATTGTGCAACTTGATGCCAAATCACGCATGAGTATTGAAGATATTCTTCAGATTAAGGTGAACAGTCAAAGCGGTAAATTGGTTTCAATGTCTGAAATAATTACTCCAATTTGGCAACATTCCCCACAACAATACAATCGTTACAACGGTCGTCCATCATTGAGTATTTCTGGCAGTCCAGCAGCAGGTATATCTTCAGGACAAGCCATGACTGAGATGGAAAATTTGATTGAACAACTTCCGAAAGGTGTGGGTTATGAGTGGACTGGGATTTCTCTAGAAGAAAAACAGTCGGAATCACAAACCTTGTTTTTATTACTGTTGTCGATGTTAGTCGTTTTCCTTGTCTTGGCAGCGCTTTATGAAAGCTGGTCAATTCCATTCTCTGTGATGCTAGTTGTCCCTCTAGGGTTGATTGGCGCCTTTTTAGCAGTAATGTTACGTGGTATGCCAAATGATATTTTCTTTAAGGTCGGCATGATCACGATTATTGGTCTATCTGCAAAGAATGCTATTTTGATTGTTGAGTTTGCAAAAGCACTAAGAGAAGAAGGAATGGGTTTAGTGGAGGCAACCGTTGCAGCCGCTAAATTGCGCTTACGTCCAATCCTAATGACATCTTTGGCATTTACCTGTGGCGTTATTCCTTTAGTCATTGCCAGTGGCGCTAGTTCTGAAACTCAAAAAGCGATTGGTACAGGCGTCTTTGGCGGCATGATCAGCGCAACAATTCTAGCTGTTATTTTTGTACCGATTTTCTTTATTGTCGTCATGAGCATGGTTGAGAAATTCTCGAAACGTAAAGCGGCACATTAAGCATCAAAACTGAGAATAAAAGCTGTGGGTTAACGAGTTTAGCCCACAACAAATCTTTCATTTACATCTTTATTTCAGAATTGATTTAATAAACCATCAATATAGGTTTAATCATGAAAGCTACCAATCTTGATCCGAAACGCTGGTGGATATTGCTCGCTGTCGTGCTTGCATTTCTGCCGATTGTGATTGATATGACTGTACTGCATGTTGCGGTTCCCTCATTAACCCAATCGCTGAGTGCCACAAGTAACCAAGTCTTATGGATTATTGATATTTATCCATTACTTATGGCTGGACTTTTAGTTCCGATGGGAACTTTGGCTGATCGTGTCGGCAATCGTAAGATTCTGCTGATTGGCTTGGTTATATTTGGAATTGCCTCAGTCCTTGCGGCATTTTCCCAAACGGCTTCTATGCTGATTGCCGCACGTGCTTTATTAGCATTAGGCGGTGCCATGATTATGCCCTGTGTATTGGGTATTATTCGCAGAACCTTCGAAGACAGTCGCGAACGTGCCATTGCGCTGGGTATTTGGGGCACAATCGGATCAGCCGGTGCCGCCATTGGACCGCTCATTGGTGGGGGATTGTTAGAATATTTCTGGTGGGGTTCAGTTTTCCTGATTAACGTCCCAATCATGCTGGTTGTCGCACCAATGTGCTATTTCTTATTGTCCCGAAAAGAAGCTATAACCCCTGGACATTGGGCATTTGGTCAAGCGCTATTGCTGATTGTCGGTTTGATTTCGTTTGTATATGCACTAAAAGCAGGCTTAGGCGGTAAACAGTCGTTGTTGATTGTCTTGCCTTTGGTCGTTTTATCTATCGGCTTATTAACCATATTTGTACGCAAACAGCTGAATTCTCCTCAGCCGATGCTAGATCTTTCGCTATTTTCACGTCCTGCTATTTTAGCCGGCATTATTATGGCAATGGTTGCTGCAGGCGCTTTGGCAGGGGTTGAGTTAACTTTGGCAATGGAGCTGCAATATGTCATTCGTTTAACACCGCTGCAAGCCGGTCTTTTTATGGTTCCGATTATGGTTGCGGCCGCTATTGGCGGGCCTATTGCTGGTTTTTTATCCAATAAATTTGGACTCCGTCTGGTTGCGACCATGTCATTAATATTGGCAGCAATTGCGTTGGTCAGTTTGAGTTATTCAGATTTTCATCATCCGGGAATCATCGTTCCCTTTATTTTAGCTTCGATTGGATTAACACTGAGTATTGGTTTAACAGCTTCATCCATTGCGATCATGGGCTCAGTACCTGCAGAAAAGGGCGGTGCGGCAGGTTCACTTGAAAGTACAGGTTATGAACTGGGTACAGGACTAGGTATTACTTTATTTGGTGTTTTCATGGCCTATATATTTGGCAGTCATCTTCAAGTGCCGTCAGATTTAACTGCTGTTTTAGCAGAAAAAGCCAGACTTTCGATTGGTGATACCTATTTAGTGGCGAGCCAGTTACCCGTTGAACAAGGTACAGCATTGATTAACGCAGGTAAAATTGCCTTCAGTTCAGCTCATGTTAATTTATTATTAACAGCAGGGATTATCATCGGGATACTCTCCATTGTGGTATTTTTTATGCTAGCTAAATATCGAGATGAGAATTCATTGTGATGAAATTTATTTGAGGATCATCAAACAGAATGGTTAAGTTCAGACATCAATTTATCTTAAATTTATGGTTTAAATTAAGCCGTATTAATCTGAACTTAACACATTATAAATGAGTTGATGTCTTACGATTTAGTTGAATAGTAAAACAGCTGCCACCTAAGTTTTTGGATTTAGAATAATAAATATGACCTTGGTGTGCTTCAATAATTGCATCAATCACTGCCAAGCCTAATCCAGTACCGCCATCTAGACATGATCTAGAGTCTTCCAGTCGATAGAAGGGTTTGAACAGGTGTTTAAGATGCGATTCATCAATACCAGGACCTTCATCTTCAAACGTCAATACCCAATGTTCTGCTGTGGTTACAGATGTAATATTTATTTTTCCAGCATTCGAATATCTTAGAAAGTTAGAGAACAATGCAATAAAGACCTGTTCCATCCTTCTTATATCAACGCAAACCAATTTATCCGTCAAATTTAAAACAATAGTTAAACCTTTAACATGAAACCGTTCATTAAACATCTGCAGACATTTTTCAATACTATTTTTTAAATTGGTCTTTTCTAGTTCTAATCGTAATTGTTTATTTTCAATAAGTGTCAGTGTCCGTAAATCTTCCACAAGGTAAGATAAGCCTTCGACTTGGTTCAATAAGCTTAGGTGTAAAGCTTTATCGGCAATAAATATACCATCGACAATACCTTGCAAGCGACCTTGTAATATTGTCACAGGTGTTCGTAATTCATGTGCAATTGCAGCATTCCAAACAGTTGAATTCTTAACTGATACTTCAAGTTGGTTTGCCATTTCATTGAAGTTCTCAATAAGAGACTTGATTTCATGTGGAATATCATGATGTGGCTGTTTAATTCTGAGTGCTAAATTGCCTTGTTGAATTTGTTGAATAACATCTGCTAAATCACTAATTGGCTGTGTATAGCGTTTTCCATATTTAAAGGCGAGGATAGTAGAAAGAAAAAAGCCTGTTAATAGCACTAAAAACAGCCAGATAAAGTCAACGGAGGTAACTGAAAATTCATTTGAATTAATAACTTGTGTATTTAGAAAACCTATTTTTATCGCCCAGCTATAAACAAAATAGCCAATCATGAAAGATAACAGCGTAATGCCTAAATTGAATAGGCTCATCATGATAATAAACTGGAAGTTAATTCCAACAGAATTTTTAAAAAAGTTAAATTTCATGATTTTGATCTAAGCGATACCCCACGCCACGGACATTGATTAATAAGCCATTTACATCATTTTCTTCAAGTTTTTTGCGTAATTTGCTGATATGGCTATCTACAGTGCGATCTAAAGCATCACTTTCAGGCATACAGTTTTGGATCAATTCATTACGTGTAAAGACTTTATTCGGTGTTTTTGCCATCAAAAACAGTATCTTATACTCAGTTAACGTAAGGTTGAGCAACTGATTTCTTTGACCATTTGAAATGTAAACTTGATGATGATCTGGATTAATTTCAATATTTCTATAACGAATAATATTAGTTATTTCCATATTTTGGCTTGTACTTCGTCTAAGTACGGCTTGTATTCGTGCAATCACTTCGTTTGGGTTAAATGGCTTAATAATAAAGTCATCAGCACCCATTTTTAGCCCCATGATCTTATTCACTTGATCATCTAAGGCAGTCAGCATAATGACAGGTAAATGACTTGTTTGACGGATGATTTGTAGAATTTCCCAGCCATTTAGTTTGGGTAATTTAATATCAAGGAGAATCAGGTCGATAGAGTTGGCTTTTAGGCACTCTAAAGCTTGTTGTCCATCCAATGCACGGATGACCTGCATGTTTTCATTTTTTATGTATTTTTCAAGAATGTCACCAATATCATAATCATCTTCTACAACGAGAATGACGCTGTTTTCGAAGCTGTGCTGTAGATTTGGATACATATATTTTATCTTAGATGAAGTAGCTATGCATTTTAACATTTAATTGTGTAATGGAGATGATTAGACGAGCAGTCATTTATATTTGTAATTGAGGGGTGACATATAATAAAATTCGTTGCATATCAGTATTAATGAACAAAATGTCAATTATCATTCATTTAACATAATGGCTGTTATACGAAACGAGAGTGTTAGAACCCATTTAAAGTGTCTATATTCTCACCAATAAAAATGTCCGGTTTCTCCGAGGTAAAATATGACTTTTGAACAAAAATAAGCCATTGTTTATTCTTTTTATTTCCAACAAAATTCCAGAACTCATCTACTTCGAGAGATTCATAATGACTTTGCTGAGGCTGAATTTCATAGGTTGATTCAGTTAAAGTACGTAAAACTTT
>NZ_VOZY01000026.1:0-12469 GCF_013419525.1 Acinetobacter sp. YH12076 | reverse complement strand
AGTACCAGCGTACGGCCCACAGAATGATGTCACGCTGAAAATGCCGGCCTTTGAATGGGTTCATGTGCAGCTCCATCAGCAAAAGGGGATGATAAGTTTATCACCACCGACTATTTGCAACAGTGCCAATCAAACTTTCTAAAATCGTCGCTCCACTGATGGTTAATCCAAAAATAACTCCGATAAAGATGGTACAGAAGTAGATTTTGACTTGATTATCTTCAAGAAAATTTCGAATATTTTCCATTTTAATTGAGTTACTCACTTGCTTTTAAATAGCGGTATACCGCCTGGCGACTAATTCCAAATGCCTGGCCTAATGCCATTTTTGAAGGGTACTTTCCTTCCTTCCATTCTTGTCTTAAAGCTTCAGCCTGTTCAGGTTTCAATTTATGTACACGCCCTTTGTACTTTCCTTGAGCAGAGGCCAGTTTTATTCCTTCTTTTTGACGCTCTAAAATGATCTCACGTTCGAACTGTGCAAAAGCGCCCATCAATTGCAGCATCAAATTATCCATCGGGGTAGATTGAGCAGTGAAAGTAATATTTTCTTTTACGAACTGGATGGCAATTCCTCGTTTGACCAGTTTATCTACTTCAGTGACTAAATCTTTTAAGCTTCGAGCAAAACGATCCATGGAATGTACAATCACCCTGTCCCCTTCCCGGACATAGTTCAACAGGCACTGTTGCAAATAACCACGAATGGTAAGCTGAAGACTGTTTTAGCTAAAGGTGCAGCATATGAATCCTTTCCATGGTCGGCATTTTCAGGGCGAAATCATTCTTTGGGCTGTGCGCTGGTATTGTAAATATGGCATTAGCTATCGTGAACTGCAGGAAATGCTGGCCGAACGGGGTGTGAATGTTGATCACACGACTATTTACCGTCGGGTTCAACGTTATACGAATCTAAAAATGGGAGCCTATAGCTCCCATTTTTATTGTTAAACGTTGAATCCTATATGTTTTCCTGTTGGAAGCTCTACATCAATACGGAGCTTCCCACCCATTGCCTCAACATACTTTTTCATGGTTGAAATCTTAAGATCATTGCCACGATTTTCTATTGCTGAAAGCGATGGCTGTTTTATTCCCAAAGTTTCAGCAAGCTCTTTTTGAGAAATTTCGAGTTCTTCACGAATAAGATGAAGCTGATTTTCTAGCAGTAATTCATCTGCCATTTTTTGAATACGGGCTTGGCTCTCTGGAGAGCGGCTAGCTAACAATTCTTGCAGAGTCTTAGCCATTAGATTTATCTCCTAGGGTAGTGAGATGAAGTTGGTATTGTTCATCTGCAATATCCAGCATGTCTTTATAAAAACGCTTTTTACCGCCTTTATCAGCAATACATAGAACAATAGCCTGTCGTAAGGGATCAAATGCGAAGAAAGCTCTTAAGGGTCTACCGCGATGTTGAACGCGCAGTTCTTTCATATTGGTAAATTTAGACTCATACACAGTATCTACTAAAGGGCGGCCTAAACTCGGCCCCTGCTGCTGTAGAACAACCAGGGCAGCTAGGACCTTCTCTTGAGTAGATTCATCTTGCTGTTCAAGCCACTGATTAAATAAATCTGTCGTAATGACTGTCCACATACCACAACCAAAATATAGATTATAGTCTATATTTTAGAGGCATTATGCTTGTTTTGCAAATGAGAAATGATAGGTAATAAAAAACCCCGGCATCCTGCCGGGGTTTTCATGTTTTCTCATGTGCTTTCAATATCCTCGGATCCCTATCGAATAACTTATAATTATTGTTTTATGTTATGAAACTTCCTGTTCCCGATGAGTTCATCATAGGAAAATTCCAGTATCGCGGATAGCCGCAAAGGGCCGAGTTTCATGTGCGCCAGAGCGTACAAAATAGCCTAAATTTTATCCACAGCAATTGGGGATATTTTTGGAACCTGGATCCGCATGAAATGGGCACTGATTGCCGAATTGATCATTTATTGATCAAATTTCTTGGCAAAATGTTACAGATTCGCTTAAAAACTCACCAACTTATTACAAAAGCCATTTTTTGTGCATTTTGTGATCATGGTGAAATTTTTAAGTTGTTGATATTTATATTAATATACAAGCGTACTCCGTATAACCACCATTATGTTAAATAGAGGGAAAATCTATTTTTAAAGTGATAAAATTATTGTAGTTATTTTAAGAATAGCTGCTTTTGATACTTGATCATCTATCCTAATTAAAAACTGTTTTTTAATAATTTGGAATATAAATAAGATTTAGTTAAAATTAACATTATTCATATAAATTAACATTATGTATTACATTTACTAATAATTTAAAATAATTAGTAGAAAAAAATTATGTTTTAATTATTTCTTTGATTATATAAATTGAGAGTAAAAAATGATTAATACGAAATTTTCAGAGTGTATTTCTGCATGTACAAACTGTTCACTTATTTGTACTGAATGTGCAACTTCTTGTTTAAAAGAAAAAGATTTAGAGATGATGCGTGAATGTATTCAACGTTGTCTAGAATGTGCAGATATTTGTCAGTTATGTGTGCGTATGCAACAACATAACTCACCTTTCCTCAAAGAGATTTGTGAGCTTTGTGCTAAGATCTGTGAATATTGTGCGGAAGAGTGTGAAAAACATTCACATGATCATTGTAAAAAATGTGCTGAGGCTTGCCGTCAGTGTGCAGAAGAATGTCGAAAAATTGCCATGTAAAATACTTCAATAATGTTAATTATATGGCTCTAGACTAACATAATCATTCTGCTAGTCTTAGAGCCTTTCCTAAAATTAACATAATACACCTTATACGAAGCCAAAAATGGGAGCTTTAAGCTCCCATTTTTAGTCTTTAATTCGCTTTTTCGCTTCGTCATAAACTATGCTATCAGCTCGTTTTCCGACGGTAATGAGCAGGATAACTACCTGATCATCTTTAACTTGATAGACAAGTCGGACACCAGCTTTTAATAATTTGATTTTATAGCAACCTGCAAGATCGCCTCTAAGCATATTCTTTGGAATATGTGGCTGCTCTATGACTTTGGCTAGTTTCTTTTTAAATTGATCTCGTATAGCAACAGGGAGTTTTTCCCATTCTGCTGTAAAGTCCTTGTGACGTAAAAGCTTATAAGTCATCTAATGTGACTTCCTCAAACATCTCTTTAGGATCATTAATGCGCTTACGAACAAGAGCTAATAATTCTTCATCTTCTTCTGAAAGCAAAGCTTTTTTGACAGGCAGTTTCCCAGTCGTAGCAACATACTCAAGAATACTAGTGAAGAAATCCGTAGGTGCAATACCTTGCTCTTTAAGGATTGAATAAGATTTTTCTTTAAGGGCTTCATCGATCCTGAAGTTAACAGTAGCCATCATATTTCCCAAGTATTTAATGTACTAGGAATATTGTAATGCAAATTGCATTACAAGTCGACTTCGCATAACAGCCATTATGTTAAATGGAAGGAAGCAAAATAAGTTAACATTTTGCTTCCGGCCACATTAAGCTAGAGTTTTATTTAAATAAAGCTATTTAGTAATCATTAAATTAATTAAAATCTAAATCTAACACCAGCTCCATATAACCAACCTTTCTCAGAGTTTGATTCTATTTGCCACGACGTTTCATCATTACCTTTTGAATACTCATAGGCAATGTCGATATACGGCATGATCTTTTTACTGATTTCATAGCGAGTTTCAAACCCTGCGGTTGCACTGCTTAAACCAGTTTTTTTCGCATATTTAGAGTCATCACTAAAGATAGCATCCAACTCTAAATAAGGTTGAATAATCAACTTTTGCGTAATCAGAAAATCACGTTCCGTTTCTAGGCTAAAGCCCGCATAATTGTCTTCTCCCGCATAGAGATAAGCATCAGTTTCAAAGAAATATGGCGCCATACCATGTAAGCCAATCACCGCATCAACATTTTCTTCGGTGTCTTTGCGATGATCATTGAGTTCAACTTTTTCACTACGATAACGTGCACCAATCTGTGCATCCCAAAAGTCTGAAATCATACGGCTATATAAAAGTTTGGCATCATAATGTGCATCATGCGATTCTTCTTTATCGGCATGAATTTTAATAAAAACCTTATTTTCATCTGTGCCAATACGGGTTTCAAACTCTGACTTTAAATCACCTGTGCCATCTTCATTGACAAGCCACTTATTGTCCACTGTCGTAATCGCATAAATTTGCGCACCGTGTTCTGAGCGATGATCATAATGCGAACTCTGCTGAGCATTCGCATCTGGTACATGATGTAAATGATTAACCGTAGATGTTGCCTGATGTTGTGCCTGATTCATTTGAGAGCGATCCATTTGCATCGGCTGATTTTGACTAGAAGATGTAGCAACTGTCATTTTTTCAGGCGCACTATGATCTTCACCATTATGTGCCAAACTCACTGCACTGACCATCAACAAAGAGCTTGCTAAAACAGTTTTAGAAAAAAGATTAATGGTGCGCATGTTGATCTCCTTTCTGTACTTTTTGATCTTGCTGTTTCTCTGTTGATTTGTGATGCATTGGCTGATGACCTGCATGTTGATGGTTCATCGGTGCTGAATGTGCAGCATGATTCATTTTCCCCATCATCTGCATGTGTTGTGCATGCTCTTGTGGAGAATGCTGTGAATGATCCATCTCAGACATCGCTTGATGATTCATTGATGGTACATTTTTTCCATCAGTCTGAGCAGTTGAATGATGCCCTTCGTGCGCCAAACTTAAGCTTGTTAAACTCAATACCGCAACAGAAAAAAACGCTTTAAATACAAAATTAGTGATGTGCATGTCCAGCTCCTTTTTGCTCAGTTACTTGGTGAGTTTGAGTCGAATTTGTACCTTGAATTGGCGTTGTAGACACTTGTTCATCGCTAACATTTGCCACGATCAACTTGTTCATCATTCCTGCACTCATGTGATACAACAAATGACAATGGATTGCCCATTCGCCCAACTCATCCGCAGTTAATAAAGCAGTCACTGTTTTACCCGGTGGTACAATCAATGTGTGTTTATTCGGCATATCTACCGACTCTTGACCATTCTCCAACTGCATAAACATGCCATGTAAATGCATGGGGTGCGCCATCATACTGTCATTAATAAATTTGATACGGATACGCTCGCCATACTTCACTTTTAATGGCTCAGCATCGCTGAATTTTTTACCGTTAATCGTCCAAATATAACGCTCCATAGTACCGCCCAAACGCACTACTAATTCACTGCTAGCTTCACGAGTATCTTTTTGCGGTTCTAAAGATTTTAAATCACTATATTGCAAGGCTTTATTGCCCGCAGGTGTAGATGCATTTGCCCAACCATAAACCACTTGATCATTTTCTTGTGGTTTTGCTGTGCCATGCTGTGAATGATCCATTTTCGAGTGATCCATGCCTTGCATATCGCCATGGTTCATTTTTGAATGATCCATTTTCGAGTGATCCATGCCTTGCATATTGCCGTGGTTCATTTTCGAATGATCCATTCCTGCATGATCACCGTCACCATGTCCCATATCTTCCATGGTCAAAAGTGAGCGTGGACGTGGTGCAGGCATATGAATGCCATGTGTCATAGGATTTAGTTCATTGTGCAGTGTACCAATCGCATAACCTGAACGGTCAATTGACTCAGCTTCAATTTGATAATGTCCACCTTTTGGCTCCACAATCACATCATAAGTTTCAGCTGTGCCAATACGAAACTCATCCACAGCAACAGGTTTTACAGGCTGACCATCAGCACTGACCACAGTCATTTTCAAGTTAGGAATACGGACATCGTAGAAAGACATCGCAGATGCATTCACAAAACGTAGGCGAATTTTTTCATTCGGTTTAAACATTCCTGTCCAATTTTGTTCAGGTGTTTTGCCATTAATGAGGAAGGTATAACCTGTAACATCCGACATGTCGGTTTTTAGCATACGCATCTGATTCCACATTTTGCGGTCAGACCATGTCGCTTTTATGCCATCACGTTTAACCTGCTTCCAAACATCACCCAAGGTTTCACGCTGATCTTGATAATATTCAGCTGAAATTTTAAGATCTTTCTGAATTTGATCACTGGTTTTTTCATGAAAATCTGACAACATCACCACATAGTCACGTTCAGCTTTTTCATGTGCTGCCAATGGTGTTTTACCTTTTGGATAAATCACAAAAGAACCATATAAGCCGTCCTGTTCCTGTCCTTTAGAATGAGCGTGATACCAATAAGTCCCGCTTTGGCGAATCTTGAATTTATAAACATACTCGCTTTGAGGCTTAATACCGTTAAAACCATTAAATCCCGGTACACCATCCATAATGCCCGGCAACAACAGTCCGTGCCAATGAATAGAAGAATCTTGGTTTTTTAAATTATTTTTCACGCGAATGATGGCTTCATCACCCTCTTCAAACTCAAGCAAAGGCGCAGGAAATTGACCATTTACGGTAATGCGCTTTACAGGCTTTCCAGTTGGGCTGACCACTGCTTCATCAATAACAAGCTGATATTCACGCACTTCGGCAAAAACCAAAGGCGACGATGCAAAACAAATACCTGCTAATAGGTACGAACTAATTTTATGAGACATAACTTAACCTTAATTTTTGAAAAATAAATAAATTTTAAAAAAATTGGTTAAGTTTTAGGAGGACGTGAAATTTCTTGCCAATACCCATTTAGATATTGGTTGGGATAATAAAAATTAGGCTGATCTATAGAATAGAAGGTATCTAGGGGATCTAGCGAGCTTTGCAAAGAATGAAGACATGAGATCTGTGTCTGGCAGGATAAGCTAGAACATTCCTGACACTTTTTGTGATCTATATTCTGATTAAGAGCTAAATGATTATGGCAATCGGTATTCGTCTGTACTTCGTGATTAATACCATGTTGAGTGACTTGCTGTGCTTGATCTAAACAATGATCTTGGCTCATTTCAGTTTGCATATTGATATGCATTATCTTTACTGATGCAACAGACACACTACTCCATCCTATGGCAAAAACCATAAGAAAACAAAACCAAAGTTTTTTGGAGAGATGAGTCAACACGAATGCTATCTAGGAATAGAATTTAATCCAAAATATCTTAACGGAATTTCAAATATTTACAACTCAATATAATTGGCACTGTTGCAAATAGGCTGACATGATAAGCTAAATATCTTATTTATTTCGAGATACAGCAGATGAATCCCTTCCACGGTCGGCACTTTCAAGGTGAAATCATTCTTTGGGCTGTTCGTTGGTATTGTAAATATGGCATCAGCTATCGTGAACTTCAAGAAATGCTCGCTGAACGAGGCATAAATGTGGATCACAGTACAATTTATCGTTGGGTTCAGCGTTATGCTCCAGAAATGGAAAAACGGTTACGCTGGTATTGGCGTAATCCTACAGATTTACATTCATGGCATATGGATGAGACTTATATCAAAGTGAAGGGGCGATGGACTTACCTGTATCGTGCAGTTGATCAACGGGGTCATACGATTGACTTTTACCTTTCCGCTAGACGGAACAGTAAATCAGCCTATAGTTTTCTAGGAAAGATCTTCAATACGGTGAAAAAATGGCAAATTCCACGGGTCATCAATACAGATGAAGCAGCGACCTATGGCCATGCTTTATCACGGTTAAAGCGAGAAGGAAAATGTCCAGTAGATATTGAGCACAGGCAGATTAAGTATAAAAATAATGTCATTGAATGTGATCATGGTAAGTTAAAGCGGATCATCAGGGCCACATTAGGATTCAAATCTATGAAGACGGCTTATGCCACAATTAAAGGTATTGAAGTCATGCGTGCACTACGTAAAGGACAAGCATCGTCATTTTATTATGGTCAGCCTCAAGGTGAAGTGTGTCTAATCAACAGGGTTTTCGGTCTCTAAGCACTTTTAAAAAGGAACTTCATCGACTCAAATCTCTATTTGCAACAGTGCCTTTTTTTGACCTTTGCTTCAACTTTCATACAGTCGGTATGCATCATATCCTGGTTTTGAGATGCTTCCATTTGCATGGATTTCATCTGTTCAGATGGCATTAAACACCGCTTATGTACAGACGAAGCAGCAGCAGCCGATCCTACTAAAAGGATAGCAAACGATAAAAACAGCGATAGGCATGTTTTTAACCACTGCATAGAGATAAGACCAAAATTTAAGCTTTTTTAGTTTTACAGATTCGAAAGGAAATGACAACAATTTCATGAATAGTAGCCGAAGCTACCATTCATGATTCCAAGTCATATTATTTTAAAAAACTAATTCGATACCTGCACCATATTTCCATCCCTTTTCAGACTCTGTTGCCTCTTGCATAGAAGTGGCTTTCTGTCCTTTTTCATATTGGTAAGCAACATCAATGAAAGGTTTAATTCGCTTAGTAATCTCATATCGGGTTTTGATACCAGTTTTAAGTTCTGATAAACCTGATTTTGCAGCATAGTTAGAATCATCGCTAAATATTACATCTGCTTCGATATAAGGTTGAGTAATAAGTTTCTGAGTTAAAAGCAAATCACGTTCTAATTCAAAACTTGCTCCCCAAAAATTATTCTCACCGCCATAAAGATATGCTTGTGTTTCAAAGAAATAAGGAGCTAATCCTAATACACCAATAACACCATCAACTCGATCACTGTTGCTGCTATTTTTATCTTCGCTATATCTTACACCAGCTTGTATATCCCAAAATGGGGCTACGTTACGGCTATAAAGTGCTGATACAGCATATTTTGGATCATTACTTTCTGACTTTTCCGAATTGGCTTCAATAAATAGACGATTTTCATCTGTTCCAATCAAAGTTTCAAGCTTTGTTCCTAGGTTGCCCTTACCGTCTTCATCAACCATCCATGCATTTTCAAGTCTTGTTACTTGATAAATTTGTCCGCCATGTTCTTTAAGATGATCATCGTGAGATCCGTCTGATGTCTTTCTTGCAGTCAAAATAATATTATCTCCCCCATTTGCATTTTCCATTGAATAATATTCTGGATACAATTCTTGGGGGCTATATCTTAAGCCGCCAGACTCCTGTAATAAGACTCTCATACCATTTGTAATATTACTTTCTTGTTCCGAAGTGCTGCTATTAGCAAAAGTTAAGTTTGATATACTTATTAATGCAATTGATAAGACTGTTTTTGAGAAGAAATTCTTAGTGATTTGCATGTGGATTTACTCCCTTCTCATTTACTTGGGACTGAGGAACAGTCTTTGTAGAATTACCATCTTCCACTTGAGCTACAATGAGTTTATTCATCATTCCTGCACTCATATGGTAAAGCAGGTGACAATGAATAGCCCACTCACCTAACTCATCAGCTGTGAGTAGAGTGGTTATCGTTTTCCCAGGTGGAACAATTACCGTATGTTTGTTTGGCATATTGCTTGGATCCTGACCATTCTCAAGCTGCATAAACATGCCATGTAAGTGCATTGGGTGAGCCATCATACTGTCATTGACAAATTTTAAGCGAATACGTTCACCATACTTCACCACTAGTGGGTCGGCTTCATTAAATTTTTTACCATTTATTGTCCAAATATAACGCTCCATGTTTCCACCAAGACGGATCTCTATTTCACGTTCAGCTGCACGAGTGTCTTTTTGAGGATCTAACGATTGCAAATCACTATATTGCAATGCTTTATTACCTTCAGGTGTTGAAGCATTTGCCCATCCAAATACGGTATTATCATTCTTGTCTGAAGCCGCCTTAACAGTAGCGCTATTCATCGGCATATCATGATCCATACCTTTCATAGAAGACATATCATGATCCATACCTTTCATAGAAGACATATCGTGATTCATGCCTTTCATAGAAGACATATCGTGATTCATGCCTTTCATAGAAGACATATCATGATTCATATCTTTCATAGAAGACATATCATGATCCATACCTTTCATAGAAGACATATCGTGATTCATGCCTTTCATAGAAGACATATCATGATCCATACCTTTCATAGAAGACATATCGTGATCCATATCTTTCATAGATGACATATCATGATTCATTCCCATATCTTCCATAGTCAATAAAGAACGAGGACGAGGCTTAGGCATCTCAATTTGTTTGACTGCTGGGCTGCTTTCTTCATGTA
This sequence comes from Acinetobacter sp. YH12076, assembly GCF_013419525.1. NCBI lineage: Bacteria > Pseudomonadati > Pseudomonadota > Gammaproteobacteria > Moraxellales > Moraxellaceae > Acinetobacter > Acinetobacter sp. YH12076. The sequence continues at coordinate 2,341 of NZ_VOZY01000026.1, read as the reverse complement.
ATGTTCCCACTGAAAAACCGGTACGATCAATAGATTCAGCTTCAATTTGGTAATGTGCTTGTTTTGGTTCCACAATGACATCATAGGTTTCAGCAGTACCAATACGGAACTCATCTACAGGAACCGGCTTTACAGGTTGACCATCAGCACTGACTACAGTCATTTTTAGGTTTGGAATGCGTACATCAAAGAATGACATAGCGGAAGCATTAATAAAACGAAGGCGAACTTTTTCACCAGCTTTGAAGTTACCGGTCCAGTTTTGCTGAGGTGTTTTGCCATTCATTAAAAATGTATAACCAGTCACATCGGACATATCTGTTTTCAGCATTCGCATCTGATTCCACATAGAACGGTCTTGCCAAGTCGCTTTTAGCCCATCACGTTTAACTTGTTTTAATACATCGAATACTGTTTCGCGGCGGTTCTGATAGTAATCTGCTTCTTTTTTAATATTTTTCATAATTTGATCACTTGTCGAATTATGAAAATCAGAAAGCAAAACAACGTAATCTTTATCGGTTTTTTCAGCAGCTGTTAGTGGAGTTTTATCTTTAGGATAAATAACAAAAGCACCATATAAACCGTCTTGTTCTTGTCCTTTACTATGTGAATGATACCAATAAGTACCATTTTGGCGGACTTTAAACTTATATTCATAAGTTTTATTAGGGGCAATGCCATTAAATTTGTTAAATCCAGGTACACCATCCATAATTCCAGGTAATAATAAGCCATGCCAATGGATTGAAGAGTCCTGATTTTTTAACTTATTGTGAACACGGATAACGGCCTCATCACCTTCTTCAAATTCAAGAAGTGGTGCAACGAATTTACCATTTACAGTAATTCTCTCAACTGGTTTTCCTGTGATATTTACAGTTTGTTCAGCGATTGTTAAATCATATTCTTTAACTGCCGCCATTACCCAAGTTGATGAAAATAAACCAACTCCAATTAAGAGTATATGACTTAACTTTTTTGACATTCTATCTCACCTTTAGATTTTTTGACATTCTATCTCACCTTTAGAAAGGTCAAGGTTGAAGTAATAAAGCAAATATTTAGTATAAACTTTAATACTTCTTTCTCGCTATTTATAAAATTATTTATTGCTACTAGGCATATTCATCTTTGAATGATCCATTTTAGAATGGTCCATATTCATCATAGAATGATCCATTTTTGACATGTCAGATGAGTTAGGAGACTGATGTTGACTATGATCTTGCTGAGTCTTGTCATCTTTTTCCATTTTACAAGGTTTTGTACAAGGTTCCTGTGCTTTTACCGTTTTAGTGGCACTTGAGGTTGATACATCTTTTGCCCAAGATTGAGTACCAGCAATTAAAGTTCCAGCACACATTAAAATTGTTAGACTACGACGCACTACAGTTTTCATAAGTTTCTCTAAAAGTTAATTTCTTGCTACTACACTAAAGTGAAGCACTGAACATCTAAGTGACTTGAAAATGACATTTTTGTAATCTATCTCGATCAGATGTTTTATAACGTTATTATAGTTTTAATGAATAACTTAGGATTCTGAGATGAGAATACTATTAGTTGAAGATGAACAAAAAACTGGTGATTATCTCAAGCAAGGTTTATCCGAAGCTGGCTATATTACGGACTGGGTTACAGATGGGTTAACGGGTAAACATCAAGCTCTTTCTGAAGAGTATGACTTAATTATTTTAGACGTGATGTTACCTGGACTAAATGGTTGGAATATTATCAATGATATTCGTAGCAGCGGTAAAACAATGCCCATTCTTTTTCTTACCGCCCGAGATCAAATCGAAGATCGAGTAAAAGGATTAGAGCTAGGCGCTGATGATTATTTAGTTAAGCCTTTTGCTTTTGCAGAGCTTCTAGCTCGAATAAAAACGCTCCTTAGACGAGGGCAACAAAGAGAAGATAATAATATTATTAAGATTGCTGATTTAGAACTTGATTTGAGAAAACGTCGGGTAACACGAGCAGGTCAACGCATTGATCTGACGGCTAAAGAATTTGCGCTTATGGAGCTTTTTATGCGTAGAAGAGGTGAAATTCTACCAAGAGCACTTATTGCATCTCAAATTTGGGATATGAACTTTGATAGTGATACAAATGTAGTTGAAGTCGCTATTAAACGATTAAGAAATAAAGTAGATAGTAATTTTACCCCTAAGTTAATTCAGAATATTCGAGGAATGGGGTATGTATTAGAGGGGCTTTGTTGCACAAACCTATCTGTAAAGGCTTTTTCAGCGATATAATTTTCAAATGAAGAAGCCTACACACAAAATCTACCGCACAACCAATTGGCCCGCATATAACCGAGCACTCATGAGTC
>NZ_VOZY01000025.1:0-13046 GCF_013419525.1 Acinetobacter sp. YH12076 | reverse complement strand
GCGACTCATGAGTGCTCGGTTATATGCGGGCCAATTGGTTGTGCGGTAGATTTTGTGTGTAGGCTTCTTCATTTGAAAATTATATCGCTGAAAAAGCCTTTACAGATAGGTTTGTGCAACAAAGCCTTTCTATTTTATTAATCCAAACTGATCTAAGTTGGTTACCCACATCTTTGGCTTTAAATAAAAAGCTTAGTAAATAAAACTATATAATTAATTTTTTATCAAAAATATTGATATAAATTTTTGAATAAATTTAAAATAGAGCTGATAGTTTTAATTCGTTTGTGTATGGGTAAAGCCAAAACAATAGCAAAGTTTTTCTATGCAAGATGTTATGAAAGAAGAAGCGCCACGTACGAAAGATTTTGGACGTAGGTTTGTTCATCTAGGAATTATATTGCGGAATAAGACCTTACCGGTAGGTTTGTGCAACAAAGCCTTTAACGATATAAAAACTTTAATTTTTTAAAATTGTAACAAAAATAACTTTTAAGACTTTCAGGTTATGTGTTTTAATTAAACTTAACAATGGTTTAGCTAGATATTTAAAATGGATAAAATTAATATGTTTAATTTACATTAATTTTTATTTTTTGAACTATTTCGCACTTTTTAAATTTATACAATTTAGTTAGATTTATAGAACAACAATTCTAAATCGAGCAATCAAAATGCCCAATCTATATGATCATCATGTTTTAAGGCAGATCTATGATTTTATAGTCGAACTGGAAGGATTCGAAAAATTAACACCCTATAACCAAGCTATGGAGTTTTTCAAAAAACTTTCTCAAGGAGATCAATCGGACGTCATACAAACGGAGCCAAATATCCTTTATGGAAAATTTGGGAGCATATCTAAAATCAATCTTAGATTAGTACCCTTATTTCGAGAAAAGGATAAGTTCTTAAAATGGGCTTATGAGCAACTAAACTAACTAAATAACTTACTAAGTATTACTAAAGAGTATGAAATAACAAACTCAAACATTAGGAATAAAAAATGACTAACAATACCAGCGGTATAGTGAAATGGTTCAATGAAGGTAAGGGATTTGGATTTATACAATCTGATAGTGGTTAAGATTTATTTGCACACTACAGTAAAATAAATATGAGTGGATATAAAGTACTGAAAGAAGGCCAGCGTGTACAATTTGAAATTACTCAAGGAAAAAAGGCCGACAAGCTAGCAATATCACAGTTATGTAAGGCAACTGTGTTGGGGTGCTAAACGCAGTTAATATTCACGATAGTTTGGCCGTAAAAAATTTTTGAGGTTTCTCCATATGCGTAAAAGCTTCAAAATACTTATTACAATATTTCTATGTAGTTTAATCGTTGTCTGTTTTGTGGTTCATAGACAGAACACGGAAATAAGGTTAAGTGAAATGGAACGACTGGTTAAATAATATTTAAGCTCTTAAATTTAAATAATTAATTTAATATATCAGGGACCCTTAAAATGTTACAACTTATAAAATGCTTGGTTGGTATTCATGGTGAGATGGTTACACGAAAGTGCTTTGATGGAAATTTAATTTTTTTGTCAGAGTTGTTTAAAAGTAAAGAAATAACGGCTCAAAATAATTTAAAGTTTCAGAAAATCCCGCTAGGAAGTAGCGGGATTTTTTTGGTGACTATGTTACAGACAAAGCATAGGCGAAACTAGACTTAGAAATTTGTATGAAGTGTTGTGATCCTAATGCCCCGAATATGCCTAGCTAACAAAAAGTTAATTTATAAGCTATGAAATATAAATAAAATTGAAATAAGGTTAGGTGAATATTAATATATCTGATATAGTGTGTTCGATCGAATCCGTAAGCGGAACGGTAGTGTTTGAGTTGTTAACGGAATTGCGTATTCCCTCCATTCTGATGTTCAAGCATCAAATTCAAACAGTTAACGCATAGCATGAATTCGCATCATGCCGATCAAGGGAAGCCTGCAGCTATCCGTGGGTTTTCCTTAAATCATATTTTTAAGATAATGATTTAATTTTTATATCTTTTCTTAAATTTCACAGCTACTGTAAATATCATAAGTTTAAATTTTTCTTAAGTGAACAATCTCCAAAATTAAAGTTGGTTTTATTTTTAATACTATTCTGTTTACAAAAGCTCATTATATGAGTCAATAAATGAACATATCTAACGGCTGGACTACTGCTTCAGCAACTAACGGTGATGAAATTCGAGTGAATATTATTCCGTTAAAAAAAATTCAAAGCAATTTGAATGGTAAAACTTTAGTTGAAGTTGCTAAACAAGTTGTCCTAGAGTCAGGACAAAAGCTAACTTTAAATATTGATGGTAAATCTTTTTATACTGAACTAAATAAACTATATAAATTGTATTTTTAAACTCTCACTCTTAAACCTGAACAACTTAGAGCTAAAATTTTTTAATTAAATTATTTATAAATTAATTATTTATTTTCTTAATTTTTTCAAGAACTCTATATTAAATATTATTAAAGGAAATATTATGTCAAATTTAACTACAGGCACTGTTAAGTGGTTTAACGATACTAAAGGCTTCGGTTTCATCGCGGCTGATAACGGCGAAGAAGTTTTTGCTCATTTTTCTCAAATCATTTCAGGTGGTTTCAAATCACTTGCTGAAGGTCAGCGTGTACAATTTAGCGTATCAAAAGGTCAACGTGGTTTCCAAGCGAGTGAAATCGTTGGGATTGATGGCTAATACATGGAAACTTTATTAAACAAAGTAATGTTAGATGTGGTTGATCAACATGGCGCTGTCTATACACTAGAAGCTATGTGCGAAAAGTCATCTGATGAGCCAAATAGTTTTGGGGATTGCGTCCGTTATCTAAATATAGATGATGAAATAATTAAGCCTAGCTTTGATATGCATTTCTACAGTGATAAAACTGGAAAAATATTTAAGTTATTTTAATTTTTACATGCAATTAAATTAACCTCCTCTGGGAGGTTTTTTATTGGGTGAAATATGGAGCCTGATGTATATAAAGCGCTAACCAAAAAGATACCTCCCAAAAAGAAACCACGCACCAGGCCATTACCTAAAGCCAGTGAAAAATACTTTGAAGCATTCGAGAGGTTAAAAGAAATATTAGACCGGATGGAAATGAAGTATGAGGAGTACTTTCATTTCAAAAGTACCAAACATTTGCGTTTTGATTTACACCTCATCGAACATCGCATGCTAATTGAAATAGCAACTGGTCCATGGTCTGGAGGTCGTAAAGGCAAACTTGCAACCAAGGCTTGGAATATGGATCGTTATGACCATGCTGAAGAATTGGGATATCGATTTCACAGGTTTGAATTAGCTGATATCAATATGGGGCGTGCAACGGTCTGGTTAAAAGCTTTAAAAAAAGATGAATTATTATAAGTTAGATATTTCAAAGCTTATTGTTTCAGGATGTTTGATTACTTTAACTTTCTCATAATATCCGTTAGTTTTGGATTTCAACCTTAACAATTATGAGAAGAAAGTCATGAATAAAAATTTTGAATTACATGTTTTAAGCCAGATTTATGATTTTCTAATAGAGCGAACTGAACATTCACAGCAAGGTTTGCATAACAAGGTTCTTGAGTTTTTTAAAGAACTGAATTTAGGTAATGACAATGATTTTGAAATTGTTGATCCTAAAAAGATTGCGGGTAAATTTGGAGCAGTGAGTTTTATTCACTTAATCAATGTACCAAACTTTCATGATAAAGATAAATTTTTAAAATGGGCATATACGCAGTTGAATCGATAGTTCATATCAATATGCTTTAAAGATATATTTTGAATACATATTTTGATTAAAGTGTTTTATAATTTACTGGCTCATATCAGCGCAAATGAATTGGGTGAAGCCTCACATGTATATGTGGGGCTTTTTTCATTCAATTTATGGAAAATGTGAATGATCAAATATTACAATCTTTATCTGATTATTACCTTAATATGAGGGATATTTATCACTTTTGTGTGTAATTGCAAAATAAAACAAGAACTTGATTCACATACATCTAACAGTTGTATCCTCATATTTAAGGATTATTGGTTATATTGAATATGCTTGTTAATTAATCAATATTTACAGCAATTTCTAAACTGATAATTACTTAAAGGGAATATGAATGTCTAATTTAACAAACGGTACAGTGAAGTGGTTCAACGGTACAAAAGGTTTTGGATTTATTGCTTCCGATACTGGTGAAGAATTATTTGCACACTATAGTGAAGTACGAATCGATGGCTATAAAGTACTAGAGGAAGGTCAGCGTGTAATGTTTGAAATTACGAATGGTAAGAAAGGCAAGCAAGCCAGCAATATCCAAATTCTCTAAAAAATATTTACTCAACATATTATGTATTGACCCGTCTTTCAAAGGCGGGTTTTTGTCATTAATTGCCATTAAGTTTTAATATTTAAATGCTTAATTTAATTAAATGAAAACTACATGATAAGAGCAAAAAAAATGGCCTTTACAAGACTACAAGTACTGATTGGCGGACTAATTATAAGTGTGTTGATTTCTTCTGTGTGGATTTACCATGAAAAGAAGAAACAACGACGGGAAGAAATTCAAAAAATCATCATCGAAGCTAGAGCAGGATTAAGTCACGCTCAATAATAGGAGCTAAACTTATGGAATACTTTAGACCATTCCCACCTTTAGAACTAATTGATCAGGCTGAGGAGGAGGACGCTATACGTCTAGCGCCAGCACAAGAATTATTGGCCTGGGTGAAAGATAATTATTTGAATGTAGGGATAACTTCATAATCTAGACAATCATTAATATTTGAAAATCTTTATTTAAAGACTTTCTTATTATTTATCTCATAAATGATTTTCATAAATTTACACAGTAATCGTCATGCTTTGTTAGTGTAGAGTTTTAACAAATATATAGGCCTAAAGTATGAAAACGTTAGCCATTATAAGCGTGGTATTCGTATTGGTGCTGGTAGGTTGCCAGCAAAAAGACAGCAATGAAAATGAAGAGACGACAACACCTCATACATTTGATAAAGACTAACTTCCTCCAATGATTATTACAGCAGATATGAAAAAACCCTCATTAAGAGGGTTTTTTTAGGATTAGGGTTTTAAGCTTCAATCCAATTATCTTTAACTTCTTGAGAGTCTTTAGTCAGTACAATTTTATTGTCTGTAATTTCACCAACCCATGAAACTGGAATTAAGTGGTGATGACCAACACCATGCTTAGTCAGTTTAATTTGATCCGAACCTTGCAAGTGGTCTACTTCACCAACTTTAGTCCCACATGAAGCAATTACATCTGCATGGCTCTTAATATTTTCAACATTAATAGTAGTCATTAGAATATTATCCTATTTCAATGTGAGTGAGCATTCAGCCTATCGTAAATAGACGCTGATATCAGGGATTGAAATAGAAGGGATACAAAGGGCCTTATATTCTTACGTTCATGGCCAGATAAATTACATTGTATTATTTAGAAATAAGTCCCCATGATGGGGACTTATTGGATTATTACTTATGCTTAGTCTTAATCAGATCTGATAAATCAAAACCGATGGATTTTGCATAATCTAAGTATTCATCAACTGTGGCCTGGTCAGGGTTAGCAGTTCTGCTGAGTACCCAAAGATATTTTTTATTTGGTGACCCAACTAATGCAGTTTGATAGTCATCATCAATTTTTAGAACCCAATAATCACCACGGCCTACTGGCAACCAACGAATTGCTTTTGGTAAAAAGCTCACTTTAAGTTTCGAGTTGGCTGGCGCATTCTGAACATATGCTTCACCAATTGATTGGTTAAGTTTGCCGTCTGCACTATAGCAACTATTATCTACTTTCACGTTACCATTTTCATTTAAAGAATATTTAGCAGTGACGTTGTAATCACATTTGTTCTGGAAATATAGCGGCTTACGTGCAATTTCATGCCATGTACCAAGATATTTATTTAAATCTACCTTTGATACCGCTTGGACTTCCGTAGTGTTTGCATTTGCAGTTGAGAGCATTGAACCAGCTATAAGTACTGCACCACCAGCTAAAAGGAGCTTACGGGTTTTTGAATTCATGTTATAAGCCTACTTTAATTTGAAAGTGAATTAATTACTATAAATTGCTTTTAAGGTCATTTTGTTTTTTTATGTATTAAGTATTTGATCTTTAATCATTGTTTAACTTTTCAAGTTTTATTAATCCTTTTACTACCATTTTTAACAGATAAATAATATTACTTATATAAGCCCAAAAACTAAGTGAAAAAATGCTTACATTAAGCAAAATTATAATTACTTTCTAAGAACTCACTTACTTCTAAAGCACTTCAAGAGAGTATTGAATAAGAAAATTAATTGACGAAATAAATAGTTTAGTAATGGTCTTAATTTGCTTTACTACTTAATATTGGATTATATATCTAAAAATATGATAACATGCTCAAACTCTAAGCAATGGCTTTGAATGAGTCAGCCTTAAATTTTCAAACGAAAATGCCAGCACTTTTCAATACAAGCCTGTTTATTCCGCAAATAGCGGATATCTCTTTGATCAATTCAGATCTGTCTTACAAATAAAACGGAATAGGGAAGGTATGTCTTCATTGAAACCGTCATGGTATTCCAATGTGAATCCAAATGTGTTTATTAGCACAGTTGTTATTATCGGCATTTTTATTGCCATTGTATTTTTAGCTCCCAATGCTTTTGATTTAATAACTAAACAACTGAATCAATGGGTTACAAACTCATTCAGTTGGTTCTATGTACTATCTGTAGCCATTTTTCTCTTAGTGCTTATTTATATTGCCTGTTCAAATATGGGTAAAATTAAACTTGGTTTAGACCATAGCCAGCCAAAGTTTAGTAATAGCTCTTGGTTCGCTATGCTATTTACAGCTGGTATGGGCATTGGCTTAATGTTCTTCGGTGTCGCGGAACCAGTGATGCACTATGTTTCACCTCCAACTGGTGAGCCTGAAACAATTCAATCAGCGCAGCAAGCCATGCGTGTAACATTCTTTCATTGGGGACTTCATGCTTGGGCAATTTACACAATTGTGGGCTTAGCTTTAGCTTACTTTGCATATAGACATAATCTACCTCTTAAGATTCGCTCTGCTTTATATCCTCTTATTGGAAAGAAAATTTATGGTCCAATTGGTGATGGTGTAGATACCTTTGCAACGATCGGTACTGTATTTGGTGTCGCAACGACTTTAGGTTTTGGTGTAACACAAATTAACTCCGGCCTGAATTATCTATTCGGGATTGAATATTCAACGACGACGCAACTAATTCTAATCGTCATTGTTACAGCTATGGCCTCTTTGTCCGTATTTATGGGCTTAGACAAGGGTATTAAACGATTATCAGAGATCAATTTAGGCTTAGCATTAACCCTCTTATTATTTGTATTTTTTGCTAGTTCAACGATATTCATATTACAAGCGACTATACAAAATGCTGGCCAGTATTTTTCGAACTTATTCAACATGACCTTCAATTTATATGCCTATCAATCTGATGGTTGGATTGGTGGTTGGACCATTATGTACTGGGCATGGTGGATTTCATGGTCACCATTTGTAGGTATGTTCATTGCCCGTGTGTCTGAAGGCCGTACTATTCGTGAGTTTATTGTAGGTGTTTTACTTATTCCAACAGGGTTCACCTTGATTTGGATGGGAGTCATGGGGAACGCCGCACTATATAGCATTTTAAACGAAGCGAATACGTCACTGATTTCTGCAGTACAACGTGACTCATCCGTTGCATTATTTGAATATTTAGGGACCTTGCCATTCTCAGGCTTGATGAGTTTTGTGGCGACTATACTGGTTATGCTATTTTTTGTGACTTCAGCTGACTCTGGTGCACTTGTTACAGACTATTTAACAGCAAAATCGGAAAATTCTCCGACCTGGCAACGATTGTTTTGGACAACGTTAATGGCAGTGCTTGCGATTGTTTTGTTGTTCGCTGGAGGTTTAGGAGCTTTGCAATCTGCAACAATGTTGAGTGCATTACCATTCACCTTCGTAATGCTTTTAATTTGCTGGGGGTTAGTCAAGGCTCTACATTTAGATGCAACCAAGATGCAAGCATTACAGGATGCACGTATTACACCTAGAGCAATTCATAATCCAAGAAGTTGGCAACAACGTTTAGGATTGATTATGCATTATCCGCATACACGTAAAGAAGTTGAAGATTATATTGAAAAAACGGTATATCAGGCATTTTCAAATCTTCAGAAAGAATTTATGCGTCGTCATTTGAATGTAACAGTAAACATGATTGATGATGGCTTGGAGTTACGTGTAAACCATCAAGATGAGATTAACTTTATTTACCAAGTGGTTGTTCAAGAAAAAAATACACCAAGTTTTATGATTGATTCAGATGAAATTATGCAAGATTACCAAGCTGAAGTGTTTTTGAGAGAAGGTGGTCAAAATTATGACATCATCGAATGGACGCAAGAAGATATTTTGCAAGATGTTATTGATCAATACGAACGTCATCTACATTTTTTAAATCTAGTTAGAACCAAGAACCAATAGATAAAAAACCGCCCAGAAGGGCGGTTTTTTTTTATTCATAGTTAAATTAGGCCGGTATAGAAGCAACCTTATCTTCACGGTCCCAATAACGGTGATTCTGTATCGCTGTTTTAAATTGATCACTGACATCTTTGAAACTTTGTGAAGTGAAAAGCGCAGCATCTTGAGTCAGATTAAGCTCTTTAATTAAAGCCTCTTTATCACCCAATAAAACTATAGGTTTAAGATGCTTAAATGTTTCCAATACATAATGTTTAGCTACACCATCATTCAGGAATTCATCTAGATTATCACCATCAATAACAACGACAGCATCGTAGGTAACCGAAGGTTCGCCATTCTGACGTCCATCAACTGCAATTTCTTTACCATCGTTAGATTTCACCGGCGCGGCATTAGGGGCTAATACTTCTACTACAGCACTTTCTGATTCGCCCCAAGTCTTGATTGCATCGATAGAAGAAGCATTAGCACCGTTGTGTACCAGCAGTGCAATTTTACGTTGCTTAATATCAGATGCAGGGTATGCCAATGTACTTAAGTGATCAGATTTAGCAACGGCAGCTTTCTTAACCGATTTACTTTGCTTAGTCGGAGCATCTAACCCCAATTCTTTTGCTACAAATTGAGCTAAATCCAAGTCAATATTTGCAAGCACCTCATTTACGACCCGTTCCCTAATTTCAACAGCTTTCACTTTTGAAAGTTCAAATGCATAGGCATCCTTTATATGTTGCTGTTCGTGCTTAGCAAGACTTTGGTAATGCATGGTCGCTTGCGAGAAATGATCTGCGAAGCTTTCTGGTCGGATTCTTAACTTGCTGCCTTGGATTTGTTCAGGATGGGTTCGAAATGCATGCGGATCATTATTAGATTCTCTAGGCCAATTTTCATCTACAGAGTTAGGCTCATAATTCGCTTTACCTTTATAGACTTCATGGTTTGCATAGCCGCCACGTCGATTGGTATGGAAAGGGCAGACCGGTTTATTAATTGGAATTTGATTAAAGTTTGCTGTTCCTAAGCGGTGCAGATGCGTATCTGTATAGCTGAACAAACGACCTTGTAATAAAGGATCATTACTAAAATCAATTCCTGAAACAATATTGGCTGGACTGAAAGCAACTTGCTCTGTTTCAGCAAAGAAATCATCTGTATTTCGATTTAGAGTAAATTTACCTAGTGGAGTAATAGGTACGAGCTCTTCAGGTACCAATTTTGTAGCATCCAACACATCAAAGTCCCATTGAGCCGCTTCTTCTTCAGTAAAGATCTGTGCCCCTAATTCCCACTCAGGATAATTGCCACGTTCAATGGCATCCCATAGATCGCGACGATGGAAGTCGGGATCTTTACCATTAAGCTTTAAGGCCTCATCCCAAACGACTTGGGCAACACCTTGTTTCGGTGTCCAGTGGAATTTAACCAAATGCGCCTGATTATCTTTGTTAATTAATCTGAAGGTATGTACACCAAAACCTTGAATCGATCGTAAATTTCTAGGAATAGCACGATCTGACATCACCCAGGTTGTCATATGAGAGGCTTCGGTATTTAAAGAAATAAAATCCCAAAAGGTATCATGCGCAGATTGACCAGTAGGAACTTCGTTCGGATCTTCAGGCTTCACTGCGTGGACAAAGTCAGGGAACTTGATTGCGTCCTGAATAAAAAATACAGGAATGTTATTACCGACTAAATCGTAGTTTCCATCTTCGGTATAAAATTTGATGGAAAATCCGCGTACATCACGGACTACATCAGCTGAGCCGCGTCCGCCTTGTACTGTAGAAATTCTGACAAAGATTGGAGTTGGATTTTGAGTATTAGTCAAAAATTTAGCCTTAGTCCATTTTTCGTTGCCATCATAAGCTTCAAAATAACCATGCGCTCCAACACCACGAGCATGCACTACACGCTCAGGGATACGTTCACGGTCAAAATGAATTAACTTATCTCGTAAGAGAAAATCTTCTAACAGAGTAGGACCAGTCTGATTTATTTTTAAGCTATTTTGATTGTCAGCTACAGGTACACCCAAAGATGAGGTCAGTGTTTTACCATTAGGGTCTACATATGCCTCTTTTTCAAACTGATCAATTTTAGGATTATTTGATTTTTTCATGAGCTACATCCCTTTGTCTGATGTTATTTAGTACATGTGCTAGATAAGGTTTTGCTATTGCATAAAGCTAATATAGACAATAAAGATGCTTGGCAAAATTAAAGTAAAAAATTGTCTATTTTGTGTTCAATCTGATGATTGATTGGAGCTACTTTCACAATAAAAAGCAGATTCAGCCCAGCGGTCACATTTGCAGCGGGGGCATTGAGAATTTAGAGAACTAATAAATTGCGTTTGACCACACAGCATGCACGAATAGTATTTTTTGGAATCAAAACGCTGTGCTTTTTGGTAGTGATCAGGAAAAATTGGTAGTCCCCATTTAATATTATCCTTGGCATAAGGGATTACACTTAGACACCCATCTGTTTCAAGTAAGGCTGATTTGACTTGCCCTAAGTGCTCTATTTTGTTTTGCCTTAACTCAGCAAAAAATTCGTCATATGAATACTTTTCCTGTTTGATATCTTCAACAATCAATAAGCCATCTTTAACGATATACATTGGCCTACCTTCTAACATGGTTTCAAATGAATCTGATTTCATGATGAGGTATGTAGTTAATCTATAGAGAAGAATAATGACTGCAAATACAATGAGTGCTTGAATGATGGGGATATCATCATTAAACATGGGGTCGCCTGCTGCAGATCCCAAACTTAAAATAATAGCTAACTCAAATACTGAAAGTTGCCTGACACCTCTTTTACCTGAAAATCTTAAAAAAATAATAATTAAGATAAACATAATGATGCATCGGAAAATAATTTCCAATGCAAAGTTAAAAGAGGTGTCATGCAGAATTATTTTTATGAAGTCCATATTTGATACAATTTATTAATTCTAGTTTTACATACATACAGGGTTAAATTTTATCCCAAGCATCCTTAATCGCATGCTTAGCATGTTCCCATTTCAAGCGAGAATCTGCTTTAAACTCTTCCCATTTGGTTTGTAAATCTGGCTCAGAATCTTCGAAACGCGCATTTTCACCGTATAAATGACGTTCGCGCTCACCAAGCTCATAAGCTGACCTTAGATCACGGTCATAATCTATATCTGGCACTTCGCGTTGCAGATCCCCATAGTACGGTCTATTGGAGTAATCCGTGCGCCAGTCATGAGGTATTGGATGTTCATTTTGATGGTCGTTCATAGTAATAACTCCGATAAATTATTTAATAAATTGCAAAAGTAGTGATCCCTGGGCTACTTCTGCAAATACAAATTACTGTTGTTACTTTGACTATTGGTCTTGCTGATCATTCTGCTGACGTTGTTGATCAGACTGCTGATTTTGTTGATGTTGGGGTTGCTGCTGTTGTTGCTGATCATTCTGCTGACGCTGTTGATCAGATTGCTGATTTTGTTGGCGTTGGGGTTGATGCTGTTGTTGCTGACCATTCTGCTGGCGCTGCTGATCAGATTGTTGATTTTGTTGATGTTGGGGTTGCTGCTGTTGTTGCTGATCATTCTGCTGACGCTGTTGATCAGACTGCTGATTTTGTTGGTTTTGAGGTTTTTGAGTATCGCCACGTTGGTGCTGTAAGCGAGTATCATTATTTTGATCTTGGTTATAATTAGACATAATACTGTTCCTTTAAAGATTAATTAGATAATCTACTCAATTACAGTAGATCATTTATTATTAACATGAATATTGCTAATATGATTATTAAAGATGTTACATAATCTTTATTAAGTTTCAATTTGTTTAAAAGTAATACTTTGGGGGTTGTTTTATATACATAAATAGTTATTTTTTAATTACATGAAACTAACAATAATAATTTTTTAATATTTTAGTGAGTGACTTGCATAGAGCTTTATATAGTATTTTTAATTTTTTGATAGGCTTACCTTTAGTTAAAATTTCGAAATTATAAAATTTTTTCTTAAAATAAATGCAATAGAAAAAAGTACCTACAGGTTTCTTTTTGTTTTCGGATCCTCCACGCTTTAAAAGTCCAGTGCAAGATATATAAATATCTGATTTGAATAATTTTTTTCCATTTACAATCATTTGAGTGGTTACTTCTGGGGATTCAGCAGTATATTTATCTATAAGTGATTGTTTTATATTTAAAATACGCTTCTTGAATAGTAAGTCATAACTAACAATAGAACCATCCAGAAGTATTCCAGAGTTTTTATCTTGTGAAATTCTATATGCTAAATAACCTGCACTCGCACTTTCAAATAGCGTTATCGATAGGGATTTTTTAGAAATAAAGGGCTTTGTTGCACAAACCTATCTGTAAAGGCTTTTTCAGCGATATAATTTTCAAATGAAGAAGCCTACACACAAAATCTACCGCACAACCAATTGGCCCGCATATAACCGAGCACTCATGAGT
>NZ_VOZY01000024.1:0-16316 GCF_013419525.1 Acinetobacter sp. YH12076 | reverse complement strand
TAGGCAGGACATTATGGAAAAAATGGTCAGGCTATCATCGCCGCAGTTTGGTGGAAACCAAGATGCATTGCATCAAATTATTAGGCGATAAATTAATGGCAAGAAGCTTTCCTAGTCAGGTGAATGAAATTCATGCACGTGTAGCAGTCCTCAACAGATTTACGGAATTAGGTCGACCACTTACCCAAGTTACGCCTTAAATTTGGCTCAATTAGGGGCGCTTTGCATTTCAAATCTTTGTGCAACAAAGCCGATGGAAAGTATCTACACGGATGAATACAGATATGGTGCTCGATGCACTTGAGCAAGCATTGCACGATCGAGGCATGCCAAAGAATGTGATTCATCATTCCGATAGAGGTGTTCAATATCTTTCTATTCGCTATACCAATCGTTTAGAAGCTGCAAATTTACGAGCATCAGTCGGTACGACTGGTGATTCATACGATAATGCTTTGGCTGAAACAGTGAATGGCTTATACAAAACAGAGGTGATTGAGTATTTAAAAGCAGATTGGAAAGGTTTAGCGGATGTACAACTTGCGACACTCAACTGGGTAGATTGGTTCAATAAAGAGCGTGTACACAGTGCATTGGGTTACAAGTCGCCTTTTGAGTTTGAAGCAATGTACTATGATAAGATTAACCCGTTAGGTCAGGTGGCCTAACTTAAATAAAAAAGTCTCCGACAAACCCGGTACGGTTCAGTCTCAATTTTCACACTTCATGCAACAGAGTCGTTTTTATCCTAAGGTCCTTACCACTTGTATTCTTTACGAACATATATCAAAAAAAGTGTAGCAAGTTGCTACACTTTTCGCTAGATCAACTCTTTACCAAAAATATCATTCAGTCTTTCACGAATACTATGGACGAATTCCGGATTACTTTTAAGTTTATGCTTCATATTTCGTTTAAAGTCATTCAACCCCATACCAATTTCAGCAAAATCCATTTGGAATAAAGTGTCATTAATGACAATATTTGCTTGAGAGTCAGTGAGGCATCCTACTTTTTTAAACCACTTCTTGAACTGCTGATAATTTTCATCATTATTAAAAATATACCAAGAACGTACATTCATATCGAATTTAGCCCCTAATTCTTTTACGGATGCATTGTCTTCAAATGGAACATCAAGATAGATTTTTTCAATCACTGCAAATTCATCCAGTGCCTTATCAGCAATCCGATGATGCAGTTTAAAATTCACACCTACAATTGGACGGCCTTTCTTAACGGTTTCATACTCTAATTGTAGATCTGTATTTTCGTTAATTTCTGCCACTATTTTGTCTAATACATAGCGTCTAAAATCTACCCAGCGATCATATTTGGTTTCATTAATATCAATCAGTGCTTTCAAGTTTTCTAAAAGTAATGGCACTTCATAACTCTTTTGATTGGCGTACTTAAATTCATTTTTAATGAAATAAGTATAGAGACTCATACTGGCAACAGAATCTAGGGCAAAAAGATGTTTTAGCTGATAGGTAGTAAAATTACCCCCAGCCAGTTGAGTGAAATACGGCAACACCTCACTGGTAAAACGAATCTGAATCGCATTTTTAGAATCATCTTCCCATCTTAACTCACGGATAATGGGAACGACAGAATGTACTTTTTTAGTCTTTCTTTTACCATTATCAGCAGGCTCCTCAATAATAAAATGAGCTACCCGGGATGAAAGCTCTTTGTAGATCCGATCTATTGCAACATTAATTGAATTACGTTTATTTAATCCTAGTAAATCTGCCAAATCATCCTTATACAAATAAATATAAGTTTGTTCGGTAATTTCACCATCTACCCTATTTTTCTCACTATAATTCGCAACCGCCATTGCATATAGAAGTGCCTTATATTCATTGGCTGATAATTCGATTGGGCGAATTAAACGGTTACTGGTACTGACAACGCCATTATGGCGAATGTTGCCTATACAGTAAGGAATATAATTCGATTCTTCTTGCAATGGTTCAGATTCTGTCATAACCGTGATATTTATAATTTAACTTAGTTTTTATATACAAAAGTGGAAAAACTTTCAAGACTTTCACCACAAGATTCTAAAAGTGGAAAGTTTGTCATCAAAAAGAAGCATTTTAGCCGGTTTTCTGCATTTAAAGTGGAATTAATTATAATCTTTCCACCCTATGATGACAGACCTTCCACCTTTAGTCTCGAAATTACAGTTCAGAAGGCCTATTTTTACTTTTTTCATTCAGATCTAGTTAGGTTAAGTCAGATAAAAACCCTGATGTGACAAGGCTTCCACCTTTTTGTTAGATTTAAAAGGTATAACTGCACATATAATCATCAGGAAATATCCAATAAAAAAAGATTATCCACAGGTTAAGAAGATACAGTGACAATCTTTCCACCTTTAAAGCTTAGTTATGAGACTTTATTAACAGCTTAAATATTTGTTTTTGCAATTATTTTTAAATAAAAATAGCAGATATAAAAATAGCAGTGACAAACTTTCCACCCTAGTGACAGACCTTCCACTTTAGAGTGACAAACCTTCCACTTTAGAGTGACAGACCTTCCACTTTAGAGTGACAAACCTTCCACTTTAGAGTGACAAACCTTCCACTTTAGAGTGACAAACCTTCCACTTTTAAATCTATAAGCATTTGTTTTATATAATAAAAATATGATCCTAATTATTAATTAGCTAAATAACTAATTATTCTAATTTTTAATTAAGCTAGCTTAGTTAAAAATTTATTTTTTAAACTGTTTTACAGCTGAATAAATAGGATTTATAAATTTAAAAACTATAGTAAGATGAATGAAAGTTATTTATATTACTAAACATTCAAATAAGGAAGCATCTGACACGCATGTCTGCAAAAATTATTACTGTTGCTAACCATAAAGGCGGATGTGGCAAAACAACGACTGTTGTACACCTAGCCTCAGAACTTGCCAATCTGGGCAACAAAGTTTTAGTCATTGATTTAGATCCTCAAGCAAACGCAAGTTTACACATTGGGATCCAACATCCAAGCGAAATTGCTGTCACTACAGCAGAATTACTAGTGGGCGATATTTCGTTGTTGGCAGATGCATTACAAGAAGAAACGAACTTTGAAAAAGTATCATTAATTTATGGTTCCTTGAATTTAGGAAAAACTGAAGATCAACTAAAAGAAGAAGCTCCCCGTCCTTCAGAAGAGTTAAATATCAAGTTAAAACTATTAAAAGATCTATATGATTTTATATTGATTGACTGCCCACCTAGCCTTAAATTATTAACCAGCAATGCCCTGGCATCCTCAACACATGTCATTATCCCTATCGAATCAGGATCACAATATGGATTATATGGGGTAACAGATCTTTTAAATCATCTTGAAAAGATCAAACGTATTAATCCAGATTTAGAGCTTTTAGGCGCTTTACTAATTAAGCATGATGAACGTCAGAATGTCTGTAAGCTGATTCGGGATGAAGCCTTGAAACAAGTGGGTAAAATTTTAGAAACCACAATTCCTCAAAGTACTAAAGTCAATCAAGCAGCCATTCTGCAACAACCACTTTTGAAAGTAGAAAAAAATTCAAAAGTACGTAAGGCTTTTGAAAGCCTTGCCAATGAAATTGTATTGAAAATTTAAACCTGAGAGCATTATGGCAAGCACCAAAGAGCTTTTAGCTCAGAAACTGAAACAGAATACAGAAAAACATCAGCAAGCACAGAAAGACAATATTAAAGAGCTGAAAGAGTTTAGACGTAATGTCCCTATTGAGGATATCAGCCGAAGTCTAAACCAGCCGCGTAAAATATTTGAAGAATCACAGTTAAAAGAACTGGCGGATTCTATTAATGAAATCGGCCTTTTGCAGCCCATTACAGTGCGTAAACTGGATAATCTGAAATATGAACTGATTGCAGGCGAGCGACGCTTACGGGCACATCAGTTACTCGGAAAGTCTGTGATTGAAGCCATTATCATTGATGCAAATAATGTAGAAGCATCTTTGTTAACCCTGGCCGAGAATTTAAAGCGTCAGGATCTGACAGATTATGAGATTTTTATTGGCCTGAACTCACTTGATGAGAAATTAAAGAAAAACAAGCAACGTTTAGCCAATTCACTGGGTTTAAATCGCGAAGATATGTACAAGTATTTAGCATACGAAAAACTGCCGCAAGCAATTTTAAATGACCTTGATGTGGAACCAGGCTTGCTAGGCCGTACTGCTGCAACTGCATTCAAAAAATTTCTATCGGATCATCTTGAACAACTCTCTGAAGCCGAAGTGGCCTTACTCGGAGCTTGGGAAAAATTAAAAGACAAAAAACTCGAGCAAAGCAAAGTTACTACTTATGCTGAAAAACTATTGAGTCAGAATCCAGAAAAACTGACCACAACATCCGTGGTCAGAAAAATTGAATATGCCGGTAAGATTGCGGGGAATATCAAACTGAATCAAAAACAGCTTAAGGTTTCTCTGAATATCTCGGAAATTGACGAAGCCAGTCTCTTACAATTAGAAGATTTCTTAAAACAGCTGATTCAAAAAAGCGAAAAAGTGTAGCAAGTTGCTACACTTTCTTAGCACCCTGAAACTAATTACATCCTCATGCATTATTGAATTTTATTTTCTTAAGTATGCTTCTTTACATTTGGTCTTTGAGAGTACTGTTACTTCGGACTGAGATTAAATTCTGCCTTTCTTCTTGTGGAGTAGTTTTATATTTATCCGGAAATATTATATATGTCCATATAAGCACTCCCAGTTTTCAGGTTTTGTATCAAAATAATCAATTCTTATCAGATTTTTCGATAGGGAAGTATATATGCTGGTGGAACATAAATAATTTGGTGGTGTTTCAAAAGGTATGCTGCCGTTAAAAAAATACGTTATTAAGGTAAAAGAAAGTAAGCATCCAGCTAACACAGCCTTACCAAGCGATCCTATAAGCCTTAATTTAGTTCCCACCTAAAAACAAGTGGGGACTTAATCTATGAACATGGATATATATTCAGCAACACCTCCTGTTGCTAAAAAACGCAGAACATACAGCAAAGAATTCAAATTCAGTATTGTCAATGCCTGCAAAAATCCTAATACCTCGATCGCTTCGGTCGCACTGCAACATAGTATTAATGCCAACCTTGTCAGTCGTTGGATCAGGATCTTCAGGCATCATGAGGGTGCCGTGCAGGATCCTACTCATGTGAATCCAGCATTTATTGCTTTGCCTTACACTGCTGCAATCAGCCAACCTATTGATGAGAGGATCACGTTGTGTATCACCGTGCCTCATACGAATAATGATATTCAGCTAAAATGGCAAGTATCGAAAATATCTGCTTTAGCAGAATTACTCAAGGTACTTGCAACATGATCCGCATTGATGAAATCTGGCTTTCTACCCAACCTCTGGATATGCGTGCAGGTATGGATACGGTCATGGCGCAGATTATGAAAGCCTTTGGCTCAATCAAACCGCATTGCGCCTACCTGTTCTCTAATAAACGTGGCCATCGTATGAAAGTGTTGGTACATGATGGACTGGGCATCTGGCTGTGTGCCCGGCGGCTGGAACAGGGCAAATTTCACTGGGCTCAAGTTCACCAAGGTGAAACCGTGGCCCTCAGCCCGGAACAGTTACAGGCACTGATCCAAGGTTTGCCCTGGCAGCGCATTGGACGGCAGCAGGTGGTGACGATGCTTTAAAACAGGCTGTTCCATTCTGCTATTCTCCAAACGTTCTATTTCATTCTTCTCATGACCTCAGGCATACTGCGGTCATGAATACGCTGCCTGACTTAAGCCAACTGACCCATGAACAACTGCTGGAATTCACCAGGCAGTTGGCGATGCAGCATCAGTCTCTGGCACAATCAAATCAAGAATTAGAAAAATCAAACCAGCAATTAGATGCCAGAGTTCAACATCTTGAAGTCATCAATCAGCAATTAGATTCTAAAGTTCAACATCTTTCTATTCTCAATCAAAAATACGAGCATGAACTCGCACTATTTAAACAGCACAAATTCGGCAGTAAAAACGAACATCTCACTGCAAAACAAATCCACCTGTGGGATGAAGCGGTCGAAGAAGATATTGCAGCCGTTGATCTGGAACTGGAACGGCTGAATGCAGATAAAACCGATGCAGCGACACACAAAGCCAAAGCAAATAAACCTAAACGTCGACCACTGCCAGATCATCTACACACCATCCGTATTGAGCATGAACCTGCATCAACCCAATGTGCTTGTGGCTGCCAACTCCGTCGTATCGGCGAAGATGTCAGTGAAAAACTGCATTTCAGACCGGCACAGTTCTATAAGGAACAGCATGTACGTGGCAAATGGGTCTGTGATCAGTGCGACACCCTGACTCAGCAAGCGATGCCCGCCTATGTGATTGATAAAGGTATTGCCAGTCCTGAACTGCTCAGCCATGTGCTGGTATCGAAGTATGCCGATCATTTGCCGCTGTACCGTCAGCGCCTGATCTATCAGCGGGCGGGCATTGATCTGTCCAGATCCACGTTATCTGACTGGATTGGTCGCTGCGGTGTGGAACTGGAACCTCTGGCCAATGCCTTAAAACAGGTGGTGCTGCAACAGCGGGTGATCCATGCCGATGAAACGCCGGTCACCATCATGCGGATGGGTGAGAATGAGAAAAAACCGAAGAAAGGTTATGTCTGGGCCTATGCCACTACACAGTACAATCCAGTTCAAGCCGTGATCTATGACTTTCAGGATAGTCGTTCAGGTCAGCATGCTGAAGCGTTCCTGAAAGACTGGCAGGGCCATCTGGTCTGTGATGATTACAGCGGTTATAAAGCACGCTTTAAATCAGGTCAGGTCATTGAGGTGGGCTGCATGGCGCATGCGCGTCGTAAATTCCATGAACTGCATGTGACCAAAAAAAGTCAGGTCGCTGAACAGGCATTAGTGCTGATTCAGAAACTGTATGCCATAGAAGCAGAACTCAGGAAAAAGACCGATGGTACAGCAGAACAGCGCCGCGAATACCGACAACAGCATAGTCAACCGGTGATGCAACAACTGTATGAATGGCTCAACCAACATCAACTGACTGTGCCATCGAGTTCTCCAACCGCCAAGGCGATCAATTACACTCTGAAGCGTTGGCCAGCTTTAAGCCGCTATCTGGATGATGGCAATCTACCGATTTGCAATAACTGGGTGGAAGTGCGACACGAAGTCGCTTAATGAAGTTGTTCCCCCTGCGGGAACCACCCGTGTCACCGGGTGAATCTAGAAGGCTGAATAAAGAGCGCCTTCGACAATGTAACGAGGCACCGCAAGGTGCGGGGTATCAATCGTGAGAGACGTACCCTTCTGGCAGCCATAGCCGGACAAGGGCTAGATAATCGGTATGGTGAACACATGTGAATCTGCGTAACGATCGTTAAGTTGAACGAGCGGAAATGGCTGATACGCTCGAACCAAAACGGTAATGGAGGTGGGAATTGCGTCTTTCGACTACGCATTCGTGACCCATACGCCTCCCGGTCGATAGCAGGCACCTAAGCCGATGTACTTCAGTAAGCGGAACGTGGAAATCCCGTATTACTCCCATTGGGAAAGCAGTTTGCAAAAACTGCCCATGGTGATGCGGGCGAAGGAACGAGGAAAAAGCGAATGCCAGTCTGTAATGGGTTGGATAGAGGTTGAAACATTACCCCACGCGAAAGCGGGCTGACGTCCTTATGGTCTCTCATCACAAGAGAGTGTGTAGAACCCTTTTAATGGAGGGAGAGCAAATGAATGCAGCAGTATCAGCGTGTGCACCTTCCAGCACATCGTGGGACAGCATCGATTGGATTGCTGTACAGCGTCATGTCAGAGGGCTGCAAGCGCGTATTGTGAAGGCGGTACAAGACGGCAGGCATAACAAGGCGAAAGCTTTGCAATGGCTGCTGACTCACTCGTTTAGTGGCAAAGCATTGGCCGTCAAACGAGTGTCTGAAAACAAAGGCAAAAACACGGCTGGGGTCGACAAGGTGACTTGGAATACACCCAAGGCCAAGACCGGTGCGATGATGTCGTTGAAGAGGCGAGGTTACACGCCCCTTCCGCTTCGGAGAGTCCTTATTCCGAAGAAAAATGGCAAGATGAGACCTCTCGGGATACCCACGATGAAATGCCGGGCCATGCAGGCGCTCCATCTGCTGGCTTTGGAACCCATCGCGGAGACCATCGCTGATCGGAACTCTTATGGATTCAGACCACAACGCTCAACCGCGGATGCTGCAGCACAGTGCTTTGGTGTGCTGTCAAGAAAAGTAAGTGCGGAGTGGGTGCTAGAGGGTGACATTCAAGGCTGTTTCGACAATATCAGCCATGACTGGATGATCGCCAACCTCCCAATGGACAAGGTGATTCTACGGAAATGGCTCAAAGCCGGTTACGTCTACCAAAGCAAGCTGTTTCCCAGTCTTTCCGGAACACCGCAAGGAGGTATTATCTCCCCGGTGTTGGCCAACATGACCTTGGACGGACTGGAAACGATGCTGGCGAAGAGGTTCCCTAACGCCAAATGGACAGGCAAAAAGCTGCAACTGGTACGGTATGCGGATGATTTCATCATCACGGGGTATTCTAAAGAGTGGCTCGAAAATGAAGTTCGCCCTGCCGTGGTTGAATTTCTGGCGCAGCGCGGTCTCGTGCTCTCTCAGGAAAAGACCAAAATCACGCACATAGGGAACGGGTTCGATTTTCTTGGGTGGAACGTACGCAAGTACAATGGCAAGCTACTGATCAAGCCGTCAAAGGCAAACATCAGTGCTCATCTCGATAAGCTGCGAGCATTAATCAATGCAAACAAAGCGACACGACAGGCCACTTTGATCGGTTTGCTCAACCCTATTCTAAGGGGTTGGGCCAACTATCATAGTTATGTCGTTGCCAAGAAGGTTTTCAACCAGGTAGACAGCGCAGTGTGGGAAATGCTCTGGCGATGGGCGGTACGTCGCCACCCTCGCAAAACACTCCGATGGGTCAAAGATCGGTATTTCAAAGTACAAGGAGCGCGTCGATGGGTGTTCTCATGTGATGAACAGTCCGCCGATGGTCGGAAGCGACAATACACATTAGTGTCTGCCTCGGACACGCCAATTGTGCGACATATCAAGATCAAGGCTGCTGCTAACCCTCATGACCCCGCATGGGATGAGTACTTCGAATCCCGATGGGGTAAAAGAATGCTGGTCTCCGCAAAGGGGCGAGCCAAGCTGTATCGGGTGTGGCTAAAACAAGGTGGTCGCTGCTGCGCCTGTCTTAAACCAGTCACCAAAGATACACCATGGCACAGCCGTCATATTGTGAAGCTAAGTCATGGTGGAACGGATGCAGTTGCTAATCTTGAGATTTACCATCTGTATTGTCCGAGGAGTGTTCAGTTTGCCAATGTCAACGATGTATAACCGGGTGCCGAATGGCGCCTTAGCAGAGGCTTGAGCCGTGTGCTGGGAAACTCGCATGCACGGTTCTTAGGGGGTTGGACGTAGGTAACTGCGTCTGACTACCCGACAATCAAATGCGACCTTGGGCGTTGGGACGTAAGAACTGGCTGTTTGCAGGTTCGCTGCGCAGCGGCCAGCGAGCGGCGAATATCATGACTTTAATCCAGTCAGCAAAGCTGAATGGCTTGGATCCGTATGCTTATTTAAGTGATGTGCTGAAAAGGCTACCGACACACAAAGTGACCCAAATTGAAGAATTGCTGCCGCACTGCTGGAAACCTAAATCGAATTAAAAATTGGTATGGGATTCAGCGGACGCTTACGACTCAAATATCTCTTGCCGTAGATAAAATTATAGATTGAATCTTTGAGCGCATATTGAGCAACAACTTGTGGCGTATCACCTGTATCCAAAAAAATGTAGCAGCTCTTAATTTCTTCTTGCATGGACAGATTTTTAGAAGTCATCACTCATAGCCTCTGATTTATTATTAGCGCGTACCCGAATTTTTTTGGTAGCAAGTGTTTTCCAACTTCGTCATTTTGTGGGTTCGCAATATTAAGCAAACTATTTTCCAAGCCAAATACAACGAGAATGGAAATAAGATTTTTTAGGTTAGAGCTGGGTTTGCCGCTTTCAAGTCGTGAGATTGTCTTTTCATCCACATGCACACGGTTAGCCAATTCGCTAATCGTCATATTCCGGTTCATGCGTGCTGTTTTGATTTAGTATAAAATAAAGTTAGTAAATAAATCATATAATTCAGATACTTTTTTAGTAAATATAAAATCTATTTGATTCTATTTTGTTAAATTTGAGACTTTTATATTCTATTATTTTAACGCTAAAAATAATTTACCTGTGCAGAAAAAAAATGATGACACCATTGCTCATTGATGCATTAACAATATCTGAAGGTAGGTTTGAAAAACCATGCCCAGCTTTAGTTTTGAAAATGATGTTACTCAATGGGGAAATAAGCAGTGAGTTTTCAGAAAAAATTAAAAATCAAGCATTACTACTGCTCGCGATATCGTAAGTTACTGCTTGCTGTCGATAGGGATTTATGTAAGGTAATAAAAAGTCTAAAGGACAGTGTGAAAAGAAGACACTGGGGAAAATGGATAAAGCACAGGACAATATGGTGGTTGTAGACCAACTTCGGCTAAAGCGTTTAGATCCAGAAGAAATGATTTTATTTGGCGGATTCAAGCGGCAAGTGCAACAGTATAAAAACCAGCCATCACTTCACTCGGTGTATACTAACCTAGGGTTTTTCTAGGACGATGGTTGGGTGCAAATTCTATCTACTCTATTTGTTCCTTTGACACGTCATCAAACGATGATGATTTTGGCAGATATTGACGGATTAAACCATTCGTATTTTCATTTCTAGCTCGCTGAATAGACTTGTAAGGATCAGCAAAATACGTCTCTATGCCAGCATCAGTAATTCTTTTGTGTTCGGAAAATTCTTTGCCATTATCAAATGTCACACTATAAGCATGGCTCATTTGTAAACGATCTAATGCACAAGTAATCGTTTGAGAGGATGCTCTCGTTGGCCCTAAATGAACAATATGTACATACAGGCTCTTTCGATCAACGAGAGTCAATAAAGCACCTTTATGATGTTTACCAATCACCGTGTCACCTTCGAAATCTCCTAAACGTTGTCGTTGATCAAGGTACATCCAGCCAACCGCGTTGTGTTAAAGCACCTGAAATTTGTTCTGGTGACCAGTCCAAACCAATCAAATAATCAATATAAGCGAAGGCAAATGCTGTCATTGATGATGAAGGACGGTACCGTCTTTGACTTGCAAATTTAGCTGCCTGTTGAGCTCTATATCCACGTTGCCCAGTATTTCTTTTTAATTCACGGTAGATGGTTGATCGTGAAAGTCCTAACTCCCGAGCAAGGGTAGCGACTGAACTTTTACTTTTCAAATTTGCCAAGGACAAAATTCTTGAGGAATATCACGCCATGTGGCGCATGTACGCAGTTTCCATAAGATCGCTTCCATGATATTTCTACTATTCTTTGAACGGTAGCAATCATGTAATCGCATAGTATCTTGAATTTGCTGACAGATATCATCGGTAAGAAGAGTACGTGCCATTGAAAATATAGAAATAAAAATAAGTCAAAGGAAGATTTTAAGTATTTAAAACCAATTCTTCAAATGAGGACACGCCCTAATAATATTTATTAAGTCGATAATCGAGCTTTGCTCGACTAATACCCAACAAACGGGCCGCTTCAGACACATTGTGTTTGGCTTTTTGCATCGCGGTGATAATCAGTTGTTGTTCATGTTGTTCTAAAACCCCAACCTTGGCAAGGTCACCGAGATTTATTCCATTAAATGACCTTAATTATAAGTATATGATTTGATTACTGGTATATAGTTTTTGGTGGAGTAAAATTTTGATCAATTTAGATCATTTAATGTGGTTTTGGTCACTTCATTTTAGACATTTTAGTTTATAAAAGTCACCTATGTTTTGATGCTGATTTTCGTGAGAAATAACAACAATATATAGTTTAATATAATGATTATTAATAATTTATAAATCGACTACAACATGTAGTAGCGAAGATGCTCAAAATGCACTTACTACGTAACATCAGTTAAATAAAAGTCTCCCACAAACCCAATACGGTTCACTTGGGCCTATGCAGTCTGAAATAGGTTTATAAACTTAATCTGATCTTAAGAACTTAATGTTAGCTTTGTAGAGAAAATCTCTTGAAGGATGAAACGAGTGGATCAGCGAGTAGATGTACTAAATTTTAAAAAACTATTATATCTAATGAGCGTCTTGATCTTGATTAGCCTTGGGCTATGGTGGGGAAGTAAGCTGCTCTCGAATAAAAATATAGAGGCTAAAGTAGAGAGACAGGTTTCAGAGGCTGAGAGGAGTCCTGAAGTCTCAGAGCAACAAATCTTAATTTCTTCAAAACAAATTGAGCAAGTTGGGATCAAATTACACACATTAGGTGCTTCTTCTACTAACATACAAAAACAAATTATTTTACAAGGGCAAGTACAGTGGTCACCAGAAAGCAAAGTTGTACTGACTAGTCCTGTTTCAGGAATGGTGCAGCAAGTTTTGGTACAACCCTTGGCAGAAGTTACCCGGAATCATCATGTACTTGCTGTACATAGTCCAGATTTAATTCAGATTCAAAATGAAATATTGCAGCTTCGTGCTCAACAACAATTAGCCCAGCAAAATTTAACACGTGAACGTAGCTTATATGCTGAAGGCATTATTGCCGAGAAGCGTGTGCAAGAGGCACAGAATCAAGTACAGCGTCTTAATATTAACTTAGGTGCAAAACAGCGAATGCTGCAATTTATGGGAGGAGGGCAGGTAAATAGTCTAAATTCCATTGTCTATGTTAAAAGCCCAACAAGTGGTTATATAGAAAACTTACAGGTTTCTACAGGTCAGTATGTTGAGGCTGGTACAGTATTAGGTCAACTTGTAAACGCTGATTCACCGTTACAATTGTTATTACAAGCTAATTTAGCTGACAGTAAATATGTGCATATTGGGGATGTTGTTCAGGTTGAAGGTTGTGATATTACAGGGCATATACAAAATATCGCTCCAGCACTTGTAGGGAATACACAAACTCAAAATATCATCGTACAAATGGATACCAAACATAATTGTTTGCGGGTGCAACAATTTGTCAAAGTTCATGTTCAAAGTAAGCAGCCAACAGTAATTGCAGCATGGCCAGTACCAAGTACTGCCATAACCTCACAAGATGGTAAACACATTATTTTTGTTAAAAATCAGAAGGGGTTTGAAGCTGTAACGGTTGAAGTTCTATCAGCTGATCAGCAGCAAAGTTATATTACAGCTGAAAAATTAAAACCCAAAATGCAACTTGCTATCAGTGGTGTAGAGCGTCTCAAGGCGGTGTGGTCTGGCTTTGGTGCAGAGCAAGCACCTATTAGCACTACAGAACGTTGAGGTGAGACATATGTTAAAACGTCTTATCGCCTTTTCACTTAGTCAGCGCATTTTAATATTATTGCTCACATTGGCGATCAGTGTGGCAGGCTACATTGCTTTTACGAAACTACCAATTGATGCTTTTCCTGATGTGTCAAGTACGCAAGTACAAATTGTGATGAAATCGCCCGGCATGACGCCCGAAGAGGTGGAAAGCCGTATTGTTGTACCCATTGAACAAGAAATGTTGGGAATATCTCATCAGACAGTAATGCGTTCGCAATCTAAATACGCGATTGCGATTATCACATTAGACTTTGCTGAAGGCACTGACCCTTATTGGGCTAGACAACAGGTGAATGAACGTTTAAGTAATGTGATGTCTGCATTACCAAGTAGTACGTCAGGTGGAATTGCACCCATGACGACCCCATTAGGTGAATCTTTTATGTTTACCTTACATGGGCCACTCAGTGATATGGAAAAACGAACTCTACTTGATCGGGTGGTTCGTCCACAACTTCGTAAAATTGAAGGGGTCGCCGATGTTAACGCTTTGGGGGGACTTGTTCGTACATTTGAAGTGACCCCTAATTTAGAGGCCCTGGCGGCACGAGGCTTATCTTTAACACAGCTACAACAGGCAATCGAGCTAAATAATGCCAGTGATGGTGCTGGGCGGCTTAATGAAAATGGAGAGTCATTACTGATCCGAAGCGATAGCCGCGTCAGAAACCTTGAAGAGTTAGGCGATATTATTGTTTCTAGCCATCAAGGAACATTGGTGCGGGTTAAAGATGTTGCACAGGTACATACTGGAGCACTCACACGCTATGGTGCAGTGACTGAAAATGGCCAAGGTGAGGCTGTCCAAGGTATTGTATTAACTTTAAAAGGTGCGAATGCACGTCAAGTCGTTCAACATGTTCGTGAGCATTTGTCCGACATTGAAAAAACTCTGCCACAGGGTACAACGATTGAACCATTTTATGATCGTGGTGAGTTGGTAAACCGAGCCATTCATACCGTAAGTAAAACGTTATTAGAAGCTATTGTCTTAGTCTTGATTTTACTTTTATTGTTCTTAGGAAACCTAAGGTCTGCTTTAGTGGTTGCGGCAGTTTTACCATTATCTGCACTAAGTACTTTTTTGATGATGCACCATTTTGGTTTAAGTGCCAATTTAATGTCTTTAGGTGGTTTGACGATTGCGATTGGTTTATTAGTGGATGCTGCAGTTGTAGTGGTTGAAAATATTGAAATGCAACTTGCTGAAGCAAAAGAGTCACCGCAACGTTCTTTTTTACCGCCATTAAATATGATTTACCGCGCAGTGTCTGAGGTTGCAGTACCAGTCACAGCAGGCATGATCATTATTATGTTAGTGTTTATTCCATTGGTCACGCTTGAAGGATTGGAAGGGAAGCTCTTTTCACCTGTGGCTTTAACAATTGTATTTGCTTTATCAAGTTCACTAATTTTTTCTTTGACAGTGATTCCTGTACTGTGTTCATTCTTTCTAAAACCGAAAGCACATCACACACCCTTTTTAGTAGCTAAATTAGAAACTGGTTACCGAAAACTTTTGAATCTGAGTTTAGCCCATCCTAAACAGATTTATGTCTTAGCAGGTGGTACCTTACTTCTGGCTGCATTGATTTTCCCATTCATTGGAAAGTCATTTATGCCAACCATGGATGAGGGAGATACTATTTTACAGTTAGAAAAAATCCCTTCGATTAGCTTACAAAACTCAATTGCATTAGATCTGGATATTCAAAAACGTATTTTGGAACAAGTGCCTGAAGTTGAAAGAATTGTGGCACGTACAGGTTCTGATGAATTGGGATTAGACCCTATGGGGTTAAATGA
Source organism: Acinetobacter sp. YH12076 (assembly GCF_013419525.1). Taxonomy (NCBI): domain Bacteria; kingdom Pseudomonadati; phylum Pseudomonadota; class Gammaproteobacteria; order Moraxellales; family Moraxellaceae; genus Acinetobacter; species Acinetobacter sp. YH12076. The sequence continues at coordinate 1,002 of NZ_VOZY01000024.1, read as the reverse complement.
AACAGATAGTTTCATTGTGCTAAAACCACAAACGCAATGGCAAGTCAAAAATAAAGAGCAAATTTTAGAAAAAATTCGTCTTGTACTTCAAGATGTTCCTGGCGTGAACTTAACATTTAGTCAACCCATAGAGATGCGCACTTCAGAAATGTTGTCTGGAGTACGAGGAGATTTGGCTGTCAAAATTTTTGGAAGTGATTTAGACCAGCTTAATGATTTATCAAAGCAAATTGCAATAGTTCTACAAGGCATTGAAGGCAATGAAGATGTCATGACACTCGAAAATTCGGGAGTACAGTATCAAGAGCTGCGAATCCATCGTGATATGGCTATACGAAATCAATTGGACAGTCAAAATGTTCAAGCCCAACTCAAGATGCTCGTGGAAGGCAAAGAAATAGGTTCCATTATTGAACAGGGGCGCCCTGTTCCATTAATGATGAAAGGGGATCCACGTTTGGGAGAGTCGAGTTTTGAATTTTCCAATATTGCCTTGCCAATTGAGAATGCAGCTGCAGTGCCATTGTTATCTTTAGCAGAAGTGGTTAAGACTGAGGGTGTCGTAAAAATTGATCGTGAAAATGCATCACGAATGTCAGTGGTACGTGCCAACGTACGTGATCGTGATTTAGTTAGTTTTGTAGATGAAGCAAAACAATTGGTTGCAGAGAAAGTCAAGTTACCAACCGGCTACTCACTCAAATGGGGGGGGCAATTTGAAAACCAACAACGTGCGGCTGCTCGCTTAATGCTTGTTGTACCTGCTGCATTAACAATGATCTTCTTTTTACTATTTACGACTTTGGGTTCGGTGCGTCAAGCCGTATTGGTTTTCGTCAATATTCCCTTTGCGTTAGTCGGTGGAGTATTTGCATTGGCACTGTTGCAAAGTTAGCGATGAGGCAGCCTTTTGTCTTATTCAAAGGCCTTACATTTCAAAAACTCTGCTTACCAGGCGCATTTCGCCCAGGGGATCACCATAATAAAATGCTGAGGCCTGGC
>NZ_VOZY01000023.1:0-17636 GCF_013419525.1 Acinetobacter sp. YH12076 | reverse complement strand
TAAAAACTTTCAAAATCCTTGCCGAGCGATATCGTAATCGAGGAAAAAGACTGGGCTTAAGATTCAATTTAATTGCGGGAATCTATAATTTAAAGCTGAGCAAAAAATGAATTATGAAAGAAGTCTAATGTAAATGAAAAAATAAGGGATAATTTTTCAACATTTCTTTTAGTTGTGAATCAGCTATTTTGTGATATCTATCATTCCCATAAAAAGCTTTAAATGAGGTATTAAATTTTATATTTGATATTTCTCTCCAGTAAGCACTGGGAAACATACTCAAATAAAAGAAATCAAATGGTTCCATTAGTCTTTTAAATTTTCTCTCATCCTTATATATAATTGTACAAATTCCTTTTAGATAAATATTGGTATAGATATAAAGACTTATGAAGAAGATCCACAATAAAATAAAGAATAAAAGCCCGACCATTCCGATGAATGTTGTAGGTTCAGTTTTATATAACTTAATAATAAACTCTATCATTTATTTTCCATAACTTTTTCAACTAAATCGTATGATTTACCAGCATAGTGACCTGCAATCTCAGATGTACCTTTAGCGGCAATAGCAGCTCCAGCAGCAACAATACCAATAACAATTAATCCTGTTCCACCTGTCGCAAGACAATTAAATAACTAGCTTTTTTAGAAGAAACCGAGGTATTAACCTCGGTTTTCGATAGAACTCTAATTTTTTTTAAAATACTGATCCACAGAGTAGCCAAGAAACAAAAAGAGCAAACTTAAAATTCCAGATAGCATAAATAGATAATGAAGATAAAAAAACATTGGGTAATTTTTCAAAAACTCTTTTAACTGATAATCACCTATTTTTTGATATATATTATTCCCATAGAAAGCTTTAAATGAGGTATTAAACTTTATATTTAATATCTCTTTCCAATATGCACTAGGCAAAACACTTAAATAAAAAAAATCAAATGGCTCCATTAATCTTGTAAATCGTTTCTCATTCTTATATAAAATTTTGCAAATTCCTTTTAGATAAATATTGCTATAAATATAAAGGCTTATGAAGAAGACCCACAACAGAATAAAGAATAAGAAACCAAAAGCAAAGAGTGCAAATATATGATCTGAAACCAATAAGTTGATAATTTTATTCATTTATACTTTCCACTTTATCATACATATATCCCGCACCAACGCCAGCAATTTCTGATGCACCTTTCGTAGCAAGTGCAGCCGATACTGCTACAATTCCAATAACAATTAATCCTGTGCCACCTGTAGCCAAACCGACAATTAATGCTGCTGTAAATGTGCCAGCAACAATTCCAGTTCCTAGCTTTGCTGTCTCAACCACTGTTGTTCTTGCTTTATCTTCAGGTGCAGCTTCATACACTTTTATGCTTGAACTCACGACATACGTAGCGATAAACACATAGTCATAAAACTTAATAAAAAGCCGAGATGTAATTATCGATCTCGGCTTTTAACACAATTATTTAACCTAGTTCAAAATAATATGACGCCAACATTAGTGACATAAATAAAATTCCAGAAAACAGAATCACATATTGTAAAATAAAAAAAACTGGGAAGCTTGTTAGTAAGCTCTTTAACTGCTCTTGATTCATTTTTAGGAAGAAATCTTTTCTATAAAGACTTTTAAACTTTATCCCTTTCTTTAAATGCAACAGCTCCCTCCAAAAAGTAGTAGGTATAAAGCTAATGTATATAAAATCAAAAGGCTCTAATGGTGCTTTGTACTTTCTTTCATTACCAAAAGCAATCCTGCAAATCCCTCTCAAATTTAAACAAACATATACATACATAACAAAGTATAGTAAAAACATCGCTATAAGGAAAAAGAATGCTAGTGCCCCCATAGGCATTTTTTGAAATACTAAAATAAGTTTATCCATTGTTATTTATCAGCCACAATGTCATACAATCCACCAGCAACATCCCCACTAATATCACCAAAAGCTTTAGATGCTCCAGCTCCCGTTAACGCTACAATCCCAATGACTATAAGTCCAGTTCCACCAGTTGCAAGACCAACAACAATTTCACGCCAGGTAAAAATATCATCTAATTCTTCGGCTGTTTCAGTGATAGTCCGGTGCAGATCCTTGGGATTAAAGGCCATCTTGGCGAATTTACGATTAAATTGCTCAATAAAGCACGGCAGCCACTTATTGGCATCTGCAATTGAACTTGATGCCTTCTAGACGCATCTCTTTGATCAGACGGTCCTGAAGCGTTCTATTGGCGCGTTCTACACGGCCTTTGGCTTGAGGGGAGTTAGCGAAAATGATATCGATATTGAAATTGCTCAGAACACGTCCAAACTGGGTAATCTTGGTATCTTTTTAAAAAGAGAATACCTTCTTATATCTAAAAGTTTTCTTTGTATTTATGAATAATAAAAATTATTTACCTTTATTAGTCAAAATAAAACGTGAATATGGTACTAACCTTGCTTAATAAATAGGGATAGAGATAAACACTTAAATGAGCATTTGTATATTGTTTAAAGTATGTAATAAGACTCTAAGTCTAATTGCACTACTGCACAATTTGCTGCATTATCGAATAAAATAACAACAAGTGTTTATCAGTGAAGATCAAACATACCTCTACCAGATAGCCGGACGCCATCCAAGGTAAGGAACATAATGAACAGCTTAAATTATTATCAAACCATTTTTGATAAAGCGGGTGATGCTATTTTCGTGCATGATATCGGCAGTGTCGAATTCATGGACGTAAATGAAGCAGCTGAAAACCTCACCGGTTACAGTAAATCCGAATTAACAAAAATGAGTGTAGAAAAAATCAGCGCGCATAGCCATGGGTTTGATTTTTATCATGCATTAAAAAAGGTTCAACAGGCTGCTAGCCATGAAGCGATTACTTTTGAGTGGATCATCCAAGCTCAAGATCAACGACAAATTCCTGTTGAAGTTTGCCTAAAAACAGTTGAAATTGAAAATCAACCTAAGTTATTAGCACTTGTCCGCAATATTAGCGAAATCAAAAAGTATCAATATGCTCTACAGTCTAAAGATCAATATTTCAAGATGCTTCTGGAACACTCGGGAGATGGTATTGCTATCCTCGACTTGCAAGGTAAGTTGCTCTATGCCAGCCCTTCTCTACAACGTATTCTCGGTTACCGCGACCGTTTTGTACTCAACAAAAATATCTTGAATGTGATTCATCCTGATGACCGCATGAATGTACGCCAGTTACTTTTTAGAAAATCCTCTCACCAAGCTGCTGGTGTGATTCACTATAAAATCATGCATCATAATGGCAAATGGCGACATCATGAAGCCACCTATCGCAACCTGCTTGATCATCCTGAAATTCAGGGCATTCTCGTCAATTATCGAGATATTACCGAACGAATCGAAGCAGAAAAAATGGCTCGAGCAAGGGAAAAACAGCTGGGTCATATGTCACGCTGCAAAACCATGGGAGAACTTGCAACTGCTTTAGCACATGAATTGAATCAGCCACTTGCAGCTTTAAACAACTATGTTGGTGGTAGCATTATTCGGATTCAGAAAGGTTTGGCAAATACCACTGAAACACTCGACGCTATGAATGCAGCATTAGATCAGACCCAGCGGGTCAATAAAATCATTCACAGTATGCGTAGCTTTTTACGTAAGGGCGAAGCCAATTTTCAAGTTCACTCTCTAAATAAACTGATTCAGGATCTACATCCACTGATAGGCTTAAAAGCAGATCAAATTGGCTGTGTCATACATTATGAATTAAGCGTTTCACCTATTTATATTTCTGCCGACGAAACTTTATTTAGTCAGGTCATTATTAATTTGGTCTTTAATGCGGTCGATGCTTTACAACGTAACCCAGAAGGAAAGCGCGACATCTTTATCCGTACTTGGGAGCACAACCAACATGCCCGTATCGCAATTGCTGATAACGGCCCAGGATTACAGGGTCAAAATCCTGAACAATTATTCGAGTCATTTTATTCTAGCAAAAAAGACAGTATGGGTATTGGTCTGACGCTATCCCGCAGCATTATTGAAAATCATCATGGCTACTTATGGGTCTGTGAAGGTGAGTCTGGTGCCATTTTTAATATCTCTTTAGCAGCACAGGAGCGTGCAAAATGTATTTAACTAATTCTCATGTTCCCGAGCCCATTGTGTATGTAATAGATGATGATCAAGACATTTGTAATTCACTCACATGGTTGCTTGATTCAGTGCAACTTGAAACTAAAACATTCAATAGTGCTACTGAATTCCTGAATTTTCAGCGCCCGCAAACGCCTGCATGTTTAATCCTTGATATTCGTATGCGAGGGATGAGTGGCTTGCAACTACAACAACAATTGAATCAACAAAAAATCCGTATGCCAATCATTTTCATGACTGGTCACGGCGACATTCCAATGTCGGTCAATGCGATGAAAGCTGGGGCATTTGATTTTTTAGAAAAACCTTTTAATCCACAGCATATGCTTAATCAAATCCAAGCCTGTCTGCAACTTGCTGAACAAGACTTTATTGAAGAAGAAAAACGTCAAGAACAGATGATTAAATTGAAATCTTTATCACCAAGAGAAAGTGAGATTATCAATTTATTGGTCGATGGACTTTCGAGTAAACATATCGCACAAATGTTGAATATCAGCCATAAAACAGTAGAAATTCACCGCACGCATATTCGGCAGAAGTTAGGTACAGAATCCATTGCCCAAATTGTAAATATGGTATTGATGTGTCGAGATAAAACTATACAGGCGATGGGTTAACCTATCGCCTGTTTTTTGAAGATTAATAAAGGATTTAGAAGAAACGGTCGAAATGCACTTGTTGAAGTGGAATACCTGCCTGATACGCCATTTGTTCAATAGATTTTACCATTGGCGGTGGCCCAGCACAGTATATTTCATGTTGGATCAGTTGCTCACCTAAAACATCATGAATGATTTCATGAATAAAGCCTGATCGAATACCTTCGATCAATTCAGATGAAGTTGCTGGAACATAATTCAAGCGTGAACCTAATTCAGTCCAATCCCTTAACTGATCTTCTGTCAGTAGATCACGCTGTTCACGTCCACCATGAAAGAACCATACCTTATGATTTTGTAGTTGTGGATTAACTGCGACTCCACGGGCAATTGCCAACATCGGTGCTAGACCTGAACCACCAGCGACACAAACAATTGGTCGTGGCTGCTCTTGTAAATGTGCCAAACCATATGGGCCATCGATCTGAATCACGGCACTTTGTCGCTGTTGCTCATCAAATAGCAGATTGGTCATTTTGCCATCTACTACACGGCGAATCTGGAATACCCACATGCCTTCATCATTCGGCAAATTCGACATCGAATAAGCACGTAATAATTGCTGGTTTACTGAAAGCAAAGCATATTGACCTGGAATAAACTGCGCTGGTTTCTCTGACTGCAAATGGATTTCTAAAATATCGTGTGTAATCGGCTGTACATATTTGAGCTTGACGGCCTGTTGTTTTGGCAGAATTTTAGGCGTGCATTGTTCATCCAAACGGACTTTAATAACACAATCAGATTTAGGTCGGCATTGGCAAGCCAAAAAACGGCCTTTACGGCGATCACGATCGCTCAATCCAGGTGCTTCAGCCCATAGATTATCTACTTCACCAGATAGCACTTCTATTTTACAAGTCCCACAGCCACCAGCATTGCATTCATAAGGTAAACCAAGACCTTGACGAAGGCCACCGCGCAACAGCACATCGTCTGCTGCACAATGAAATTCCCCTTGCCCTTCAATTTGGATTTTGTACATCAGCATCACTCCACAAGATAAACCCGACCTTCGCGAACGATAGACTGATAAGTTTTCAATGGGATGGTGCAAGGTGCTCCACAAGGTTCACCGGTTTTAATATCAAAAGCACCAGCATGAAACGGACATTCCACTTCACAGCCATCAATTTCACCATCAGCCAATGAAGCATCACCGTGGGTACAGGTATCATCAGTGACATAAAATTCGCCATCTTCTAGGTGAAACACCGCCAATGGTGGATATCCCTCAATAATCACCTGTAAACCTTCACCCTGTTCAATATCGGAAGTCAGGCAAAGAAATTTTTCTGCAATATTGGCCATTTTGATATTCATTTGCTTAACTCCTCAATCGGTGAATCTGTCGCTTCAGGCCCCAAAGTGTGATAACCGCCATCAGCATGAATCACACTGCCGGTCAGCAGTTTCGCTTTCGGGCTACATAATAGGCTTAAGGCTTCAGCCACTTCTTCAGCATCGGCAATACGGCCTAGCACATGGAAACGGCCTGCAACTCGATCAGTTTTAGGACGGTCATTACCTGAAATCATCTGCATCGGCACCGACCAGGTCCATCCGAGGGATAAAGCATGAACACGAATACCATCAGCAGCCAAATCCAATGCCATGCTTTTGGTCAGTTGTTCTAAGGTTGCTTTAGAGGCTGGATAAACCCAACGCTCTTTTTGGGCAATGCGGGCGCTAACACTGCTAATATTAATGACAGCCCCATCATTGCTGGCCTGCAGCAATGGTCTACATACCTGTACCAAAGCTGCATGACCAAACACGGTCACATTAAATGTATTTTGCCAATCGTTACGTGTAGATTGTGAGCCATGATCTTCATACAGACAGGCCAAATTCACTAAAATATCTAGTTGATTTAGTTTACTAGCTAAAGCTTGAATACTTTCATCATTAGCGAGATCTAGATATTCATAACGACTTTGGGTTTCAGCTGCCACCTGCCTGCCTTGAGTTTCGTTAATGTCAGCAATAATGACGTCCGCCCCCAAACTTTTTAATTCTTTGACTACTGCCTGGCCAATGTGAGTTGCGCCCCCAGTGACCAGAACCACTTTATTATTCAGATTGGTCATGAAACCTCCTTGTATTGTGGCCATTCGGTAAATTGCCCTTTGCAGAACAGTAATGGGCGTTGATTGCTATGTCGGCACTGTTCAATTTTCCCCAAGAAAATCTGGTGATCGCCTGCTTCAATCTGCTGTTCCCGGCGGCAGATAAACTGCACTACGCAACCTTCCAGTAGCGGTGCTTTAGTAGTTTCAAGATTCCAGCTCCCATGCTGGAATTTGTCTGGAATTGGCTTAGCAAAATTGAGTCCGATTTCTTGCTGATCGGCTCCCAGAATATTGATGGCAAAGTATTCTGAATTTTCAAAAACTGTACGGCTTGGTGAATGATTGACTAGACTCCAGAGCACCAGCGCAGGATCAAGAGATACCGAGCTAAAAGAATTAATCGTAAGACCAACAGGTTGTTGCTGTTCATCTAGACAAGTGACAATCGCGACACCAGTGGCAAAACCGCCGAAGGCCTGCCGAAGCGCTTTCGCTTCAGCTAGGTCAACGTCCTGCCACAAAACTTCAGGCAGCTGCATGTTGAAACTCCTCACGTGACAGATATTCTTTAGCCCCTTCTGCACCATCTACGGCTGGCCAGAAACCCCACGGGTTGTTGAAATGCCCCATAAAGTCATCCGCAATCGCTTGGTTCTGTGAGGCTGCAGCTAATACTTGTAATAAGCTCTCACTTGGTGGATTTAACAATAGATTCGTGAATTCAGTCGTATAGCGACCTGACTTTTCCCAGAATTGCTCGAATACTTCTGTCATCCAATCTGCACTAAAGTCTTCATCACCTCGTGCTAAAATCGCAGCTAAATAATGCTCCACCATACGGGTTGCATTGTTTGCGCCTTGTCCTGCGATTGGATCATTTACAATGACAGTGTCTCCAATCCCCCAAATTTTTGCACCGTTATCTAAGGTTGCAACAGGATCTCGAACTTCAGGGCGGAATGCACCTTTGAGCCATGCGTTTGGATCACTTAATTCCATATTATCGACCATACGGAAGCTTTGATCTGGTGTTACTTTGGCAACCGCTTCTTTCATGCGTTGGACCATTTCTTCGCCAGATGTTACATCATCGAAGATATCCATTGGACCATTCGGTACACATTCAAATAAGAAACTACGACATGGACCATGCGTGTGACTATAGAACGGCATACTGAAGTATTCGCCTGCACCTGCAACAAAATTAAAATGCAAAGTCTGAGATGGTTGACCTTGCCAACTGTTTGGACCGCATAAATCATCACCTACGACGAGTGCTGCAGCCAATTTGCGAGGAGGAGTGTGATGTACTGAGCGTGATTCGTTGCGTTTGAATAAACTGGTGATATTGCCCTTACCTGCTGCCAAAATCGTCAGATCATTTTCAACAGTGATTACTTCCAAATCTTCTGGACTGACATTTTGAATGATGAGCTTGCCACCACGGCGCGGATATTCCTCTAACCAACGGTGATATTTGGTTCGTTGGTCCATGGCAATACCGTCATTATCATGTAAAAAACCTGTCACAGGTAACATGATATCGCCGTTTGGTGCACGAAAATCGACATGCAATGCTTGACCACGATGCGCTTTCCCATCCCAAAAATTTAAGCCCAATCTGCGCTCTAACTCTAAAGTTCCTTCAAAAAACATTGTGGTACTGACCATACGACCATGTAACAACTCATCCGCAGGGCGATCTACATATAAAGTGACATCATATTTGTTTTCGAGTAGTGAGAACGCCAGTAATAAACCTGCTTGTCCACCACCGATAATTGCAATTTTTCTCATCTTAAATTCCCCTTAGGCCGTACTGATACAGTGCCTATATTGCTGTGTTCGGATAGGGTTGATTGAAGGTCAAATTCAATTCGACGCGTTCAAATTTCCATTCACCCTGCTCATTCCGACTTACTTCTGTTTTATAAAATCCACCTAAGCAACAGGTCGTTGCAGATTTAACTTGATCTGTTGATACTGTTGTTGATTCCTCGGCTAAATTACAGACTTCCCATAACATCCAAGTTGCCTTTGCATTGTCTTGATCTAGGACCTGTATATCTGGCATCGCCATGATATGTAAGCTCCAAAGCACTTGTGCTTCTGCAATCTCTGACAATGCATTCAAGATATTTTGGCGTCCTTGATATTCTCCAAAACCATTTGCACACCATATGGCATCCTCATGAAATACATGCTGTAAAATGGCTGAATTGTTGCGCTGATCAGCCGCTGTTGCATAGCGACCGATCAGGCCACGAATCGCCTCGCAGGCCTCCAGATAATGCAAACGCTGTTCTAGATTGTGCTGACTCATCAGACATTCCTTTAAACGTTAACTACGTTGCCTGTTTCATAAATGAAACGGTTTTCTTCAAATGCATACGGCACACCCACTGAACCTTTATAAAGCTCAATATGTGGAGCAACTTCAGCGAAACTCAGGCTTAACCAATACAATTTATGGAGATCTTCAGGCAATGTGCCTAAAGCGTATTGGTCAAGTGCTGCAAGGAGCTTGCGCATTTCAGGCAAAATAGCATCGTAAAAAGCTTGCAGTTCGGCTGTAGTCGAATTTAAGCGTGCTGCATGACGTTGTTTCGATGTCCCTAGAGCCCATTTCGCGACAAAAGGTTCTAAGCTTGCAAAGTCAGCAGGCAATTGTGAAATGATGTTTGACATGTGCATTCTCCTTATGCGCGATTTAAATATTGTTCAAGAACGTGGTAACCGTGACGAATCAAGATTTCTTCATCTTGGAGATGCATCACTTTTTTCGCTTTAGATTCAAGAGCTGCTTGAGTATCTTCCATTGTTGCAGTGTCTTCTAACCAAGCGTTACGTTGTAAGATTTGTGCAAATTCTTGTGCCCAACGCTCCGAATAAGTTTTCGCTTTAGGAATGTAATAACGACCTTCCCAACGTGTTTGGTTATGACCGACCGGCCAGAACTGATGGGTGAACCATACACCTTCAGTCACATGCACCAAGATATTCGGGAAAATGACAGATAATTCAAACGAGAAGTCATCACGATCATTTGGATTGACTGTTTTTGGTAACTGAACACGTTCATAGTGATTGACCAAAGAGGCACCTGTAATCTCGCCCGACAATGCTGCAGCAGGTTTTGGATTGGCATTCTTGGTCAGACACACTGCACACGTACGGTGATCACCAAACAACTGTACTTCCTGTAAGCCTGAAGCAAAGACATTCGGGAAAGAGCCAGCATGAATGGTTGTAACGTGATAGGCTTCAGCAAATGCGTCATGAGCGACTTTCCAGTTACAATTTAATAAGGTGTTATAGGCAAAGCATTCTTCCATTTCATGGAATGGATAACCGCCTAAATGCTGTCCCATACCACCTAAGAATTCTTCTACCGATTGAGTGCCATCATTATCCAAATTGACGAAAATAAAACCTTCCCACACTTCGGTGCGTACTGGTGCTAAACCGTTATGACCTTTGTCAAAGCAAGATGTGAATTTTTCTTCTTCCGGCACGCTGACCAAATCACCTTTAGCATCATAAACCCAGCCATGGAAACGGCAAGTCACGACTGCAGCTTTATTTGAACCAAAAGTTTCATTGCCAGTCTCCACCACAACTTTATTGCCACGGTGTGAACAAATGTTATGAAATCCACGGATTTCACCATCTTTGCCATGCATTAAAATGACTGAGGTTTTAGCAAAATCTAAGCGTTTAACTTTGTAGTCACCTTTATTTGGTATTTCTTCTACACGCCCCACTTTCAACCAGACTTTTGAGAAAACCTTTTCAATTTCTTCTTGATAGATCTCTGGTGAAATACATGGTTCAGTTGGAATCGGCTCAATACCAAGTTCTGGATATAAATCGCCCCAACGAAGTTTTGCATTACTGTTCATATGACACTCCTGTTCAAGTTTTCGTTTCTAAGTTTTAATTTCAGTAAATTTCATGCTTATTTACGAACAGCGTTTGAAACACGCCAATCAAACGCCGATGACGTGATGAATTAAAGTCGGTAATGTTCGCGAACTAAGTTTGCGATCCCCAGTTTTTCTAAAATTGGCATTGGGCATAAGAAGGTTGCACGTACCATTCCTGGTAAACGACTAATCTCGATTGAGCCTGTGATGGTGCAACGGTTCATGACCTCATCCACACTTAAACCTGTGACTTTTGCCGCTCGATTTAAAGCATTGTCCGTTGCATCATTGAGGTTCTTACCTGTTCCCATAAATGTGATTGGACCACTTTCCTCAATTTCAGTTTGTCCCCAACGTGCACCTAAAGCTTTCACTTTTTCACGCTCTTCCTTGGTAAATGGACGTGCCATTGGTGGTAAGTCATCTGGTGCTTGAAGCAAAATTGGACCATCAATGGTTAAGCCTTTAATCACTTCCACTTGTAATTCTGTTTCGCCTGAAACGTCCGTGGCATGTCCTGCAATTTCACCATTGCCTTGTTGCGCATGCATATCCCCCATGTAGACACCTGCACCTGGTACTTTCACAGGACAAATCAAAATACAGCCTGGACGAATCGAATTGGTATCCATGTGACCGTCTGTTTTGGCTGCGATAAGTTCTTCTTCAGTCATTCCGAATTTATGCGGTGCATCAATCAAATACTGACCAAAGTCGTGGCAGTTGTGAGAGTCTGGTAAGTCACGTGAAGGTGTCGTACCAATATTTCCGAGGAATGGACGCATATGCGCAGCAACCCCAGGCATATCAGCACGTGCAAGCGACAAGATTGAATGTTGCGCTGCATGTTCAGGCAGTGCAGAAAGCTCATTGGCATTGCCTGCTAACTTGTTGGCAATCTCTTGATTGACCGTCAAGCTCACTTTGTTTTCTTCATCCAACACAATCACATAACCATGTGAAAAGCGAAAAGCACTGACTTCTGCCCCACAGTTTTTACAGTGAATCGCATCTTCACCAATTCCTTCTACATAACTTGCTGGTTGCTCTGTACCACATGCTTCACAGTATTTCGCAACAAACGGATCGCCTTTATAACGCCCTTCAACAAATTGCATCACACCCGATGAGGTTGCTGTAGAAGTGACATGCATATCCTTAATCTTTAAAGCGACAGCATCACCTACCTCTGCACCTTCAATAAAGACAGGGAGTGTCACTTCATGACCACCTTGGAATGCAGGTGTAATCATTGGACCCCAACAGCCAGGCGGTGTGCCTGTTTTTAACGTTCCACCATTTTTTAAAGGTCCCAGCATACGTTGGCTTGGTCCCACAATACCGCCTGAAAACTCATTCACCACTAAATAATCGACAGCTCCAGCACTGCCTGCTGCATATTCTTGATTCTCAATTTTCATGGCCTTACCTCTATATGCTTGCTCTAATGTTTAGGTAACAATGTTTTAAAATGGGATGGTGATATCAATTGCGAACTTCTGACCTTCTGGTCGGTTTTCAACATCAAATTCTTTTTGATATTTCGCTGCGATTGCATACCCTTTAGGGAATTGATAGCGAACTTGCGGACCTATGCTGGCTGCTTTAGCTTTAAAGTCACCTAAAACAGCACCTTCACCTGAGTCACCTTCAATCTGACGATGTACATAACCACCAACACCAACCCCCAAAGGTCCCATGTGTTTCGCGACTAAGTAATCGACATGCAAAGCGTTGCCCGATTCATATTTGGTATCCTTATTCTCGAAATTGATGTCGTACATCCACTTTGTACTGACTTCGATACCTTGTTTATTTAAGTATGTGGTCGAGATAATTGGTTGAATGGTGTAATAGTTACGTCCAATATTCGCGAGTCTATTTTTGTTGTAAGAGCCAACTGGAATATAAAAGTCTATACCTGTCGCTACATGCCAATCTCCTTTATGCCAACCCAATAAGAATGGATCGATAATGAGATCACCCATTGCCATGTGATCATCTTGACGACCACCTAATGTAAGATCTGCATGGGCATATACAAGGAATGCATGCATACCCCATGTCGCGCCTAAAAATGTTTTGTCACTGACATAGACACCACGAGCAACTGTGGCAAAAGTATCAATTTTAAAATCCTCAAATACTGGATGATCATTTTTAAATTTATCTGCGTTGTAGTATTGGTTATAACTGACGAGATACATCCCAGGTGGTGGCATTGCTCCACCAAAAAAACTCTCTGTTCCATCAGGATAAGCACTTCCGCCATTTTCAGCGGCAAGCGCTAAACTTGCACTACTGAAAAGACATGTGGTCAATGCCACTGTTTTCAGATATTTTCTTACCATTTACAGCATTCCCCTAATTTCTAAAGTCTTTGTTTATCGGACTTTAAGCTCATGACTTAATTTAGACCTGAAACATGGCAGGGAAATATAAGGATGAATCTGTGCTTTTATCAGGCAAAAGCTAAGGAGTAATAGTCAAAATCGTGTAATGTGATAAGAAAAAAACTGACAGAATTTATAAGAATACTTATTTGTATAGGTAGATATACCTATGATCAGCAATGAATAACTGAACCACGCCTGATTTTTTGGAAATTATTTCTCCCAATAAAATGTCCTGATATAACAAAAAAACTCCTATAAAGTTTTTAATAGACATCTTGCATAAATCAAAAAACAACCAACTCGGTGATTATATTTCGTACCGATCTATAAGCTGTATTCGGTTATCCTTGTTGCATGAACTACTCAAAAGGGCTTTGTTGCACAAACCTATCTGTAAAGGCTTTTTCAGCGATATAATTTTCAAATGAAGAAACCTACACACAAAATCTACCGCACAACCAATTGGCCCGCATATAACCGAGCACTCATGAGTCCAAGCACATGCAGTGATACCACCAAGAAAAAATGCCAAGCCTTGGAAAGATAAAAAAGTTCATTCGCTAGAGCGAAATGAAGTACTTCGCACTGTTAATCTTGCGAAGCAGTGCTTCTCAGGCAGGACACTATGAAAAAATGGTCGGGCTACCATCAGCGAAGTCTGGTTGAAACCAAGATGCACTGCATCAAATTATTAGGCGATAAACTCAGTGATCGAAATTTTGACAGCCAAGTCAACGAGATTCATGCACGTGTGGCCATCTTAAATAAGTTTGCGGAGCTCGGCCGGCCTCATACCCAAGTTGTCACTTAAATTTGAACAACTTATGAAAGCTCTATCTTTAAAATCTTTATGCAACAAAGCCGATGATTAATACAATTATTCTTTATTCATCTTAGCTTTCTAATTTTTTTCTTAAAATTTTGTATACATACTCTACTCTCTCTTTTAATTCATTTTCATCTCGAATATATTGATTGTTTATTCGTTGCAGACTATATAGATACTCTCTTAAACCTATAATAGAATCAGATAATATAGGTAGTCTTGTCCTATCTATGTAATCACTTTGAATCCAATCTTTTTTTTCTAATGATGAATCAAAGCTTAATGCAAGTTTAACAAAGCTATCCCAATGATAGGAATTTGGGATATCCTCTGGACTAAGATCTTTAGTCTTTATCACCTTAATCATACTTTTTTCTTTCCTACTATTTCACTTGGTCGAATGTAACCTGGAATTAACCATTCATCTTCTGCAACCCATTTACCATCGATTAATAAATCTTTTTTATTATATTTGTTCTGCTTAGCACGCCCACATTCGACTTTTAACTCATATAGGCTTTGTTGCACAAACCTATCGTTAAGGGCTTATTCCACAATATAATTTCCAAATGAACAAGCCTGCGCCTAAAATTTATCGTACCACCAATTGGTCTTCTTATAATCGAGCATTAATAAATCGAGGAAATATTTCAATTTGGTTTGACACGGCTTTGTTGCACAAAGATTTCATAACTATATGATTTTAAAGGTTTTGATTATTTTTTGATCCAAAATTAAATTTATTTAAATCAGATGCTTACATATTTATGCAACAAAGCCGCTACAAAATATTTTAAAGTTTTCAGTTCCATTGAATCGCCCCATTAAATACTTTTTAAGTATATTAAAATACTATTTATAGCCTATTTTCGCAAAATAAATTCAAATATGGTATGTGATATCGAATAATGGATTATATAGCGATATGTTCAGATCAATAGAAACGTTGCTTATCGATATCCCAACCATACGCCCTCACAAAATGGCAGTAGCCACAATGCAGACCCAAACATTGGTGCTGATCAAAATTGAAACTCAGGACGGGTTGATTGGCTGGGGGGAAGCAACCACAATCGGTGGCTTAGGCTATGGTGAAGAAAGCCCAGAAAGTATCAAAACCAATATTGATACATATTTTAGCCCACTACTGAAGTCGCTGAATAAACAGAATATTGCACAAACCATGCAAGTTCTAAAAAAGAACATCAATGGCAACCGTTTTGCAAAATGTGCTATTCAGACAGCCCTGCTAGATATTCAGGCACAGCGTCTAGGTTTGTCTTTATCTGAACTACTCGGTGGCCGTTTACGTGATAACGTTCCAGTGCTTTGGGTACTGGCCTCTGGGGATACAGAAAAAGATATCGCAGAAGCACAGAAAATGCTGGCAGCGAAACGCCATAACTTCTTCAAGCTAAAAATTGGTTCTCGTGCGGTTGAAGCCGATGTTGAACATGTACTAGCGATCAAAAAAGCTCTCGGCGATGAAGTCTCTATTCGTGTTGATGTGAACCGTGCCTGGTCAGAACTGGATGCTATTAAAGGCATTACCTTGCTGCAAGACGGTGGTGTCGATCTGATCGAACAGCCATGTGCTATTGACAATATTGATGCCATGGAACGTCTGACTCGTCGCTTTGATATTGCCATCATGGCCGATGAATCACTGATGGGGCCAAGTAGTGCTTATAAACTGGCACGTACCAATGCAGCATCGGTATTTGCAGTCAAAGTGGCGCAATCGGGTGGTTTGCTTGAAGGCCGTGATGTAGCCACTGTGGCTAACCTTGCAGGGATCGACCTGTATGGCGGCACCATGCTAGAAGGTTGTGTAGGAACGATTGCTTCTGCTCACCTGTTCTCGACCTTTGAAAATCTGGCATTTGGTACCGAACTGTTTGGCCCATTACTGCTCACTGAAGAAATTCTGAAAACACCATTGCAATACCATGACTTTGCATTACACCTGCCTCAAGGCACAGGACTCGGCATTGAAATGGATGAAGACAAAATCGATAACCTTCGCCGCAAATAAGCGACACTGTAACGGATTAAGGAGTGGAATATGCTGTTTCATGTACGAATGGATGTAAATATTCCTCGTGACTTGCCTGAAGCACAAGTTAACGAAATTAAAGCTAATGAAAAAGTATACTCACAAGAGCTGCAACGCCAAGGCAAATGGCGTCATATTTGGCGAGTTACAGGTCAGTACTCGAATATCAGTATTTTTGATGTCGAAACTAATGAAGAGCTACATAACCTTTTACAAGGTTTGCCACTTTATCCGTTTATGAAGATTGAAGTCATGGCATTAAATCGTCATCCATCTTCAATTCGAGATGATGATACTTAATTTATTTCAAAATTTTGAGATCAATTTATAAACACGAAAAACAGTTAGCAAGAAGGACTAGGACAAGATTTTTTTCAAAAGTAAGAATTGTCCTAATTAACAAAAAATACTTAAGGAGTAAGTAGCATGAACCATCAAGAAATCGATGCTTTAGTTAAAAAAATGAACATAGACACTGCAACTGGATCTGTAGATGCACGTGTACAGCAAGTTGTTGTTCGTTTGGTTTCAGATCTATTTAAAGCAATTGAAGATCTAGACTTATCTCAATCAGAAGTTTGGAAAGGTCTTGAATATTTTACAGATGCTGGCCAAGCCAATGAACTTGGACTTCTTGCTGCAGGTCTAGGCTTAGAACATTTCTTAGACCTTCGTGCGGATGAAGCTGATGCAAAAGCCGGTATTACTGGGGGTACACCACGTACAATTGAAGGTCCTCTATACGTTGCTGGGGCACCTGAATCTGTAGGCTTCGCACGTATGGACGATGGATCAGAACTAGATACAGTCGACACCTTATTTATTGAAGGTACCGTAACGGATGCTGAGGGAAATATTATTGAAGGCGCCAAAGTTGAAGTATGGCATGCCAACAGCTTAGGGAATTATTCCTTCTTTGATAAGTCTCAATCAGAGTTTAATCTCCGTCGTACAATTTTTACTGATCAAGATGGTAAATATGTCGCTCAAACGACTATGCCAGTCGGTTATGGTTGCCCTCCAGAAGGGACCACCCAATTTGTGTTGAATAAACTAGGTCGACACGGTAATCGCCCTTCTCATGTTCATTATTTCGTATCTGCACCTGGATATCGAAAATTAACAACTCAATTTAATATTGAAGGTGATGAATATCTTTGGGACGACTTTGCATTCGCTACACGTGATGGTCTGGTCGCAACTGCTGTTGACGTGACCGATGAAGCAGAAATTGCATGTCGCGGTGTAGATAAGCCATTTAAACATATTCAGTTCAATATTGAACTTGTAAAAGAAACTACTACTGCACCTACGACTGAAATTGAGCGTCGCCGCGTAAGCGCTTAATCATTCTCCAAGAATGGGTAGTCTCCACTATCCATTCTTCCCCCTACTCTAATTCAATTAAATCATTACTAATCACTAAGCCTCTTTCATAAATCAAAAAACGAACAGTCTCTTGCTGATTATTTGTACCGAAGAATTTTAAATATTCATGCATAATCTGCGGATGAAATATATCGATTCAAAGAAGCTTTCTGAAACACAGT
>NZ_VOZY01000022.1:0-18611 GCF_013419525.1 Acinetobacter sp. YH12076 | reverse complement strand
AAAGTTTTACGTACTTTAACTGAATCAACCTATGAAATTCAGCCTCAGCAAAGTCATTATGAATCTCTCGAAGTAGATGAGTTCTGGAATTTTGTTGGAAATAAAAAGAATAAACAATGGCTTATTTACGCCTATCATCGAGAAACAGGTGAAATTGTTGCTTATGTTTGGGGTAAACGAGATTTAGCTACAGTCTAACAATTGAAGACAAAGCTTAAACAATTAGATATTCACTACACCCGAATTGCAAGTGATCATTGGGACAGTTTCATCACTGCTTTTAAAAATGGTAAGCAAAGTATTGGTAAATTTTTTACTGTAGGTATTGAAGGCAATAATTGCAAAATAAGGCATAGAATTAGGCGTAGCTTCAGAAGAAGCTGTAATTTTTCAAAAAAGCTTGAAAACCATTTTAAAGCTTTTGATTTAGCCTTCTTTTCTTTTACATCAATAATGGCTTCATTTAAAGGCAGCATACTTTTTGAAGCACCACCAAAATTTTATGTTAAGTAGAGACTAAAAATGCCCTTGATTAAGGGCTTACAAGGGCATTTTGTATAAGGTGTATTATGTTAATTTTAGAATTTCTTCATTAGATAATTTTTGATAAGCTAAATCCATTAGGACTAATTAAGTAAATATGAGCAATTGGGTCAATGTCACACAGGATAAGTCTACAGGTATAGAACTAATTCATGCCCACTTCAAAGGCTTTGCATACGATCCTCATCTACACTCAAGTTATCTTATAGGGGTAACAGAGTTAGGACATCAACAATTCAATTGTAGAAAAAAAATTATTGATAGCTATCAAGGTCAAACTTTCATGCTTGAACCTGAAGAAGTTCATGATGGTAATGCACCAGATCCTCTCGGCTTCACTTATAAAATGATGCATTTAGATCCAGCATGGTTAAAAAAAAGCTATGAAGGAATATTTAATGAGCCTATCGAACTTGCTATCGAATCAACCCTACGTTCTGATCCTCAACTTTCACATTTGATACTTTCAACCTACAATATATTGAATAACAATGAATCTCAATTGATGAAAGATACGTATTTAGATCTTTTATTAGAAAACTTAGGTAAATAAAAAAATTTTATATAAACGTGAAAAGTCTATCCAGACATTACCTAATATTGCATTAAAGCTAAAAGAAATTTTACATGAAAGTCTCTTTCATGATTTAGACTTACAAACACTCTCAACATTGGTGAAAACAGATCGTTTTTATATTAACCGTGTATTTAAAAAAAACTTTAACTGTTCTCCACATCAATATCTGATCCAACTCCGTTTAAATAAGGCAAAAGAATTGTTAAGAAAAGGATTATCAGCAACAACTGTTGCTTCATATCTTTGTTTTTCTGATCAAAGTCATCTAGGTCGATGGTTTAAACGTTGTTATGGCATAACATTGAATCAATATCAAAAAGCGTGCACAAATGTTCTAGATATATCTTGAAGATATTTATCAAACTAGCCAAATAGTTTATTAATTTTTGGATTTTATTTTGGAAACGATTTTAGCTTTTTGTGCCTTTTCTTTTGTTGCATCAATTACTCCTGGACCAACCAATTTCCTTATTCTTAGTACAAGTCATCAATTTAGTATTAAAAAAACATTAGGCTTAATCTTCGGTGGAAGTATTGGTGCTGCATCATTAGTCTTAATTACAGGACTTGGAATTGGTACAACACTCAATGAATACCCCAAGATTCAATTAATATTAAGTTTCACTGGCGGCATTTGGTTAAGCTATATTGGATGGAAAATTTTTAATTATAGACCTGATCTAGAATCTAAAATCCAAAATCAAAATAAGAAAAATGGTTTTTTTACAGGCTTCTTTTTACAGTTTATCAACCCTAAAAGCTGGTTGATGGCTATTGCTGTTATTACTGTTTATACAGCACAACTAGCTAACTACTATCAGTCACTCATTCTATTTTCATTCATCTTTATGCTGATTTCTCTACCTTGTTTATTTATTTGGGCTTATTTAGGAAAAATCACAAAAAAAATACTTTCTACAGCTCATCATATGGTGCTCTTTAATCGAGTATTAGGTACTGTTTTACTTATTTCAGTATGGTATCCAATATTGCATGCTATTTAACATAATGGTGGTTATACGCAATACACTTGTATATTAATATAAATATCAGATACTTAATAAAACAAGAAAAATCCAAAAATGCCCAAAAAACCGATTTTGAAACAAATCGGCTTTTTTATGAGCAGTTTTGATAGTTCTTGCCAATAAATTTGTTTAAAAAGTAGTCGATTTTGAGATTTTTTAAATTTTATCAATGCGTGAATGTTCAAAATTATCCCCATTTCTTGTGGATAAAACTTAGGCTGTTTTGTACGCTTTAGCTTACGTAAATTCCGGTCCTTTGCGGCTATTCGGAATAGTAGAATTTTCATATGATTAATTGGTCAGGAACAGGAAGTTCCTTAGAATTACAAAGAATGAGCACCAGGATGGGGCCAGATACGACAAGCACTAAGCCAGCACAGACCTAAAGTTCCAATAAAAAACCTCGGCAGGATGCCGGGGTTTTTTATTGTCTGCATTTAAGGTCTAATCAGTCTTAGCCAATTCATTTTGGTTGATAAGTTTAATCAGCGCATTTTGAACAAACTCATCAAGTTCAATCCCTTTTTCTTTTATGATGGTTTCTATCTTTGCTAGCGTTTCACTTTCTAATTCGAACTCGATTTCTGCTGATGTTTCCATGAGTAAATCATAGTTATTTTCGACTATCTTTTTAAAGGTTTCTTCTAGATCTTTTGTTGATGGAATATTGAAAGATAAGCGTAATGAGCTATTGATAATTTCAATATGGGTATACCCTAAATATTCAGTACTTTTTCCCACAAATCCTAAGTGCTTCATAAAAAACCTTAAATAAATATAGTAGAGAGCTGTCTAAATTAAGCCAGACTCTCTTTTACAAATTTTGGATCAACAATAAATAATCGAATAAGGGATGTTGCTGCTCCTGATGGTCTTCTCGCACCTTGTTCCCATGATTCAAGAGTACGTCTTGATACGCCAAGAATCTTAGCAAACTGATCTTGTGTTAGTTGAGCCTTTCTACGAGCTAACGCTACATCTGTCTCAGTGATTACGGTTCTTTTCGCTGCATTACTAGTAAGCATATCGTCGATGCCTTGTAATATTTCAGCTTCAATATCCCTAGTTGCTTCAAAAGCCTCAAGTTCTTTTTCAGTCATTAAACGAGTCATTTAGTTTCTCCACTAATGCTTGAAGAGTCTTCTTACTAAGCTGTACAGTTTGCTTTTTACTGTACAAGGTTAATAACCAAATCTCTCCATTTGCTAAACGATTAAAGTAGATGACTCTGACACCACCACTTTTACCTCTACCACCGCTAGTCCATCTAATCTTACGAATACCACCTGCATTAGGCTCTACATCTCCTGCTTCAGGATTTAATGCTAAGAATGTTTTGAATTCCTCATATTCTTCCTGAGTCCAATAAACAAGACAGTATTTAGTAAATAATGGAGTCTCACATATTGTATACATTGATTGCATTCATACTACCTTGTAGTAGTTTATTTTATACTACTTTGTGGTATTTTTAAATGATAATTCTTAGTTCACAGGATTAAAGACGATGTACTATTTTGCAGAGGATCCCTTCTAGGTAATGTTACCTAGGAGGAACAATGAAAAAACTGAAACATCAGTACAGGCAATCAATACAGAGTACTCACCATGACTACTTTTGGGAAATCTATCCCAATGTCAGAAGCTCTGTATTTAAAAATTTAGCACTCTGAACCGTACCGGGTTTGTCGGAGACTTTTTATTTAAGTTAGGCCACCTGACCTAACGGATTAATCTTATCATAGTAGATTGCTTCAAACTCAAAAGGTGATACATAACCCAGTGCACTATGTACACGTTCTTTATTGAACCAATCTACCCAGTTTAGTGTCGCAAGTTGTACATCTGCTAAACCTTGCCAATCTGCTTTTAAATATTCAATCACCTCTGTTTTGTATAAGCCATTCACCGTTTCAGCCAAAGCATTATCGTATGAATCACCAGTCGTACCGACTGATGCTCGTAAATTTGCTGCTTCTAAACGATTGGTATAACGAATGGAAAGATATTGCACACCTCTGTCGGAATGATGAATCACATTCTTTGGCATGCATCGGTCATGCAATGCTTGCTCCAATGCATCGAGCACCATGTCTGTATTCATACGTGTTGATACTTTCCATCCAACAATTGCTCGTGAGAACACATCAATAATAAAGGCGGTATAGACCCAACCTGAATTGGTTTGAATATACGGGTGAGTTTTAGCTAGTCATAATTCATAAAAAATATCGATTGTGTACTGTACTGTAATGTACTAAAATACGATACAGTACAGTACACAATAGGAAGTAAACCCATGGCAATCACTAAATCAGATGTGGCAAAAGCCATCGAATCCCTTGCAGCACAAGGCTCAAACCCAACTAACGATAATATCCTTGCGGTTCTTGGTAGCGGCTCAAAGACCACTATCAACAAATACCGCAAAGAGATCCTTGAAGAGCAACTGGCGGCAGCCGTTACTACGGCAAAAACTCTGAAAGATGCGGAACTTGTTACCGTGTCACAAGTCATTGCAACCCTATTGCAAGAACGGATTGATGCAGTACAAGGCGGATATGCGGAAACAGTGCAACAACTGGAAAAGCAGCTTGCAGATACCACAGAAAAACTGGAACAGGTGCAAATCAAACTTGATGAACAGGTCAAACAAACTGATGACACCACCGACAAGCTGAAAGTCGCTCTTGCTAGTACAGATAAGGCAAAAGAAGACTACAACGCCTTGCAAGCCAAATATGAACAGCTACTCGAAAAATCAGGCTCGATCAAATATGTGGAATCACAACTCACTAATGCAAATGCACGGATAGCTGAATTAGAAAAACAGATTACAATGTAAAAAGACAAGTAACTGACGATGAAGGCTGGTAATCCCCCCTAAAAATAATAGGATCTAAAAGTAGAATTTTCTCTTAAGATACGAGCAGGAGATTCTGCATGAAAACATCTAAATTTACTGACAGTCAGATCATGTCCATCTTGAAACAGGCAGAATCTGGCACACCTGTAGCGACCCTTTGCCGTGAACACGGCATGAGTAATGCTACCTTTTATAAATGGCGTGCCAAATATGGTGGTATGGATACATCATTAATGGCTCGACTGAAAGAGCTAGAAGCCGAAAATACCAGACTTAAAAAGATGTATGCGGAAGAGCGATTAAAGGCCGAAATCATCCAGGAAGCGATGGCAATGAGCAGCACTGCTGCGCAAGGGTAAAGCCATCTTGCCGGCGTAAGATGGCACAACAGGCAGTTGCCCAGCATGCCATTAGTATTCGTTTGGCTTGTAAAGCATTTGGCATTAGTGAAACCTGCTACCGCTATCAAGCCAAACTCAGCGATGACAATGCACTCATTGCTGAACAGCTCATTGAACTCACTGAGGAAAATTCCGATTGGGGCTTTGGTTTGTGCTTCTCGTATTTACGGCATGTTGAGAGTTGCTGCTGGAATCACAAGCGGGTTTACCGCATTTACTGTGAGTTGGCACTGAATCTGCGTATTAAACCGAGAAGAAGACTAAAACGGCATGCGCCTGAACCATTGAAAGAACCAATCCGAGAAAATCAGGTTTGGTCATTAGATTTTATGCATGATCAGCTTTCCGATGGTCGCAAGTTTCGATTATTGAATGTGATTGATGATTACCGCCGCGAAGGCCTAGCCATTGACGCAGGGTTCTCATTGCCCACAATCAGGGTTATTCGTACGTTGAATCAATTGCTGGAGTGGAGAGAAAAACCGTTAGTGATCCGATGCGATAATGGTCCCGAATTTATCAGTCACGAATTTGTGCGCTGGGCTACTGAGCACGGTATTCGTATTGAATATATTCAACCGGGTAAGCCACAGCAGAATGCGTATATTGAACGCTATAATCGGACTATACGTTATAGTTGGCTGAGCAAGCATTTATTTGATACTTTGGATGAAGTACAAGATTATGCAACAAACTGGTTGTGGCATTACAACCATGAAAGACCACATCAAGCTAACAAAGGAAAGCCACCTCTAATGGCTGCTTAACCTCTACTTTTAACTTCGGTTATTTATGGGAGGATTACCGATCACCTGAAATATTTAATACAGACAAAGGCAGTCAGTTCACGAGTGATGCATTTATTGATGTATTGAAATCAAATGGCATTCAAATCAGTATGGATGGTAAACTTGCGCAGTATACTGCTCATAGATTGATAATGTGATGGTTGAACGATTATGGCGGAGCGTTAAATATGAAGAGGTGTATCTCAAAGCTTATAGCAGTGTCACAGATGCAAAAAAGCAATTGAGTGCATATTTCAAGTTTTATAATTTGAAACGACCTCATTCGAGTCTAGACAAAATGACACCCAATGAGTTTTACTATGATCAGCTACCCCAACAAAACAAGGTGGCTTAACTAGAGCGGAATATCACTTATAGAAGTTGTTCAAATTTCCGGATCCATCTCTTTATTTACCGTTTGGACGTGAAGAAGCGAATCTGTTCTTTAACGTGATTGCCAAGCGTTATGAAAAAGGCAGTACGATATTGACGAGTAACTTACCCTTTAGCCAGTGGTCCAAATCCTTTGCAGATGATGTCACGTTGACCGCTGCGATGTTAGATCGGTTATTGCATCACTGTCATGTGGTACAAATATCGGGTGAGAGTTATCGTTTGAAGGATAAAAAAAGAATTGGGATTCAGCCCCAGGTTGAAATTTAATACGAGATCAAAGGGGTCAATTTTACTTTGCCATTTGTAAGGTGAAAGGGGTCAATTTTAGAATGCCGTTGACAACTTAAATAAAAAGTCTCCGACAAACCTGGTACGGTTCAGTCTGGTGAATTCCAGCAGTTGTTCATGGGTCAGTTGGCTTAAGTCAGGCAGCGTATTCATGACCGCAGTATGCCTGAGGTCATGAGAAGAATGAAATAGAACGTTTGGAGGATGGCAGAATGGTCGAGCTTGGTTTAGAGCATATTCACCACTTGCTGCAATCCAATTCTCTGCCAGGGCAAACCTTGGATCAGTGCCTGTAACTGTTCCGGGCTGAGGGCCACGGTTTCACCTTGGTGAACTTGAGCCCAGTGAAATTTGCCCTGTTCCAGCCGCCGGGCACACAGCCAGATGCCCAATCCATCATGTACCAACACTTTCATGCGATGGCCACGTTTATTACAGAACAGGTAAGCACAATGCGGTTTGATGTAGCCAAAGGCTCTCACCACCTGAGCCATGGTCGTATCCATACCTGCACGCATGTCCATGGGCTGAGTAGACAACCAGATTTCATCAATGCGGATCATGTTGCAAGTGCCTTGAGTAATTCTGCTAAAGCAGATATTTTCGATACTTGCCATTTTAGCTGAATATCATTATTCGTATGAGGCACGGTGATACACAACGTGATCCTCTCATCAATAGGTTGGCTGATTGCAGCAGTGTAAGGCAAAGCAATAAATGCTGGATTCACATGAGTAGGATCCTGCACGGCACCATCATGATGGCTGAAGATCCTGATCCAACGACTGACAAGGTTGGCATTAATACTATGTTGCAGTGCGACCGAAGCGATCGAGGTATTAGGATTTTTACAGGCATTGACAATACTGAGTTTGAATTCTTTGCTGTATGTTCTGCGTTTTTTAGCAACAGGAGGTGTTGCTGAATATATATCCATGTTCATGGATTAAGTCCCCACTTGTTTTTAGGTGGGAACTAAATTAAGGCTTATAGGATCGCTTGGTAAGGCTGTGTTAGCCGGATGCTTACCACTTACTACTCACTTGCCTTGTACCATTTTATGGCATTAAATGGCCTTAACAAGATTGAGAGGTGTTAAATGTCTAAGCTAATAAAAAAGAGAGTTCAATATTCTGTGGATGAGGCTATTTCTGAATCAGCAGAGTACATTATTAAAAAAGTTGGGCTAACCCCTGCATCTGTTTTTAGTATGGTCATGGCTGAAATAGCCAAAACAGGTCGAATCCCTGTAAGCAATCAAATAAGTGATGATGATTTTAATACAGCACAGCTCATAGCTCTTAGCCATAATATCCCAAGTGTAAAAGTATCTAATACAAAATCTGCTCAAGCATTTTTAAACGATGATGGTGGGTACTAATGGCACAGGATTTGTATTGGGCTTATGTTGGTTTGACAGATATAGTAGATGGCAAAACTCGCCCTGTTTTATATATTCGACAAACAAAAAAAGACTACATCGTATTCCGTTTAAGCAGTCAATATGACAATAAATCTGATTTTATTAAACGTAAATATATTGAAATTATAGATTGGGAATCGGTTGGACTAAGTAAAAAATCATGGATTGATACCGTACAGACATATCAGTTGCCAATTGATAAAACAAAATTAACTTACATTGGTAAACTTTCTAAAAATGACTATGAGCGATTAATTAATCATCTTAAAGAACAATAACTGTTTGTCCAATTAGCCGAATAATATCTGTCCAAGTTAGCACAAAATTTAATGATCATTAAATAAGAATTTGCACTTGGATCGCAGAATCCATAAATTGGCTGCAATCATCCAGGAACGTAGTGTTTCCACTGAAATATCGAATCCATGAATGGTAGTGAGCTTTTCATGAGCCAAGGTAGATCCAAATCCCAGCAGATGTTCAGAAATAATGGAAAGACATTTTGATTTTAATAAATCATCATGGCGACGATGGCCAGGTTGACCACGACTGGCATGCGCCATACCTGAAACACCATCTTGATTGAGCTTCTGTAATAACCAGGTAATTTGACGGGTTGAAAGATTAAGGATTTCAGCAGCACGGACTTGGGTAATACGATGATCTCGAACGTCTTGCAGAACAGCAAGACGTTGAATTTCTTTGTCAGACATAGTGATCAGCATCTATATTTCATATCCAGTCCATGATGTTTAAGCCATCATAAACTAGACATTTTTATTGGTGAGAATATAGACATTTTGAATGGGTTCTAACATGCCAATTGCGTATAATATAGATTATGTTAAATTAAGTACATAGTACTTTAAGTTCATAACTCTCTGTGTTTATAGATAAACAATATATAAAACAATGACTTATTAAAAAAATAATTCTAGGCTAATTTTATTTAAGTCTATATAGTGTTTACTTCATTTAGTTCTTCAATTGTGTAATGTTCTTCTTAAAGACAATCAAACTCTCAAAAAAGCATTCAACTCAAAATCGAATTGTTGTGCTGTTCAATGCTTCGACTACAACGGCATGTCTTTATCCATTACTCTATTCTTTATCTGTTTTGAGATTTCAAAGTGTAGCTACCCAACAATCAGATATGCTGTTAGCGGCAGTGTAAAAATGACCCCCTAATGGCATTTAAAAACTGACCCCCTTGGTTAATATAGCGGTCATTTTGGACTGCTCAACATGTTAACTTTGGAGCAAGCAGTGACAATCCAAATACTTCATCAACAAGGTAAATCTATTAAAGCCATTAGTCGTGAACTGGGGGTGTCCAGAAATACCGTACGTAAATATTTACGGCAAAACACCACACCTCAGTATCAGCGTATACAGCCTAGAATAAGTATCCTTGACCCATATAAACCCTATTTACTCCAACGTGTAAACGCAGCTCATCCTGAATGGATTCCTGCTGTTGTGCTCTACCAGGAAATTTTAGGGTTGGGATATCCAGGAAAGATCAGGATCTTGAGGGAATATCTTGCAACATTAAAACCAGTTGCTCAACCGGAACCGATCATTCGTTTTGAAACCCAACCTGGCCAACAAATGCAGGTAGATTTCACGACAATTCGACGCAACAACACGACTTTAAAAGCCTTTGTCGCAACATTAGGGTATTCCAGAGCGACTTTCGTGAAATTTTATGATCATGAACGTACGGATGCATGGATCGATGGTCTAGAAAATGCATTTCAGTTTTTTGCAGGAGTACCTCAAGAAATCCTGTTTGATAACGCTAAAACGATCATGATTGAACGGGATGCCTATCAGGAGGGGCAGCATAAATGGAATCCCAAACTGCTCGACTGCGCCAAGAAATACAGCTTTCGTCCTCGCGTATGTAAGCCCTACCGTGCACAGACCAAAGGCAAAGTTGAACGCTTTAATGGATACCTCAAATCAAGCTTTATTGTGCCATTGAAAGCAAGCCTGAAGACTTCGGGTTTACTGTTAGATGTTGATGTCGCCAATGCCCACATTGGCCGGTGGCTGCATGAAACCGCCAATCAGCGGATTCATGCCACCACGCAAGAAAAACCGGCTGTTCGACTGCAACAGGAGCAGCAAAAATTTACGCCATTACCGCAATCAGATACAGGTTCTAGCACTGTACCTGTTGCAGCAGCACAGCATGTCATGCCCTACGAGAGTTTGCAGCATCCCTTATCGGTATATGACCAGTTGCTGGGAGTTTCCTGATGAATCTGCAATACGACCGTATAGAGCAACTTTGCCAAAAGCTCAATCTGCCTGCCATCGCATCACAATGGTCACATCATGCACAACAAACATTAGGTCAAGATGGAAGTTATGCCGACTTTGTTGAAGCTATCTTGACGCATGAATATGCTGCCAGGCAACAGCGCAGCCAGCAGGTCCTGATGAAACTCTCAGGCCTGCCTCAAGTGAAAACGCTGGAAGGTTACGATTTTAATTATGCACTGGGTGCTCCCAAATCACAGGTGGTCGAGTTGTTCAACCTGAGCTTTATTGCTAGAGCAGAAAATGTGGTGTTTCTCGGGGCTAGCGGTGTAGGGAAAACGCACTTATCTATGGCATTAGGCTATAAGGCCATCATGAACAATGTCAAAACCAAGTTTATTACCGCCGCCGATCTCACGCTGCAACTGAGTACAGCCTATCAGCAAGGTAAATTGAAAACCTATATGCAACGTGCGGTACTGGGACCAAAGTTACTGATTATCGATGAAATTGGTTATTTACCGTTTGGACGTGAAGAAGCGAATCTGTTCTTTAACGTGATTGCCAAGCGTTATGAAAAAGGCAGTACGATATTGACGAGTAACTTACCCTTTAGCCAATGGTCTAAGTCGTTTGCGGATGATGTTACGTTGACCGCTGCGATGTTAGATCGGTTGCTGCATCACTGTCATGTGGTACAAATATCGGGTGAGAGTTATCGTTTGAAGGATAAAAAAAGAATTGGGATTCAGCCCCAGGTTGAAATTTAATACGAGATCAAAGGGGTCAATTTTAGAATGCCGTTGACAATGCTCGCACTTAAATTTTGGTATGAATTCTGGTTCCAGAAATTGAACCGTACCGGGTTTGTCGGAGACTTTTTTATTTAAGTTAGGCCACCTGACCTAACGGGTTAATCTTATCATAGTACATTGCTTCAAACTCAAAAGGCGATACATAACCCAGTGCACTGTGTACACGCTTTTTATTGAACCAATCTACCCTGTTTAGTGTCGCAAGTTGTACATCTGCTAAACCTTGCCAATCTGCTTTTAAATATTCAATCACCTCTGTTTTGTATAAGCCATTCACCGTTTCAGCCAGAGCATTATCGTATGAATCACCAGTTGTACCGACTGATGCTCGTAAATTTGCAGCTTCTAAACGATTGGTATAGCGAATAGAAAGATATTGCACACCTCTGTCGGAATGATGAATCACATTCTTTGGCATGCCTCGATCATGCAATGCTTGCTCTAATGCATCGAGCACCATATCTGTATTCATTCGTGTAGATACTTTCCAGCCAACAATTGCTCGTGAGAACACATCAATAATAAAGGCGGTATAGACCCAGCCTGAATTTGTTTGAATATACGTAAAGTCACTGACCCACAGTTGGTCAGGATGATCAGCAGTAAAATTACGTTTCACTAAATCATCTGCTCGTTTTTGGTCATCTCGGCTACGGGTGGTTTGTTTGTTCTTACCTCGCCAAACACCTTGTATACCTAGCTTTTTCATTAATCGAGCAACAGTACAGCGTGCAATAATATAGCCTTCACGTTTCAGTTTTTGCCAGACTTTACGTACACCATACCGACCTGAACTTTCCTTCCAAATTCGTTTAATCTCCTCAGCATGATGCAAGTCATGTAAATCTCGCTTTGCTCGATGTTCTGGATTTTCGCAGAGATCTAGAGTCCGGTAATAGGTTGAAGCTGCGATCGGTAAAATCCTACAAATCGCATCAACACCATATAAGTCTTTATTGTTATGGATGAAATCCACCATTATTTGTGTGGGCGGTCGAGCTCCGCCTTGGCGAAAAAAGCGGCTGCTTTGCGTAGAATTTCATTGGCACGCTTTAATTCTTTAATTTCACGTTCCATTTGCTTCATTTTTTCTTGGTCAGATATCTGTTGTACTTTAATAGGATTTTGCTGATCTAAATGCTTTTGATGCCAGGCACGAAGTGTTTCAGGAGTACAACCAATCTTAGGCGCAATTGCTGTGATTGCAGCCCAATTCGATGGATAATCTTTCTCGGATTCAATCAATAATTGAACCGCTCTTTCTCTGATTTCAGGGGTATATTTTAATTTTGTCATCGGGATAGTCTCTCAGAATATTGACTCTCCGACAAACCCGGTACGGTTCATTCAGTTCTTTGGACAATTCCCTTTTAGATCAATAATAGAGACTAATATCAATTATCTTATACATGGTATGTGGTTGATTCCATTAATAGTCCTTGGATTTTTTTTATTCACTGGTATTAAAATTCATCAGAAGAATATTAGTAAAATATCTAGATATTAACAGCCTAAAAATATTATCTAGCCCTATGCAAAGATATGCATAGGGTTATTACTTATTTAGAAATTAACGTAGTATCATTTTTTTTGGGAGTTTCAAAAGAGATTTTTTCAAAAATTATTAAACTAAAGATTAAGACTCCGATTAAGCCAATTAGTCCCATAATTAAGAAAGTTGCTCTAAATATCAAGCCATAAGTCAAAATTTTACTTAAATATTTTTTTCCCATATTAGCTCTAATAAGATTACTTTCTTCATTACAAAATATTCCAATATCAATTGAAGAATTTCTTTCTAATCTTTTAAAGACTTCTTCAGATTGTTTGATTAAAAAAGATGTTCTTTGATCTAGCTTCCAGAAAACAAATGCCGTAATACTTAAGAAAATGGATAAAAATATTCCTATGTAAGCAAAGGTACTTGAGGACTGAATGGAAACACCTATAGCGGTTCCTAATCCAGCAATGATAAAAAGAAAATAATTGAACATTGTTATTCTTTGGTTGGAATGTAATTCAAAGTACTTCCAGGCATGTTCAACAGCTTGTTCAGAATTAATCCTATTTGTCATATTAATATTACCCAATTGAAAATTATATGAATTATATAATTTATTCAATTGAATAAACTAATCTAAATAATTCTGCTTGATACTTTGCATCGTGCAAAGCATTATGATCTCCTTGTAAAGTAGGATGTACATATTTATCTATTGAACTTGACTTTGTATCGTACCAGCTACATTTTGTGGCTCCCATAAAAAGAGCTTTGATATCTATAGCTGATATACCAAAAGGATTTCTATTTAAATATTTTAGAAAATAAAAATTTATAAAAGACCAATCGAAAGGCGCATTAAGTCCTACAAATATAGGTCTAGAGTCCTCTGGTAAATACTTGAGTATCCAACTTTCAAATTGAGACATTGCTTCTATGGGGGGAATACCTTTCTTTCGTGCTTGGTCTAAAGTTATTCCTGACACTTTTAAAGCTTCTTCAATTGCTTGATCACTGATTGGTTGGAGCATTATTGTAAATTCTATATCAGGGTTATATACGAAACATGCTCCTATAGTCAGCATACTGTGTTCACCTACTATAGGACCTGCTGTTTCAATGTCTACAGAAATATAAACCTCTTTTTTATACATTCTTATGCTCCTTCCAATTAGAATTATGTTATCCAGCCATTATAGGTGAAGGCTTTAGCTTACTAAGAGCCTGATGGAAGTGTGAGATTTTTAATTCTGAATCAGGAAAAGCTAAAGAAACTGCCGTTGGATATAACCGTGTACGAATATCTGAATAAGTCCAACCTGGTTCTGCTCCGTGAGGAGCAGTTGCACTTACTAATTCGGCAATTTCATCTTCCGAAAAATCGATGTCAGACAAATCTTTAGTAAAAAGCTCATGTCGTTCTTCATTAGATGGGCGAACAAACTCTTCTACAATGGAAGCTCTACGCAAAACAGCTGCATCTAAAGCAGCTAATCGATTAGTACATAAAATTGCAAAGATACGGCCACCATGTTTTCTTAAATCATCTATTGCTTGAATTAAAGTATTCACACCAACTTTATCTTCATGATGACTATTTTCTTGACTTCGAGATGCTCCAAGCGAATCACCTTCATCAATAATAAGAAAAGCTCGACCATTTCCATGTCCAATAGACCGAGTGATTTCATCGAATGCTTGTGCAATGAGAGTACCCATTTCACCAACTTTACCAGTTCCTCTGACTTTATTACTAAGCTTAAATAGCAAAGCATCTTCTATTTTCGCATCACGAGCTAATCTATTAACAATTGCTTCAGCATTTGCAGTTTTTCCAGTACCTACATCACCATGAAAAATAGCTAAAGGATATTGATCGACAAGAAGATCAATAACCGCTAGTTTTTTCCCATGTTTTTGTTTACTCCATTGTTCTAACTCATCAGCCTGAAGCAAAAGTTGTACTTGTTTCTTAATACGGGAATATCTAGATTCAAAACCGAGTAATTTGTCAGCTAAATCATCAAATTGTTTAATTGGTAAATCTGTCTTAACTTCAAAAACTGTTGATTTACTCATGAGTAGTCGCTCCTATTAGCTCCATAACCATTACTGCTATAACCTCGCTCCCCTGATGCAGAAAGGCTACTGTGAGTGGTACTTTCTGTTGTTGAGACCCAAGTTATTTCCAATGGTAATTTGGAAGCTTTTTCTGATTCATTACGATATTTATCGGTATGTGACAATATAATTCTAATTCGTCCATCTGGTGTGTGGGGCCACATTACTCCGCCAGGTCTTTCAGTACCAGATGCACCTTCAGTTTGAAATATGTACTTAATAGCTCTAACTTCTGAACCATAGGAAGATATCAAAGTTACATCAACTTTAGATAAATATTCATTTTTTGCTAATAGTTCAATATCATGGGCATATTCTTTCGCTTTATCTTCAGTCATCGCTCTTGTGCTACTAGCGATCATAATTAAATCTGCTTTAATACTACGTACAACTTTTTCAACATCAGCTACAGTGTAAGTACTCGAATAAGTACTTGAGTATGATGAACTCATGCTTTAATCCTTAATTTTAAATTTATTACCGAATATTTCTTTCCAAATGTCGTTATCATCTTCTACTGATGCATAATTTGCAGTTTCCCAAGCTTGTAAGGCTATTTTGACGATTTGTTCTTTCTCTTCTATAGTTATTCGAGACGCTACATTATTTTCATGGTTAGCAGGATCAATAATTACAACAGGATCTGAAAAATATTTCTGCACCTTAGCCGAGTTCTCAGGGAAATCAATACGCTCATTTAATTCACTTTGAGCTATAAATCCTAAAAATTCTCTAAAACGTTGTTCAATATTTTGTGTTGGTCCATCACGATCTTGTAAATAAGCTAGTATCAACTCTAGATGAAAAGATTTAAGGCCCGGAGGGCACGCAAAATTTTTCCATCGTTTTGCCATACGCACTAAAGTGCGGTAATGCTTATCTGAATTTTTTCTATCACGAATAAATTGAATATGACAAGGAGCACAAGTTAGGTTTTTTTCTTTAGTTTTTAGATCATATTGCCAACCATGGTTTGGTTCTTGGGCATCTTGAATTACAGGAACTACATCTACACTCAGCCCACTTTTGACAAAAGTTACTGTAGCTGCTCTCCGTTGAATCTCAAAATCTTCAACAGCTTTAGTTGGATAAATTTTTGTGAGTAACGTGTAAATTAAGTCATTAAGATTGTCTAATGTCGAATCATCTACATTTTTATTACTGATATAAAATACAATATCTACATCGATAGGATCATCTACAGTTTTCTTCAAAATTGTATACTTTGCAAAAGAACCGGCTTTAACTACTTTTGCTATTTTTAAGTCAGAGTTTGAAGTGATATGTTTGCGTAACTCTGTTATTAAATTATCCACTTGTGCATGATATTCTGTACGTTTTTCTGAAGGTAAACGAAGTACATTACCATCATAATATTGAAGATCTGAATTTGTAAGTGACATTCTGATGTGTTTCCCCAAGTTAGTTATTAAGTGTTAAGCCATGAGTAATATAATCTGCTGTTACTGCAGCAGCTGCTTTTGCGGCTAAGTCATGAAAGCGATTGTCTTTTGTGGAATCACCAAAGTCACTAATTCCTCTAATCATTAACACGGGTTTTTTATGTAAAGCACAAGCCGCAAATACTCCTGCACCCTCCATTTCAGCAACTTCAATTTTTCCATTAAGTTCTTTTAAGGCTTTAAATTTTTCAGGATCTCGAAGAAGCTTCTCACCACTTCCAATAGTGACTGTTTTAGGCATAACACTTTTAGTTACTGGGCCAATTTCAATACTATCTGGAAGTATGATTTCTAAGGCTTCATAGCTCTTTA
Source organism: Acinetobacter sp. YH12076 (assembly GCF_013419525.1). Lineage (NCBI taxonomy): Bacteria > Pseudomonadati > Pseudomonadota > Gammaproteobacteria > Moraxellales > Moraxellaceae > Acinetobacter > Acinetobacter sp. YH12076. The sequence goes on along the minus strand of NZ_VOZY01000022.1, from coordinate 1,821 downwards.
TTAAGCGACTTTCTAAAGAACTTTTGTTAGATAAATATGTGCTAACATCCTGTCTAACTTTAAGATCTAACACTGTGCTTTTAGGCCGGTGTTCTGTAGCGCCACCTTCAATGAGAGCTGCTCCTTCGTATGCAACGACTTGTTCAGATAAAACAACTTCGCCTAAAGCACATTTTTCGCGCATTCCCGCAGCAATACCTAACATGATTACATTTTTAGGTTGTAATTCAATTAGTAATGTGGTGGTGATTGAAGAAGCATCTACATTTCCAGCGCTAGAAAAACATGCTATTGCGCAATTAGCCCGTATACCATCATTGCGAATTATTTCTGTTTTCCATACATGGAGACCCGTACTTGTAACTATAGGCTGTACACCTTCATTAATATTTAATGCTTGCCTTGCAGCTGATAATTCAATTGGTAAAGCTGTCAAGACTAATACATCTGGCGGAAGAGCTGCGTGTCTAGCTTGTTCCTCTTTATAAAAGATCGTAATAATTCTCTTTGCAATTTGAGAAAATTCTAATACAGGTTCTTCTAAAGAGAGTGCTGAAATACTTTTTACCACAGTAGAACCGGTATTTTGCAAATAAGTTTGAGGAGTGTCTCTAAATTTTTTTAGCAATCCTAATGCACCATTTCCATCTTCTTTATTTGATCCGATTTGTAGATCTAAAGGCAAAATAGGCAACCCTTTTTTTACCATTTTGTGAGCTCTATCTAATACTCCTTTACCACCACCTAGTGCAATCATTGCTGTAGCATGCTCAATTTGTTCTTCACCTACATTGCTACCTGTTAAGATTTCGTCATCAATACAAATATGTTCAGCAACCCCACGAGCAATCATGCTATTTAAAAGCCGTCGCTGTTCGGAATTGGTTTTGCATTGCAACCGATCATTTGATGCAACAATCTTAAGAAAGATTTTGTTTTCTATCCCTTGAGTTAGTTCGTTTATTTTTCTAGCAATAGTCCAATCAAAAACTAAAGATTTTTGAGTTTGATTTACAGGCTCTGCTGAAAAATAACCGATAAAGCTGCCTCCAGCATTAATAACTTCTGTTACAAGAGCTTCAACAAATGAATGAGCCTTATCGATTTGGTCATCATTTGTAGTAAGAGAAATGCTACCTGCAAGGAGAATACAACTATTTGAAAGAGAAACTGGATTACTCATTCTCCCCTTACCCCCTAAAAAATATAATAATTTTTAATAGATGAAGGTTACATTAACTATTGCAAGTGTTCTTTGAAAATTTATTTAGCTTTGTAATTTTAGTATGCAAGTAGTTTAATTGTTCACTCCTCCAGGTATCACTGCAAATATGGCTGTACAGTGGTAAGAACCCTACAAACGCGATTGAATGAGATAAAGTAATATACTGTAGTACCAGCTGTTAAAAGGAAAAACCACCAAAACACCTAGATTACTAATTGTTACTGAAGGAATATCCATAATTTTGGAAAAAGTTGTCTAGATAGAAGAAGAACTCCTAATAAAGTCGCAATTATTGCACGAGCATGCTGAGAAAGGCGGCACTCAAATCTACAGTTGCTATGTGAGTTGTGAGTTATGACCCGGCAAATATGATAACTCCAATAAAATCATTAATCTAAACATTTGCTGAATCTTCATTAAATTACTAACCACTGAATTAGATGGATGAAATGGTAAATATATAGTTGTGAAGGGCTTTGTTGCACAAACCTATCTGTAAAGGCTTTTTCAGCGATATAATTTTCAAATGAAGAAGCCTACACACAAAATCTACCGCACAACCAATTGGCCCGCATATAACCGAGCACTCATGAGTC